>JAJZAN010000087.1 GCA_021799435.1 Bacillota bacterium | reverse complement strand
CAAGCCCGCGATTTTTGTGGATGCCAACATTCATGCCGGCGAGGTGGCTGGGAATGCTGTGGCCATGTATTGGATTCAATGGTGTTTGGAGAATTACCCGGCCAACCCAGAGGCCAAAGAGCTGCTCGATCACCACACCGTGTATGTGGTGCCCCGCATCTCCATTGACGGTGCCGAATTGTATCTGACCACACCGTATCGCGTGCGCTCCAGCCCCCATATCTACCCCTATTCCGAGCCGCCCGAAGGGTTCGTGCCGGAGGATATTAATGGGGACGGGTACATTCTCTACATGCGGGTGCCAGCCGAGGATGGCGCCTATGCGGTGGACGAGCTGGATTCGCGCGTCATGCGGCGCCGCCAGCCCGGGGAAATAGGCGGCACTTATTATCACGTATTTCCGGAGGGACGCATTGACCGCACCTCCACCACCGGTCCCTTGCCTGCTTGGGCCAAGGCGAAGGGGGCACGGCGGCAGGGCATGGACTTCAATCGCAACTTCCCGGTTCGCTGGGCCGGGGAAACCGGTCAGCCGGGAGCTGGGCCATACCCTTTGTCTGAGCCGGAACTGCGCCATTTGACAGCCTTTATCCATCGCCATGGCAACGTGGCGGCCTACGTGGCGCTGCACACCTCCGGGGGCGTGATTCTGCGACAGCCGTCGACGGGAGACGACCACACGCTGTCGGAGACTGACCGGTTTCTGTTCACGCGCGTGGCGGAGATGGGCTCCCAGGTGAGTGGCTATTTCGCGGGCTCCAACTACCGCATTTTCGCCAGCGGCCACGAAAAGGTTCTCATGCCGGGAGCGGCGGATGACTGGATGTACGACCACTTTGGGGTGCTCGGATTTACGGTCGAGATTTGGGACTTGCCGCGTCATGCGGGGGCCCGGGGCTACGCCGAGCACGGGGTGCGAACGCTTATGGAACTGACGCCGGAACAGGACGCCGAGGATGACCGGAAGATTTATGCGTGGGTGGACCGAGAAGTGCCGGAGAATGGGATATTTCCATGGCGAGCCTATGAGCACCCTGACTTTGGATCGGTGGAAATTGGGGGGTTGAATCCTAAGTTTGTGGTGCAGAACCCGCCGCCGGCGTTCTTGGCGGAGGAGTGCGCGCACGTGTCAGCCTTCTTGACTAGACTGGGTCTCTCGACCCCCAAGCTCACCATCCCGGGGGTTCACATCACCTCGGAGGGTCCGAATTTGTACCGGATTGTGGCCGAGGTGGCCAACGCCGGGTTTCTGCCGACGACCAGCACCGAAAAGGGCAAAGAGCTGATGATGGAGGACATGACGGCGGCGCTGACAGGGAACGTCACCGTGGTCGCCGGCCAGTCTCCTACCCCAGTGGGTCACTTAGATGGATATGGCAGCCAAGATAGTTGGTCGCCGCCTGCCAGTCAGCGGGCCTACGCGGAATGGGTTGTGAAGGCGGAGGCGGGCACGGAAGTCGAGATTTCGTTCCGCGGGCCGCGCGCGGGGCGCGTCACGGAGTCGAGGATTTTGGGAAAGGGGTAAACCGTGCAGGGATATGACTTAAAGCTCCTCATACCGGCGGCATTGACAGCCACCTATCTTAACGCGGGAACGCTCGGCCCCACACCCAGCACGGCACTGGCTGCTGCGGCAGCCAGTGAGCTGGAATGGGTCGAGTCGGGACCGGGCTTGCATACTCACTATGTCAACGCCAAAGAGAGCGTGCGGGGCTTTGCGCGGCGCGTGGAAGAGCGCATGCCGGGAGGCGTCGTGAGTCTCACCGAAAACAACAGCGAGTCCATCCTTCGGGTGCTGTGGGGCCTGCCCTGGCAGCCTGGCGATGAAGTCATTACCACCGACCATGAGCACGGTGCCGTGGTGCTGGCGCTATCTTCAATCATGCGCCGTTTTGACTTGAAGGTGAAAGTGGCGCGGGTGGAGTCGCCGGAAATCGGGTTTATGGAGCAAATCCGCTCGATGCTCGGTCCCCGCACACGACTGGTGGTGATGAGCCACGTGTCATATCTCACCGGTTGGTCGCTGCCAGTCGCTGAGGTGGCAGAACTGGTTCATGACTGGCCGACGTGCCGATTGCTGGTCGATGGCGCCCAAGCGTTAGGCAACATTGTGGTCAATCCCAATGCCCTTGGTGCGGACTACTATGTCTTTTGCGGGCACAAGTGGATGATGGCCCCCGCGGGCTGGGCGGGGCTGTGGATCCGGTGCGATCGCAAGAATGAGACAGCGACCCGGTGGCCTCTGGAATCCTATCAAATGAGCGTGCTCGGCCTGGAGAAGGGACCCTTCCCGGACTATAGTGCGGGCGGGGAGGACTTGGAGTTCGGGACCCGATGCTGGCCGCGCGTTGTGGGGTGGTCCATCACCTGGGACTACTTCGAAGAAGAGGGTTTCGATTCGCACGCGCAGTACCAGCGCGACTTGGCTCAAGAAGCCCGCAGCCGCATTAACCAAGTCAAAGGATTAACGGTGCAAGATCCGTTTCATGACACCTACGGCAGTACATCGCTGATGACCGTGACCTCTCGGCAATTAGGGTCGGGCCTGGCCGAATGGCTGCTGGAGCGGGGCGTGGTGACAAAGCCGCAAGCTGCGCGACACGGGGTGCGCATTTCCTGGGCATCCTTCAACACCGAGGATGATATCGACCATTTAATGGACGCAGCGCAAGGACTATAAGGAGGCTTGGCATGATGAATCGGCGTCAGCTGCAGCGGGCATCCCTGGCACTGGCTGGCCGGGGCCAAGTGGTGCGCACCCGGGGGACCAGCGATGCTCCCCTGTGGTGGTTCCGGAGCCCCGCCCAGGCTGATCAGGGAAGCGAAGACTGGGCCGATTTGATGGCTCGGAGGGATTGGGCTCGAGGAGAACGGCTTATCGTGGCGGTGCTTAATCCCGCCATCGGGCAGCTCATCGAAGCGGGAGCCCTGCGCTATGGGATGCAAACTTTGGTGCCTGACGCGGCGGATCTGTTGGAGGCCATGGCCGAAGTCCCGGCCCGCTATGTGGTGACATCGCCCCTGGCGGCGTTTCGGATGCTGCTCCAGGGCATGCTGGACGGGGTGGAGGAACTATGGCTTACGGGCGACGTGACAGGACAAGGCGCCCTGGAGCAACGCATTCGGGAATTTGCCCCTGACACCATCGTGCGCAACGTGTACGCCCTCACGGAACATCCCGGCCCCGTGGCCGTGTCCTGTGCGGCTGGACGGTGGCACTTTCTCGAGGACCAATTGGACGTGGAGCTGGTGCATCCGCGTACCGGAGCCCGTGCCGAACCGGGACAACCGGCCAGCGTTCGCTTGACTCGGCATTGGGATGACGCCTTGAGCTTAGATCGTTACGACGTCCTGGACCTGGTGACCGCATTGGAACACCCCTGCCCTTGCGGTGACGGCGGTTCCATGACCTCGACCACGCCCTGGGGTCGCTTGACGGACCTGCGAGCCATTCAGGGCGGCTGGATCTCGCCCAGCCATCTGGCGCAGGCTTGGTTCCGCACAGAGGGTTTAAGCGATCGGCTGAAGGCTTCCCTGGTGTGGGATGACGAGGCCGAATGCGAGGTGTTGCAGGTGCGCTGTGCTGTGCTGCATGGATACGACCCCGACCGGACGGTAGCACGGCTCAAGGAGTTGCTGCAACGCACCACACGGGTGGCCGTTGCAGTGGAGGCCGTGAAGCCTGCCAACCTTTGGCCTGACGTGAGCTGCCACATCGAGGAAGGCCGCGACAATCCCCCCGACGCGCGAGACATGTTGGACTAGCGGTCTGGGCTGTCCGCGTCTTCCAGGAAGTGTTCCGTCGCACTTAAGCGATCACGGATGAGCCAGCCAAAATCGGGATGCAGCGAGTCTAGATTGACGGCCTCGCCCCGACGGGCATCCCACGGTCCCCCCAGGGGGGCGGGAAGACGTGCCAAAATCCAGTCCCGCCATTCGGGGTCAATCCAAAAGCGTTGCATGTTTTCGAAGCTGAGGGCAGCCTTGGCCCCTAACAGGGCACGAGCTGTGGATCCGACCAAGTCTAGCACCGCCGCGTCAGCCCTCTCGGGATATAAGAGTTCGATTAAATCTCGCACGGCTTGCACGCCGTCATCCACGCTGGTCGCTTTTGGTCCAAAGCCCATGATCTCATCTCCCTTCGGCACTATTTTACCCGTCTTACGAAATATGGCGCCCCCTCAGTGTCCCGGATGGAGCCTCCGACATAGCGTAGCAGATGAGGGGGGTGACGCTGGTGGTGCTGCGCCATCGGATTTACTATTCGCCCGCGTTGGACCGGGTCGGGCAAAGGACGCTGGAGTGGGTTATTGACCGACACAACGCCGAGCGCGTGCTGGGGTGGTACCGGCAGGCGGGCTACCCTGTACACCACGTATCCGACGTTGATGGCCTGCCGGAAGCGGTAGTGGAGGAACGGGTCAGCCGATTGCGGGAGTACTGGCGGCGTTGGCTGTTCGGGGAAAGCGCCGCCGCCATGGTCGCAGGTCCGGCTGGCCTTCTGATTGGCGGTCCGTTTTTGTCGATGGTGTTAATGGGCTGGGCGGTGGAAATGGGGTTTGCCTATGGCCAGGACATGACCGACGTCATGAACATCGATGACTTGCGCCGCACTGTACATGGGCGGTTGATGAAGGCTTTGGGCCTGCCGGTCAGTCGCCGTCATGACCTGACCCGTTGGCGGCGCTTGATAGGCACCATGCTGTTTTGGGGTTTTGGACCGGAACTAAATGCGGCTGACGCGGTAATGGCCGAGATTCGACGTGACATGCGACGCCAATGGGAAACGCGGCATGCGCGGTTCACGGCAACCCCAATGCGCTTCGCCTCGAGATCTTGACTGTTCACGGAATCGGCCGGGCCTTTCGCTCACACCTTCCATACAATGGGTTAAACACAGCCTAGGAGGTGCTCCCATGGACGAAGAGTTGCGGCAGGATGAGGAGATTCGGGCGGATGAATGGTTCGATGTGATGCGCGAGTGGTTTGAGGACAAATAACCAAGCGGCTTTTAAGCGGGGGAAACCCCGCTTTTTTTTATGTTTTTTTCCAGCAAAATCTCGTCATGAATGGGGATGCCGTTCTGGGCTATTTCCGGAATGGCGGGTTTTTGTTGTCGCGCCAGATCGACAGCGCCCGGCCGGAGATCCATGAATCGAAATCCGCGCTTCTGATAGAAGGCGAGAGCCCGAATATTGTCGTTGGTGGTGGTGAGAACAACGCGATCGACCCCGCGGTCTTGCAAAAGTGACTCCATGCGTTCAAGCAAGGCACTGCCTAAGCCTTGGCCTTCGACAAGCGCGTTGAGGCTGACAATTTCCGCGGTTGTCCCGATGACGGTCCAGCTGACAGCACCCTCCAAGTTTCCATCCTGTTCCGCCAGCAAAGCCGGGAGATCGCGCAGGTAATAACTTCCGGAATCAACCACCATGGGCTCGCCACCAAAAAATTCTTCCCATAAGTGCTGAAGCCATTCGTGATCGGACGCATTCTCCGGGGCCCGAATAACCCATGTCATGCTTTTATGCCTCCCAGAAGCCCAGTATCAAACGCATGCCGTTCATATTGTACGTCGTCGGAGCCCGCCCAACCTAGGGTTTGGCTTCGCGGATTGCCTTTGTCCCCATCTCACATCTGACCGCCCAAAGCACGGGGTTCGATTCTTTGCCGAATCTTTATGGGACGATCGCTCGGATTTAGTCTTCGTCCTGTAAGATTCCCCGTGTAACAGAGAGATCTAGTGCACGTCTGAGGCACCTGAAACGGACAACCGCAGATGACAGGGAGGATAAACGTGAAGAACTCGGTTAAAATTGCAGCGTCTCTTCTAGCGTTAGCACCGATTGCCGCCGGGTGCGGTGTTGCCACTGCTCAGGCAGCCGCCCACAAGCCGGCCGCGCACCAAACTTTGAACTTAGTTTTTTATTCGGCAGAAGGATACGACGCCGCGGAGGCTGCGGCCTTCCAGAAGGCGACGGGTATCAAGGTTCACTTGAGCGACATGTCCACCGGTCCGCTGTTGGCGCGGGTCGCCGCTGAGGCACAAAACCCGCAGTGGGATGTCATTTGGTTTGACGGCAACGCTCCCATGGCTTTGATGGACAAACAAGGGCAGTTGTTGACCGGATACACTCCCAAAAGCCTCAGCAACTACAACGCGCTGGGTAAGTCTCTATTGCCGGCTAACCACGGGTATTTTCCCACCGGGGTATCCGCCGCTGGGGCCATCGCCTATAACACGAAACTGGTCAAGGGCAAAAACATTCCGACCACGTGGCAAGACCTCTTAAAGCCGGAATTCAAAAACGGTGTCGGGATGAACAACCCCGCTGTCTCGGGTCCCACCTACCCGGTGGTGGCTGGCTTGTTTAAGGAGATGGGTGTATCTCGGGGCGAGAAGTACTTTGAAAATCTCAAGGCCAACGGGATGAAGACATTTTCCACCAACGGCGTCACGCTGCAAGCGTTGGCGACCGGCAAAATCAAAGTGGCTATCGCGCAAGACTCGGCGGAATACAGTGCAGAGATTAACGGCGGGGCCCCGATTAAGATTGTCTTCCCTCACGGCGGGGTCACCATGTTGCCCAGTGACATCGCCATCAACAAGAAGGCACCGGATATGAAGGCCGCCAAGGAGTTTGTCAACTTTGTACTCTCCAAGAAGGGTCAGCAAGTGATGCAGGACTGGAAGGCCGCCGGCGGCGACTCCTACTTCCAACCGGTAACCAAGGAAGTCAAGCCTTTGTGGAACCGTCCGGGTGTGCACTGGAACCGGGTCAACGCCTTGTGGGCCGGACAGCACGAGGCTCTTTGGGTGAATTGGTTTACGAACAATGTTATCCGCTAGCGACCAGCGGCCCGTGGCCGGTGAGCAGAGCTCCGCTCGCCGGCCCAGCCGTTTTTCAGGGCTGGGGTTTCGGTCCGTCAACGGTCTGGCTGCGATTCTCGTCCTGGTTCTCATCGTCTTGCCCATGTTGGCTTTGCTCATCCAAGCCTTCTGGCCCAATGTGTTCTCCGTGACACCGAATTGGCAATTTTCCCTTGAAGGTTTTGCCAGCATTTTTGGTTCGCCCTACACGTTTCGGGCGGTCTTCGACTCGTTCGGGTTAGCCATCTTTACGGCCATCGTGGCCACCATCATGGGCGGCGGCGTGGCGTTCCTCCTGGAGTGGGTGACCATTCCGGGGCAAGGCTTCTTTAATGGATTTCTCTGGTTGGTGTTGTTGTCGCCGAGTTTTCTCATTGGCGACGGTTGGCAATTCCTCATTGGACCCAGCGGTGTTTTTGGTACGGGTGCCCTGGGCCATCTCTTGTTGTCGCCGCTGGGCGTTGCCATGGTTCTGGCGCTTAAATTGTTTCCCTACGCCACGGTTGCGATTAGTGGACCGCTCCGTGGAATTGGCCAGGATCTCTTTTATGCCGCGCGCTTGAGCGGAGCCTCGTCGTTTCGGGCCTTTCGCCGCGTGGTGTTGCCGCTCCTGATTCCCGCCGCCGCCGCAGGGGCTCTCATTGTGTTGGCCGAGGTGCTGAGCGACTATGGTGTCGCTTCAACTCTGGCCCAATCGGCGAATTTTCCTTTGATGACGTATTCCATTTACGCCGCCATGTCCATTTTCCCAGTGGATTTCGCCCAAGCCGCCGCGATGTCCGTCATTCTTGTGGCGCTGGTATCGATATCCCAATGGGTGGAACGCCGTGTGGTCGCCAAACGAGGCTATGTGACGCGGGTGGCTGGCAGCAAAAGCTTGGCTAAACAGCCGACCCGACACCCCTGGTTGTGGGTCATTCTGCTGTCCTTGTTGTTTGTGGTGGCGCTGCTCCTGCCAGCTAGCGGGATTGTGCTGGAGAGCGTCGAAAAGAGCCTCACCGGGATCCAAGGCGGGTTTCATGTCACGTTTGCCTACTATCGAGGGCTCATCCATGCCAACTACGCGCTGGGCGGGCTGGTTCGATCGCTCATCTATGCGGTAGCAGCGGCCACCATCGGGCTTGGTGCCGGCATTGTGGTCTCCATCGCCTGGTGGCGTCAGGGCGGGTGGCTGGTGTCCGCGCTGAAGGTACTGATGACGACCACCATTGCCATTCCCGGAATAGTGCTCGGCGCAGGATATATCTTCTTTTGGAATCAGCCCTTCTTCAGCAACGTGGGACTGAACGTATATGGGACGCCCGTGATTCTGATGCTGGGCTATCTGGGCGGGTCATTGCCGTATGCTGTGCGCGTTGCCAGCGGATCGATGGTGCAGATTCCGCCCAACGCGATTTTTGCCGCCCGGCTGTCCGGCGCGGGTCTCACCCGCATCATCCGCAAAGTCTTTGTCCCGATGATGCGGGACACCTGGTTTCGGGTGTGGCTCATCATCTTTGCCGGCGTGGTATTCGAACTTCCCGTCTCACAGCTTTTGTATCCCCCAGGCGGCCCCACCTTGGCGGTCAGCATTGCCCATCAGACCGTCAACAATGCCAACGTCCAAATTGGGGCTGCTCTTACCGTGGTGTCCAGCTTGGTGATTAGCCTCATCGTCATGACTTTCGTCGTCATTCAGCGCCGCGGTCAGCGCGCGCCGGCAGCGGAGGGTACAGCGGGTTCAGCGGGACTTTAGAAGAAACCGCCAACCCGGGTTCAAAGACTCGCACCCAGACGGACGCCAAGACGTTTTTCAGTGGAAGGATGTGACTCGCTTGCAGCTCGAAATTCGCGGTATCGGCGCCCAGTACGGGTCGGTGACGGCTCTCCGGGACATCTCATTGACCGTCGATACCGGAGAAATTGTCGCCATTTTAGGACCGTCCGGCAGCGGCAAGAGCACGCTCTTACAGGTGCTGGCCGGACTTCAACCGATAACCAGCGGGGAAGTGCGGTTGGGCGAACGCGTGCTGACTCGCCCCGGCTTTATCGTATCCCCGGAACAGCGTGGTATTGGCATGGTGTTTCAGGACTTTGCCTTATGGCCCCATTTAACCGTGGCGGACACCATCCGCTTTCCGTTAGACGGACTGAAGAAGACGCATGAAGAAAAAATGGAACGAGTTCGGGAACTGCTGTCCTTGGTGCAATTAGAGGGATTCGGCGCGCGTTACCCGCACGAACTCTCCGGGGGACAGCGCCAGCGCGTGGCAATTGCCCGGGCGCTGGCCAATCACCCCAAATTGGTGCTGCTTGACGAACCTATGGCGAGCCTGGACGCTCGGTTGCGGGAAACCATGCGGATTGACCTGGCCCGCATTCTGCATGAGCAGAATGCTAGTGCGCTGTATGTGACCCACGATCGGACCGAAGCCTTGGTCGTGGCCGACCGGGTGGCATTGCTGCACCGAGGGCAAATTGCGCAGTCGGGATCGGCCGCGGACATTTATGAGCGTCCGAGCAATGCATTCATCGCGGAGTTTTTGGGTCCCGTCAATTGGATTCCGGCCGAGGTGACAGCCGAACGCGAGAGCATGCATGGCGAGACGGCCACGGGGATGGGGCTTTGCCTCGAAGGGGGTGTGCGTGTCCCCGGGAGCGCGGCACAACCGGTGTTCGTGGGGCGCTCCGGCGTCGCGATGGTGCGGCCAGAGGATCTGGAAGTGGTGGATGCAGCCGCTCTCGGATCGCGGGTTTGGCATGGGCGGGTGCAAGCGGCGCATTACATGGGTATGCACTGGCAGGTGGTGGTCGAGATCCCGGACATGGACCCGGTCACGGTGTATCACCCACTTCCGGTATCGGTCGGAAGTGCCGTGGGCGTTCGACTGCGGAGACCGGCCGTATGGTTTATAGCCGACGCCATCGACTCGGTGCAGAAGTCCCCAGAGACCAGCGCCGTTCGATAAGGGCGGACTTTGCGTCCCCGTTGCGGCGGGGACGCTTTTCTTTCGCCAATCAGTCGTGGTAGCATGAAGTCAAAGCTGGGAAAGAATGGAGACTCTCATGCGCATCGGACTTATCGCTCATGACACCAAGAAGGGCGACATGGTGGAGTTTGTCGCCCGCCATCAGGATCGTTTCCAACGCCATGAATTGTTTGCCACAGGTCACACGGGGCAGCAAATCGCTGATCGGACGGGCCTCTTGGTCCATTGCTTCATGTCTGGGCCGTTGGGGGGAGACCAGCAGATGGGCAGCCGCATTGCCGAGGGCGCTATCGACATGCTGTTCTTCTTCCGGGATCCGTTATTCGCACACCCTCACGAGCCAGATGTCAGCGCCCTGTTGCGACTCTCAGACGTGCAAGGCATTCCGGTGGCGACCAACCAAGCCACCGCGGAAGCGCTCATCCATCTGCTGTAGGAGGCTTCTCACGTGCTCCCCTTGGATAACATTGTCGTTCTCGACCTGACCCGCATTTTAACGGGGCCTTACTGCACCATGATGCTGGCCGATTTTGGAGCGGACGTGATCAAAATCGAGCCGCCCCAAGGCGACGACACCCGCCGCTGGGGTCCGCCCTTTATGGCGGGTGAGAGTGCCTATTATTTGTCCGTGAATCGGAACAAGCGCTCCATCGTGTTGGACTTCCGCGAGGCTCGTGACCGGGCGCGTTTTCTTGCTATGGTGGATCAAGCGGATGTGGTCGTGGAGAACTACCGCCCCGGCACGATGGCTAAATGGGGGTTCGACTATGAATCTCTGAAGCAGCGCAACCCTCGCCTTGTCATGGCCTCCATTTCCGGGTTTGGTGCGACGGGACCCGGACGTGACCGCCCCGGCTACGACGTGGTGGCCCAGGCTATGAGCGGTCTCATGGATGTCACCGGAGAGCCTGGCAGTGGTCCCGTCAAGGCCGGTTTTTCGGTGGGCGATATCGGTGCCGGGATGTGGGCCGGCTACGCCATTATGGTGGCGCTGTGGGCGCGCGAGCGCACCGGGGAGGGGCAATGGATAGACACCTCCCTGTATGAGGCGCTCATTTCGTGGCAGACGTATTTGGCGGCCAACTATTTTGCCACCGGCGAGGTGCCCCGCCGCTTGGGGTCCGCCCATCCCAACATCGCCCCCTACCAAGCCATTCGCGCCCAGGACGGATACTTTGTGCTGGCATGTGGAAACGATGCCCTATGGGAGCGCATGGTGGAGGAATGCCAGATCCCCTTCGGGCATGATCCCCGCTTCCGTACCAATCCGGACCGGGTTCGCCACAGGGATGAGCTCATTCCGCTTCTGGAAAACGAAGTGTTTCAGGGGGGGACCGTCGCTGAATGGCTGGAGCGCCTGTCTCGAGCTGGGGTGCCGGCCGCGCCCATTCAGTCAGTCGAGCAGGTTTTTCAGGATCCGCAGGTGGCACACCGCCAAATGGATTGGATCCTAGACCATTCCACCATTGGTCCCGTGCATCATCTCGGGCTTCCCGCCAAGCTGAGCGCCACGCCCGGATCGGTGCGGACACCAGCGCCGCTGCTCAATCAGCATGCGGAGGAGATCCTGCATCAGTTTGGCTTAACTGTGCCGCGCGAAGAGCCCTGATACGGCCATCCAGCGCCTCTTTGGCCACCAGTACTTGTACGAAGGTTCCCTTGCCGATGGGGCCGCGGGCATTTTCAGCAACCACGTCAGCTACAATGCGTGTGCCGGACTGTTCGCGAAAGATGGCCGTGGCGGAAAATGTCTCGCCAACCAGGGTGGGTGCCAGGTGCACAATGTCCACGGCGTAGCCGACCGCGTCTTCGCCCTCTTCCAGATAGGGCAGGATAAGACGCCGTCCAGCCCATTCCATCCATTCAATCATTTGCGCGGTAGCCAGAACCGGGTGGATTTGCTGTCCGCCCAAACGGGCGACCATGTTGTCCGTGACCGTGGTGGACACGGTACTGTCCATGTTGGGTTTCAAACCAGGTTTCATCGGGCTTCAACCTCCTGCGTCCCTATTTTAGCGTTTTTCGCGGCGCAGGGCGGACTCTTCCTGGGCCGAGACGCCGGCCATCACGATGCCATACACCAGCCAGAGGGCCAGGCCAGCGCTGGGGTCGTGAGGGGATTCGAGAACGGTGAAAAGAGAGCCTGCTAGGCTAGCCGCCGCTGTGAGGCGAATGGCCTGTGCCGTCGGCAGAGCGTCACCTCGGCGCCGAAGCGCCGTCCAAAGCATCCAGAGCCACAGCACCAATGGCGGGGTTGCGCCGGCGGCCCCACCTGGCAGCGGTGCAAGCCCGCCAGCCAACCGGCGGATCCAGTCCGACCAGGAAAACGGGGGAAGAGCGTGCAGGGACCCGGTCAGCAACAAGACGGCTCCATAGGCCGCGGCCGCGAGAGCCAAGGCCCAAAGGACCCAGACGATCGGTGAGCGCAACTGAGCACGCACCGCCTGCGACAGGATGGCCAGAGAGACGGCGGCACCAAACAGGGCCCAAGGATTTTGGGTAAAATACAGCGCGCCTATCCCTAGACAGAATAAAAATCCGGCTAAGACGGCGGTCCAGCCCTCCTGCGCCCAGGCCTTCAGTGCGGCAAACGGCAGTACGGCGACAAGCATCTCCACGGGGAGGTGCGGCCATGATTCCCAGAGGGGTACGGCCGCGACAGCCATCACAATCCACGGCAAGTGCGAAAGCCAGCCATGCCGTCCCAACACCCACAACGTCATCACCAGCAAGGGGCCGGCGATGACCGTGGTCCAAGCCGCATGTGCCGGTGACAGCAGGGACCACACCGTCCACAAAGTTAGCAAAGCGAATAGGAACAATCCGCGCCGGGCGCCGCGGCGTATGCTGATGAGCACGGCGGCGGGAGCGAGAACGGCAAGGATGCGGATGGCCCAGAGGGATGCGGCAAGCCAACCATGGGGGGATGGAGGCGCCGCCCAGAAGACAAGCACCACAAAGCATGCGGCCGCCCAAGACCACACGGTGCGAAATTGTTTGGCCCGCTCGTCCATGACGTCACCTCGTCTCTATGATAGAGGAAATCAGTCCCGCATGGTTCTGGTGGTGGTGCAGAGCTTGTGTTGGCAGCGTGAGGCGCTGAAGGAATCGCCGCATCGTATCGAGAAGTCTGAATCATCACTTCCGAGAGGGGGCGTTGGCATGCCCAACATCGCCGATTATTTGAGCGTCCGCGCGGCCACATGGCCGGCTTTTTCTCCCTATGACCGACGTTGGTACTTTCTCATGAATCTTACGGACAGTCCGCAAATCTACGCACTGAAGAGTCCCGGGGCCTGGCCCGAGATGGTGACCGACTATCCTGAGCGGGTGACGGGCGTTTACCCGCATCCTCATGGACCAGGACTTCTCTTTACGCGTGACGCCGGAGGCAGCGAGTACCATCAGTTCTATTGGCTGAATCTCGAGACCCGCGGCGTGACGCAGCTGACCGATAACCCACGGGCCATGCATCAGTTTGGGGATTATGCGCCGGATGGCAAGTCCTTAGCCTATACGGGAACGGCACGGAATGGCCGCGACTATGACTTATACATCATGTCGCTGGAGACTCTTGGCGAGACCCGTCTGGTGCGGGAACTGAGCGGACAGTGGCTCGTCTCGGGATGGGACGCCGAGGGGATTACTCTGAAAAATGGCCGGGCTTATGGGGTGGACGAACGGCTCTACCGATATCGACCCGAGGCGGACCTGCTGGAGCCGCTCACCCCCGATGAGCCAGCCGTCTATGACAGTCCGGTGCGGGGACACGATGGGGCGCTCTATGTGTTGTGCGACCACGGTCGGGACTTTCTGGGGGTGGCCCGGCTCGGGCCGGAGGGAACTCCCGACTATGTGGTGGCGGAGGACGCCGACGTCGATTTGTTGGCAGGTGACAAGGCGGGTCGCTTTATGGCCTATGTGGTCAACCACGAGGGCTACTCGGAGCTCCACGTGAAGAATCTCGCAGATGGCCGTGATCGTCACATTGACGCGTTCGACCAGACCGTCATTTTCACCGTGGCATTCGC
>JAJZAN010000086.1 GCA_021799435.1 Bacillota bacterium | reverse complement strand
CCTCTTTTGCTCCGCGCACTATTGATGTGGAACTTCCTGTGCCGAACAGCGCGGGGTTTACGACGATGGCGGTTCCGGTGACGGATGCGGTGGCGAAAACGGCGGAGGCTGTGCGCCGGGCAGAAATTCCAGGCGTGTCCCCTCGCCTGCTGGACGCCTTAAGTGATTTTATTCGAGACCATCAGATTGTGGTCAAACCGCAGGCATTGACGAAATCCCGTCATCATGCGCATGGGATCCGGGGCGTGTTTGTTCGGAACGGATCACGGGATCATCGAGAAGCGGAGACGCGTCGATGGCAGGCGAAAACGCGCGGGATGAATCCGAATGTGCCGGTCATGCGGAAGAAGCGCCCACGCCCAGGGATGCTGCCCAAAGAAGCGGGGAATCCGTTGGGCTCCCCGATGCAAGAGTCCTCGATGCAGGTCTTGGGCGCGATAACGGCCTCCAAGCGTCGTGAACCGCGCAAGCCGGATTGGGGCTTTGACCCGCTGGCGAATGCCCCTGGGAACACCGGGCAGATCAAGCCGATAGGCAAGCCCGGAATTTTCTTATACAAGAGCGATCCCGCTATTCAGCGAGCTCTCCATGACTATCGAGCGTTGCTGGAGGCGGGGAAAAGTGCTGCCACGGCAACCCATTTGCTCAGTCAGCAATACCCTTGGGTGCAAGATTTTGACACCCCCCGAGGCCGTGATTGGTGGGCGGCGGTGCGCCGGGCAGATCTGGCGATGCCGCGGGCGTTTGAAGGGCTCGACACGGAAGTAGATTCAGATAATGAAAACGGGCCACGCCCCAAACGGGCGATCTTCTGGAAAGAAAACATTGCCAATCTCGGGCAAGGGATTGCCTCGCAGACCGGGAGTGGCGGGGCAGGGAGATGAACACGATGAGTATTCGCGAACAAATTGCCCAAGAACGCGCTCACGCAGAGGCGCCCACGCCCTTGCGCAAAGCGTTGCAGGACCGGGCATCGGTGACCACGTTACTAAAATCGGCTCGCAAAACCCACGATGATACTACATGGGGATTTGCCGATCATGATGACCCCGGCGAAGAAGAGCGTGCTATTGCGGATGCGTGGGATTATACCGATCAGGAGGCCGAAGAAGGACGCCCGCATCGTCCCGGTTATCATGGGCGGGATGCGCAGGTGGCCAAAAGCGGAGAAACCAAAATGTCGGGGAAGCGTCCTGCTCCTCATAAGCCCTTACCACCGGGTGCTCACCGCACGCCGCCTAAAGGTTACCCCCCAGATCGGAATCAATATGCTGATCCGGCGACATATACGTATCCGATTGACACCCCGGAACACGTGCGAGCCGCCATTAGTTATTTGAGCAAACCGAAGAACGCCGGGCGCTATACTCGTGCGGAACAAAGCCGGATGTGGCAGCGGATTCGTACTGCCGCCAAACGGTGGGGGATTCAGATGGCGCGGGACGATGGCCGTTAATCCCCTCTGCATGGAAAGGCGGTGAGGCTTTACGAATGCCTTGACGATTGCCCAAGATGCCGACGAATATTGCCGGTATGATGCAACACGCAATGTCATCACGGCCTATTTAACCTTGCAGGGAGCTTTAGCCACGGATACGGTCGTGGTGAATTTGATTCGTCTCAGTGGATACACCGATGGCTTATCGCAAATTCTGGCTACACAGACCTTTACGTGTGGGGCTAATCAGCCCAATGCCACCGTGACCTTTGTATTGGAGCAGATTCGGGAGAGTGAGCCGTATGATCCGCCGGTGCAAGGACCGGGATCGAATCTGATTGCTCCTGCGAGCCGGGATAATCAACTCTATCGCGGAGTGGCCGGGCTTTATCAGATGCAGGCCATCGCGAATACGAATGGTCCGAGTGCCACGACCCCGACCTTTCGCGTGACGCTGATTCCGTCGGAGGAATTGCGGCATCTATGGTTACGGGGCGTGTCCTTAGAAGCTCTCGATGTCGTGGCCCCTGTGTTTCAACCGCAAATCGTAACGGGGGTGCGCGTGCGAGATGTGGCTCAAGATACCCCTGTCGGGGCGTATCCGTTGGCCCTGACGGTCGGGAGCCCCAGTACGTTGCAATGGGCCAACGGGCCTCCCCAACCCTTG
The DNA here is from genome assembly GCA_021799435.1 of Bacillota bacterium. GTDB lineage: Bacteria > Bacillota > Sulfobacillia > Sulfobacillales > Sulfobacillaceae > Sulfobacillus_B. The sequence continues at coordinate 11,807 of JAJZAN010000086.1, read as the reverse complement.
GGGACGGCAGCCCGGCAAACGGTGGTGTGTACTGGGACGAATCCGAGCCAATATATCGTCTTGGATGTCAATCCGTGGCAACTCCCGACTACGAGTGTCACAGAAACCCTGTTGATTAGCGGCAGCCAATTTACGGAGGCCAATTTGCAACAATACGTCGATTATGCCACGCACAGTTTGGAAAGTGCGTGGTATTTCTTTGTGGAACCGCATACCACGGATACCGATCCGCTTATTTCACAATTGCCTTATGACGTGTTGCAACAGCGCGGAGCCGTGCCCCCCTCTTATCATGTGGAACATCAAGAGGTGGCGATGACCTATCATCGGCCTCGGGACTTCTCCCACTGGATGAGTTTTACGTTGCCGCGCAAACAGATCCAAGCCGTGTATTACCTCTACGGCTACTTCAACCAATCCCAAGCCGTGTCGATTGGGCGCGATTGGATTGTCTTTGATCCGATTACCGGACTGTTAGAACTGGTACCAGACAATGGGTCCATAATAAGTTGGCAGTTTTACGGGGCGGCCATTAACATTCGGTGGCCTCACGGAGTAATCCGTGATCCAAAAACACGTCTGAATTCGGGGAACCTCCCCATGCGCCGCGTGGCGTAATGGACAACCCCGAGCCAACCAACTCCCGTTCCGCGGGATAGTAGGGGTGTAGAGACTAAGCGACGTGCTCCTGCCTATCGTGGCAGGATGAAGCGATAGTCCGACCGTTCGCAGGAATGCGAAGAGGTGTACAGAAATGATGCGCCCCGTAGCCGATCATCCGGCTACGAGTAACAACGGTGCCTGCAGTTTTTCATCAACTACGACTCGATTCCGTCATTTTGGCACTTCGGGTTAGCCTCGGGCCTCAACGAACTGCATGGGGAATATCAGATTATCCGTGAAGCAATAGCCAAGCAAGCGGCGGCAAATATTCTCAGCGCTGCAGGCTTTAGCTTGTCGGGCGGAGCGCAGTCGCGTTCGGTCAGTCGGGATGGCGTCTCGGATAATCGGACCTATGCGGGAAAGCAGGCCGGGCAAGAACTGCGTGCTCAATACGAGGAATGGTTGATGAAGAATACCCGTAAAATTGGTCAGCGTTATGGCGGGATTCCCATTGCCTTTACGTAGACCTCTATGGCTGGCTCTTGAACTGGCCACGCTGAACTCAGAAGACCTTCGACGATTAATTTCTCACAATCACCATTAACCGGTTAAAGCCCCATTTCGGTTGCGCCGCCCTGTTCTCCAAGGCGGTATTTTTCTGTCCATTCGCGGGCCTCGTGCTGCCAGTGCCGGGGCCATCGCAACAGAAAGGAGATGGCTCCTATGGCTTTCACTCGTGCCCAACAGCACGCCATTAACAATTCCGTGACCGGAGCTCAAACCCCGGTCGGAACGACGATTGCGGCGTTACAAGAAGGCATTGTGGGCAAAAAGCCCGGGCAGAATTATGCCTTTGGGTTTGACGCCACGGCGCTGAATGCGTTGTTTACGGTTATTGCCACGACCACGGCCCAACAAACGGCCGATGCGACGGCGGGGACCGCGACAACAGTGGCCGTGAGCGGTTTGACGCGTGCGCCCATTTGGTGGCATGCCGTGAATGCTTCGGGCGATACGCCGCCGAATATTCAGAGCATGAGTTACAGTGCGGGCACCGCGACATTTACCGTGGCCTCATCGATTGCCTCCCAAACGTATCAAATTCAGTTTATCTAAGGAGGGATGCCCCATGTGGTTTCCCCTCTCGAAATCGGCGGAAGAAGTGCATCATGGCGCACGGCAACGGATTGTTTATGGTCCCATTTCGGCCGAAGTGCCCGATGGGGTCCAAGATGTGGTCGTGCAAGAGGGCATGGATTGTGATCCGCTCTTGAAAGACGGCTACGCCAATTGGGACCATTTGGATGGTCCGCAAAATCTGATTGGCGAACCGCTCAGTGTTGAACCGGCCCATTTGAATGAGGCCGGGGAGATTGATCCCCATGGATCGATTCCGGCCACCGTCGGGCGCGTCTTGCTCTATCAAGGCCATGCGCCCAGTGATGCGGTGTGGTCATTGGTACAAGCGCAGGAACGGACCCCACAGAGCAAGCGCCGAGTGGGCTTTAGTGTGCAAGGCGAGATTCTGGAGAAACAAGGCCACCAAATCAGTAAAAGCAAAATTCGCCATCTGGCGATGAGTCATCAACCGCTTATGCCCTTGTCGTTTGCGGCGATTGCGAAATCCTTGCAAAAAACGCTCGAAACGCCGGGTGCCTTGGGGACCTTGAATTTGGATGGGGGCGACGGAGGGATTTGGGGGCGCTGTCAACGCGGGCAACGCCCGTGCTATGATCCGCAGACGTATGAATTTACCGATGGGGTGAAAGGGGCGCTCACGCACCTGACACGCTGCCGGGGGTGGGACTTGCCGCTCGCCAAAGCGGTCGTGCAAGGGTTCGCCCGATCATTGAAAGGAGGCCGCTAAATGGCCAACGCACTGGACCGAGCTGCCGCACAAATTGCGGCAGAACTCGGACAAGACCCGACGATGCAAGAATTGGTCAAATCTCAGCGGTATTTAGCGAAAGCCGCGCTGGTGAAGGCGGCAGGCAATGCCGAAGCCTTAGAGGAATGGGATGACGAGCAAGAGGACGATCACGACGAGTTTGACGAAGAGCAGGATGAAGATCAGGATCCCGACAATCCGGATCTGGGATCGGGCGTCAATGGCCTGCGTGGGGTGATTGGCTCCCCGAAAAAGCATCGCGGCGTCACCAAATCGCGCAAACGCGAGGATGAAAAAGCGGAAGATGAATTGGTGCGGGCCAAATTGCGCTTGCGCAAAGCGGAACGCGACGAAAAAGAGGCCGAAGACGAAGAGGAACGCGACGAAGCGCGGAAATCCCGCCGGGAGGCCGAGAAAGCTCTGAACCGAGCACGGGGCAAATTGCGCCGGGCCAAACCGGCCTGGGTGGGGGATGAAGCCGAAGAAGCCGGCGACAGCCGCCGCCGCAAAAATGACTGGGACGATGTGTATGCGGATGGCAATGATGCGTACTACGAAAACGAAGACGCCAATCATGAAGAGGACGAAATTGTGCCACCGGACGGCCCCGATGTGGCCGACGGCAATGACACGGATGTGTATACCATTGGCGCCCACAAAGTGCGGTCCCAACGGGCGATGAAGCGATCACAAGTCGGCACCAAGCAAGATTTGGTGAAGAGCATGGCGCAAGATCCCCGGATTAGTGAAGACTTGCTCGATGCGGCCCCGGCCTTTGAAGCACTGTTGGATATTTTGGGGGAACAGCAAGATGTGCTGGCCAAATCCTTACCCGCCATGCGACGGGAAAATGCCCAGCTCCGCACGATCCTTAAAGCGGTCATTGGCAATATGGTGACACAAAATCAGGCGATTGGTCAACTCTCGAAAAGTCTGCAGACGCTGGCGGCCCAACCGGCAGCCACGCAACCGATGTGGGGGGTGCCTCCGCAGTTTGGGGTGCTTGCTGGAGGCAAAGAGGGCAAGAAGGGGGCCAAACTCCAAAAGTCTCGGCAAGATCTGGTGATGGATGTGGAAGAAGGCTTGCGTCGAGGGTTGGTGGACAGTGATCTCATGCAAGCGGTGGGACGCGTAAATTCCCCTGAAGAGATTTATCAAATCGTTCCGGGTCCTGTGCAACAGCAACTGGGCTGGCGGTAAGGAGGATCTATTATGGCACGCATTACGGAGATGCCCACCAACGGGCAACGCAATACCCGGCTCTTGTCGGCCATGATGAATGGCACCAGCGCTCTCAAACCCGGCGTTTGGGATCTGCCGATGGAAGAGCGCAACGTCGTGTCCTATGAGGCGTTGGCACGATCCTGGAAAAATCAAGATAATCAGGTGGTGCGTCCGCAAGATCGGATGATGAGCGGCGATGAAGCGGCGTACATGAATATCTTGTTTAAGAACCCCAACATCGGGGCTTGGAACCAATTGCAAAAGTCGTATTCACTCATGCGACAGTCCTTTCTCAATGGCCGCGCCTTGGACTTCGAACGGGCCTTAGCGTCGACCAATTTGGGCGCCGGGTATGCGGATGGCAACGCCATGGCGACATTGAACCTCGACACGACCATGACGTCTGTGTTGTATGACAACCAGCACTTGGTACTCTGGAACTGGCTCAACCGCGTCCCCTCGATTAACCCGCTCTACCAGTGGACTGAACGGGATCAATACGGCTCGATTCGGGGAGGGTTTGCCTTCGCGCAGGGCGGCGTCCCGGCTACCGGAATTGGCGCGTGGACGCGCAACCAAGCGCAGGTCTGCTTTTTCGGCGTGCGACGAGGCATTACCGATGTTGAGGCCCAGTCGGGTCTGCTCGGCGGCGTGATGGTCGATCCTGTGCAAGAAGAAGACCGCGATGGGGCCTTTCAATTGTTGGGGCTAGCGGAAAACAACTTCTCTTTTGCGGATCCGACCGTGACGGACAACTACGGCAATACCGTGAACTATCCGGGTTTGATTATGCAAATGATTGATGGGGGCCCATTGAACTATCAATACTTTGGGCCGAATGCGCTGAATGGACAACAACATTTTGGGCGCGCAGCAGCTGGCGTGGGAGTCACGGACTTGCAGGGAAAATACCTGGAATTTGGCGATATTAACAATTCATCTTCCAGTCTCTATAACCAAGGGAAATTAGGGTCTTTCGCCAATTTACGTATGTTTGCCAGTCCGAATACCCTGACAGATTTGTCGAACTTGCGGGCCTTTACTGAGCGGCGTCTGTTAGGGCCGGAAATTCCCACCGGGCGCAGCGGCATGGGTTTTGTGACAGGTGAACCGATTCCCAGCTATGCGTCTCCCTTCGGCGTCATTCCCTTTACGGCCTCGATCTTTTTGCAAGAAGTACCCAATGGTCAGCCGATTCAAAATGGCAACAGCGATGCCTTAGCGCCCGCCCAGCCGACTTTTACCGCCACCGCCCACAGCACATTGCCCACAGGCGTCACGGACAGTTATTTTGTCGCCAGCAACGGCTTAGGGGAATCGGATGCAGCCACCTATTACTACTGGGTGTCGGCGGCCAATGACAATGGCGAATCGGCTCCCGTGGGAACCGTGGCGGCCAGCAGTACCACGCCGGATGTGGATGGCGTCGCGGTGGCGGTGGATGTCGGCCAAGTCGTGACGTTGACGATTACGCCGGGATCTTCGAACGGCAATGTGTTGACGCGCTTTCGGGTGTATCGGGGCACGTACAACAGCATTAATGACCCGAACACTCAAATCATCGGGCATATTGCGGTCAACCCTAATAGCCCCGCGGCCCAGTCGTGGTATGACAACAATAGCACCCGCAATGGCACGAGCATTGCCTTGATTCTGGAGCGTACTCCGAACAACATGGCGCTGGCTCAATTGGCTCCGATGACCAAATATCCCCTCGCTATTGTGGAAACCAAGGTGGAATGGCTGCTCTTGCTGTATCACGTGCTTGTCATTAAAGCGCGGCAGCGTGCCTGGTTGTTCCTGAATGTGGGACGGTTCTTGCCCTATGTCAACAGTTAATGCGCCATCGGTGGTGACGGTACAAGCCCCGCCCCATTGGGCAGGGCGTACGCTGGCGGCCTGTGAACAGGAAGGCGGCCCTTTTGTGGCCGCCTTCGATGATCAGGCGCAAGTGCGGTTAATGGCCGCACAAGCGCAGCATCTTCAACAGGTTAGCGGCATTCCGTTGACCGTGGTCCTCGAAGCGTCATTGGATTCGCCGTTATCGTCGGAAGAGCCCCCGCCTGGGCCTCCCAAACGGAGTCATCGAAAGAAGGAATAGCCCATGAGTGTGCCACGCGGCGTCAATATTCTGGATATGCAGGCGCGAATGACGCAAAGTTATGTCACAAAACGGGCGAATTTAGGCACCGCCGCCGCCACCGGGATCCTGACAGCCACCCAGGATGATGGGATGCCTTTAGCCGGCGGATTGTATTATCCAGGGGATCGGACTTTGCATACCGTCACGGTTCAAGGCACGTTTGATGCCACGGTCGCCATTCAAGGCAGCCGGGATAATCTGAATTGGCAAACCTTGACGCCTACGACGGTGCCAGCCGGGGCCGATACAACGGGAAGCATCACGGCTCCCGGCGTATTTGTTTATCAAGGCAGTTATCGATCATTGCGAGCACAATGCACGGCCTATACGAGCGGATCGGCTACAATCTTGGTGGAATCGGCGAGGAATTAATCATGGCGTGGAATAGTCGGTTCTTTCCTGGCGACTTTCGCCAATTTTTTCGTTGGCATGCCGAAACCTTGCAATGGGTTCAAGCCGTCCGGTGTGGCTGCAGTAACACCCCCACCAATCCTAACAATATGGCCTGTTTGGTATGTGGAGGCTTGGGGTATTTTTATCCTCAGCCGCTCCAATATACTCAGGCCATTCTGACCAGCGTCAAGCAAACGGAAGATCTGCTCGCCTTGGGCTTGGCCCAAATGGGCGATCTGGTCTGCGATCAGCCGCCGGGGGCCACGTCTTTATCGCCGTGGGATCTGGTGTTGACGACATGGACCGATGGTGTCCCTTTTCCAGGGGAAGTCCTGGTGCGCGGCACCGGATCTACGGATCGCTTAACCTTCCGCGCAAATACCGTGTATGCCGTGATTCAGACCGATCCGGCCACCGGTGCCGTGACCGCGTATGCCGCGAGTGATTATACCGTGAGCGGGAAAACCGTGACCTGGTTAGCGAATGCGCCCAGTGCGGGGAGTGCCTATACCGTGCGCTACAATGCCACCTATGAATGGGTGGTGTTTGCGCCGGGGTTAGTCCGTATGGAACGGGGCACCAACTTTGGGCCGCGCACGATCTTACGGAAGCGGGAAATTGCGCTCCCCAACGCGCCGGGCGACTTGTTACCGGGCTAGGAGGGATCGCTATGAGCCTTATCGGATGGGACGTGACCGGATTAGCCGATCTCCAACACTATGTGCAGGCGTTAGCCGCGCCCTTTTCCGCTGAGGCCCATGAAGCAGCAGGCGCTGTCATCCAAGAGGTCTGGCAAGCGGCGGCAACGGGCACGGTGATTCCTCCCCTGGCTGCACCCTATACGAATGCGAAACTCGCGGCCAGTGTGCAGGTGCAGGTGTCCGGGGACGGCGTGACGATCAGTGCGGATCCGGCACAGATGCCCGAAGGCGGAACAGCGCCTCGCGATATGAAACCCGGCCTGTTACACGGTCCTCATTCCCGTCTGGGCCAGCATGGTCGCTACAACATCATTCCGATGCACCATGATGCAGCCAGTCTGCCGTCTTCGGTCGTCCGCCAATTGGTGCAAGGCGGGACCGTGACCTCGCTGGAGGGAATCCGATCCAAGATCCTCAACGGCGGACAGCCCGTGCTGGCCTATCACGCCGGGAGCGGCACGTTTCAGGTGGTGAGCCATTACACCTGGCACACGGGGCTCTATACCGGAATGCGGATGGGGAGGCATAAGGATTATCCGAGTGGGCCGGTCACCTTTCGTACGGTGTCGGAGCGCTCTCCCGCCGCGTCGTGGTGGTATCCCGCCAAGGCCGGGATTCCCTTGATGCAGGCGGTGGAACAGGCCGGAGTGCCGTTAGCGGCATCGGTCTATGTCGATTGGTGGGAGGCACGGTGCAGTGATTGAAGTCGGTGAATGGACTCTGCAAGCGATTGTGCAAAACGGCCTTACCACCGTGCAAGGCGCAGCGGCGACGCTGATCCCCCAGATTCTGCCGCAAGCCTCCTCGGCCCTGCAAGCGCAAATCATTACGGCCTTGACGACGGGCGGCCTGAAAAGCGTCCCGGTGTTGTTAGCCTATTTGCCCACGCAGACGCCGAGTTTGCCCGCTATCTATTGTTATGGCATCCCCGGTGGCGAGACGCCCGAGAACGACGTGATTGGGCAGCAATGGAACGAAGTGCCGATCACGGACAGCAGCGGCACGGTGACGGGCTATACGCTGTCGCAGGGCATTCTGGTGCGTAAGGCATGGAATTTTACCATCGGCACCGTCAATGTGAATGATTTGCTGACGCTCACGGCCTTGGTGCAGTGGAGCTTGATTGCCGCCCGGCGTACTTTGGGCGCGTGGCCGAATGCCTACATTCAGCAAATCCTATCCTGGAGTGGCTGGGGACCGATGGCCAACAGCGCAGGCGACGTGATTTTCCCCTATCAGCAAACCCTCACGTTCACCATCACCGTCGCCGACGATGCCCAAAGCGTCAATACGCCGGTCATTACCGGGTATAATCCGGCCACGATTACGGCCTCCACCTAAGAAAGAAGGATTCACATGACCAAAAAAGCTTCTGCGCCGGATAGCGTGGCGGGGCCGATGGAACATGTCGTGCCCTGGCTCCGGCGCCAAGTCGGTCTGCCTATCGAAGCGATGGCAGGCTTTGTGCAGCATGTCGGCGCCGACTGCTGGGATACGGCGGAACACTGGCTGATCCGCTGGGATCAGTGGTTTCACGGGACCGGGCCTTCACGCCGGTAGGAAAGGACGTGTCATATGCCTGTCAATTTTAATGGGCAAGTGCTCATTCAGCCGCAAGCCCGCACGGCGTTTAATTATGCGGGACTGAATCCGCCCAATCCGGTGACGCCGAATGCCACGGTCTTGATCGGCCCCAGCAACCAAGGCCCGAACGCCTTGTCGCTGATTCAGAGTCCGGCGGACATCCTGAACATTCTCGGCCAAAATTCGGATGGGGCTAACGCTTGCTGGCTCGCCTTGAATCCCTCGGGGGAGACGAATGGGGCCAACCCGCTGTATTTCTGGAATGTCAATCCCACTACGCAAGGCACGCTCAGTCTCGCCAATGCCTCGGCCGTGGCCCAAATCACGCTGACGACCACGCGTTGGGGAGCGGCGGCCAATCTGATTAAAGTGGCGGTGAGTGCGGGATCGAGTGCGGGCTACACTGTCGTCGTCGCTGATGATTATTCCGGCCAAGCCGTGACGTTATCGAATGTGGTCTTGAACGTGCTGTCGATCTGGTACAGCGGCACGGGCACGTCGCCCACGGTGAGTGCCACCGACAGTCAATTGACCCTCGTCGCGACCACCTCCGATGTAGGCGGCACGATTACGTTTAGTAGCGGGATGACAGCCCAACAATTGGTCAATCAGATCAATACCTTCACGGGCTGGAATGCGACACTCCTCGATCCCAATCCCCTGGATAATGTCAACGCGTTGTTTGACAATGTCTCCGATGTGACCGTGGGCACCACCAGTACCACGTCCACCACGCTGACGGCCAATGTGACCGCCGTAGTGCGCGCCTTAAACGGGCCGCAACAAAGCTGGGTCACGGCGGTGCGGGATGCGTCTGCCACCAGTTTGGCGACCGCCGGAACCTTTACCTATGCCAGCGGCGGCAGCACGGGCACGCCCAGCACAGCCGACTGGCAAGCCGCGTATACCGCCTTGCAAGCGCAAACCGATGTGCTCTGGGTGACACCCATTACGCCGGAATCCAGCACTTGGATGATGAACGATCAGCATTGCAGTTATATGCACTCGCTGGGCTATGGCCGTTCGGGGATTGTCGGCGGGGATGCGGGGACATCCGTCAGTACCGCCCTGACGAATGCCGCCTTATTTGCCGACCAGTACACCAGTTACTTGGTCAACGGCTATACCGCGCCGGCCTTGGACGGGAGTATCCAAACCTTCCCGCCCTATGTAGCCGTGGCGGCTTTAACGGCCATGGAAGCGGGGCAGCCGTTGAATGAATCCTTGACGCTGAAATCCCTCCATGCGTTGGGCTTGGAACAGACGTTTGCGGTGCCCACGGTGGATCAGTTGGTCCAAGGCGGTTGTCTCGTCTTGAAGCCTTTTGACGGCCTCTATGTCGTCACCAAAGGCCAAACCACGGCCGCCTTAGATCCCGCGGCCACCAGTGATCAAATTCAGATGAGTGCGGTGAACGAACGCTTTGTCATCGAAAAAGGGATGAATACGGTCCTGTCGGCCTTTGTCGGGCAGCCTATCACCTCCACGACGGCGTCCCGGGTGCAAGATGCCGTGCTCCATTATCTCGCCAGCGTTGGGCAGAATCCGGGTGCGTTGATCTTCCAAGTGCCAAAGCGGAGTCAAGTGGTGGTAACGATTAGCGGCACCGTCATTTCCGTGACCGCCCCGGCCAGCCCAACCCTCCCGGCGGACTTTGTGTTAGCGCTCCTGACCGTGACCCAAGACACCGCGGTCGCGGCGTAGAAAGGAGTCTTCCATGCCGAATCCGCTTATTGGCAATCAGCAGGTCTTTTCGGGTAACTATGGCGAAGCATTTTTGAACCAAACGAAGATGTTCGGCTTCAAAAATTGGACGGCGAACTATTCCGTCAACCTCTCGCCGGAAGGGCAAGTCGGGACCGGCACACCCATTTACGTACCCGGCCTAATCAGCGTGACCTTGACCATTTCCAAGTTGATGATGTTCGACCAATCCTTGAGTTCGCTCGGCTTTGAACCCGCAGACGGCCTCAATAATATTGCCAAAATCCCGCCATTTGTCGCCAATCTCTACGACTCGCTGGCGGGCACGCTCATTAAATCGATTTGGGGCTGTATCTTTGACTCCAACTCGATTAATGCTGTCGCCAACGGCGCCTACATCGAAACCTTCACCATCATGGGTACCGATGCGCAAGGCACCGGCGGGATGCAGAATGGAGTCTAACCGATGAATGATGCCGTGACCGCATTACAGCAGCATACCTTTCAATTGCCGCAAGGCGTGTGGGTGTTGAAGCATTTGCGCTATGGGGACACCTTGCGCATGGCGGGCCTCGCCACGCGTTATCTGGATTGTCGGTTTGAGGATGCGCCCATGGCGTTTCAGACAGCGGCCCTCATTCGGGCCACGATTGAATTGGCGACGGTACAAGCCCCGCCTCAGTGGGATTGGGAGACGCAAGAGGACGATCAAGTCATTACGGCGTTGTATACGCAATACCGTGAGTGGGATGACTCCTTTCGTGCGGGCATGGCCGGCGCAGCGGGAGCGCCTCGCCCAGGAACGGCAGAATAGCCTCTGGTTTTGGTATCGCCAAACTTACCAGATCCCGCTGCAGGATCCCCGCTTGGAGAATGTCACCGAAATGGACCTCGAAGTGGAATACCTAGCGTGGGCTGCTTACCATCAGATTGCCTTAGCCCCCGAAGATGATGGGGCCGTGGATGCGTGGTGGGACGCGGTTCAGCGCGGGGAATCGGATGAATCGGATGAAAGCCAAGCCCGCTTCATCGCCCAATGGCGGCAAAGACATTCCATGAATACTCCGGGAGCCGATGATTGGGACGTCATCACACAGAGAGGAGGCGACGGGTATGGCCGATCATGAAATTCGGATTCATCCCACGGTGAATCTGCAAGAGATTCAAAATTTGGAACGGCACTTGGAGCAGGTGCGGCAGCAAATGGACCGCATTGCGGGGAGTGCCGCGAAGATCACCATCCCGTCGGCCTCACCGGGTCAGGCTCCGCGAACCGTGGCCGAAGACGTGCAAGCCGAACAGCGACGCCGGACCCAAGGATCGCAACGGGTGGTGGAAGCGCAGAATGCGGCCATGCCGCCTGCGGGCGGATCCGCGCGGCGTGGCCGCTCGGGGCGGCAATCTGCCACGGGCGAAAACGCCCGAACCCCCGGCGGCCTGTTGAATTGGATTATGTCCGTCTTTCTGCCGGATCAGCCGACCATTCAAGAGATGACGCACAGTACCAGTCCGATCAGTCCGCATCATCTCCTGCGTGCCCGCAATACGCAATCGGTTTTGGGCCGCA
>JAJZAN010000085.1 GCA_021799435.1 Bacillota bacterium | reverse complement strand
GCATGGCGGAACCCCTTTATCTAGTACAGTGCCTATTATAGTGTCTCTAGATATTGTAACAAAAGATTAGCTCCCGTTTGCATGCCCTTCGCAAAAATGGAAAAACCCGCATGCGATGCGGGTTTCCGAATGCGGTCTCCTAGATCCACAAAAAAATTATTTTAGCTGTACGGCACCCCAGATGATGGAAGCGGCCATCACCAACACGCCGAATCCCCAACTGCCGACGCCAACGACCCCCAGAACGGTCAAGGCTAGGCCAGCAAGTGTTCCCCACTTCGCCCAGCGCAGGCGGGGACGCTGTCTCTCCAGATTGCTCCACTTACTTGGCAACATGGTGGTTCCCCCCAATCTCTCTATCCATCATACACGTTTCCGCCCGAAAACCTAATGGGCCCACGGCTGGACCATCAGCTGGCCGCCCATGGTGGCTTGGATGAGGGTGCCACCCACAATCAGAGGACTGGCCGCGCCAATCGGGCCCATCAACACCGGGTCCCGCCCGACCATACGTCCGGTGTTGGCGTTCAAAAGGTCCAGCTGACCATTCATGCCGGCAACGAGGAGATTCGAGCCCCACAAAACGGGATTGGCCGTGACTCCAGCCCCCACCCGGCGAGACCACAGCTTCCGTCCGTTGGAGCCGTCGAAGGCGAAAACGCGGTCAGACGCGGGACTGCCAATGTAGACTCGGTTCCCAACCGCCAACGGGATTCCCTCTTCAACGTCGCTCAGGGCCTGAAGCCGACCAGCCCCGAGGGGCTGCGACCAGCCGACATGCCCCGTGTATCGGTTCACGGCAAAGAGCCTGTTGCTCAGGCCTGGCCCACGTCCGCCGTTCGTAATGGCGGGAACCCCGGCGATGTACAGGTTGTGGCCGCCTACGGCCAGCGAGCAGTCCGAGAGCCCGCTCTTCACGGGCAAGTTGCGCGACCAGGCGACCCGGTGGGTCAACAAGTTGACCGACCACACGGTCGAGCGCTTGGCCGGATAACTGGAAAAGTAGGCGTTCGTGGCCACATACAGGTGATGTCCCACGATGACAGGGCTGGACGTGCTGTCAAACCCAGCCAACCGCAACGACCACTGCTCCTGGCCCGTATTTAGATTCACCGCCACCAAACGCCCCGCCCCTGTGACGTCGTATACCGTATTTCGCTGAATGGCGGGCGTGGCCATAGACTCTCCGCCGGTGTGATACCACCACAGCTCGTGGCCGGTCGCAGCATTCAGCGCCATCAGGCCGCTGGCTCCCGTGCCGCGGATCCATCCGTGAGAGCGGGTGAAACGTTGAAAGACGCTGTTGCCCAATCCCACCACCACGATTTGACCCTCGACCACGGGCGTTCCCATGGCCATATTGGGAAGCCCCACAGACCACAGCACCGTCCCCGTCGGTACATTGACCGCGTACAACTGGTCGCTCATAGTCTCCTGATATACTATGCTTCCCGCCATCGCCGGCGCCTCCGCCAAAGCGGTGCCTAATTTCAATGCGTACCCCGTCTTCACGCGCCAGGACGCCGCGTACACGCTGTTATGCGAGTCCTGTCCTCGCAAGACAGCCCACGGGCTCGGCAGCGGTGCCTGAGCAGCCGCTTGCGGCACTCCCGTCCAAGACCCCACCGCCTGTCGAGTCGGATGCAAGGTCAGAGAAAAGCTTTGGGTTGTCGAGGCCTGGTGGGATTGAACCCGGGGATTCCATTGTGACGGCCACCAGATGGCGTGATAAAACGGACGCGGCATGGCGATGCCCACCCACAGCGGGAGCAAATAGGCGATGCTGAGCACGCTGAGTACGTCCAAAACAGCCAGCCCAGTTTGCGCCCAAAGGCGCCACGGAAGGCGGGCAGCCGCGCGCCAAGCAAGCACCAACCCTGCTGCTGCGGCCACGTCTAACCCCGCCGACGCCGTGGTGAAATAGTAGAGAAACTTTGATCGAGGCGTCAGAAGCCACGTTCCGTAAAAACACAAAAGCCACCACAACAGGAAAACCCAAGCCCTGCGCTGGCCGACCGGCTGTCGGCGCAGGAGCAGCAACCCCCCTGCCAGGCTGGCCAGTCCCATCCAGACCACCCAGGGATCCGAAAAAGCCATCATACGAATGGTCTGGTGAGAAGAGACCGTCAACAGCAACGCTGTGGGACGCGGGATGCCCAGCCAGGTCCAGGCATTGGCAGTCCAGGGATGAAAGAATGTGAGATGCCACATGTCGGTGAAGATCATCACCTGCAGGGGGAAGAAGGCCCAAAACGGGTTTCGAGGGAGCCACGGCTGATGGTACCCGGACGGCCAAGCATAAAAATAACTGGCATAGTAAATGGCGAACGGGATGACCACCAGGGCCGGAAGCCACCGCTTCCAATGGCGGCGGCTCTCCGGTACTGCCGCCAGCCAGCATGCCGCCAACACCAGCGCTTGCCCGCCAATCCATTCGGCAGCCAACGCCAGTCCCATCACCGCGGCGAAACCCGACCATCGCGCCCAGGACACGGGCTGTCCCCGTCGAAGGCGCCGCAAAATCGCCAGCATGAGCCAAACGCCAATAAGCACTAGAGGCACGGCCGGCGAATCCGGGAGCGCCACCCGCGACATGGTGATCAAGAGCCCGTCTACCGCGGCCAGCGATGCCGCTCCCACCGATACCGCCCGGTTGTTGAAGAGCTCGAAGGCTATCAGACCGACGATGAGGGGAGCTACGGAACCCAGCACCACCCCCGGAAGTCGCCACACCCAGGGATGGTTGCCAAGCAGATAGATAGAGAGGGCAATGAGTTCCTTGGCCAGCGGCGGGTGCGACAGCAGATTGGGATCAATACCGGGGACCATGTTTTTGATGAGTGTGGGCGGGTGTCGGTGCAACAGCACGTCGGCCGCAGGCACGTAATAATACTCGTCATAAATGAGTTTGGGATAGGTGCCGACACCCAGCACGCGCAACAGCAAAGCCAGTATCGTGACGGCACCCAGCGCCGCGCGATACCAGAAAGGCTGCGACTCAGTGGCCGGATGGGTCCACTCTTGGATGCGCGCGTATGCCAAATGGCTGTCCCCTTTTCTGGCTCTCAGACAGGCCTGCCAACTACGAGGTGCGGAAGTTCGTAAAGGCCAGTTCAATCCCGAAATCTTGAGTCTTCAAAAACTGGATCACGCCTTGCAAGTCGTCGCGGTTTTTGCCGCTGACGCGGAGCGCATCGCCCTGTATCTGCGGTTCAACCTTGACGCCCAATCCGCGAATGGCCTTTTGAATTTTCTTGGCCACATCGGTTTCGATGCCGGACTTAATGGTAATGCGCACCCGTGCCCGCGCCATTCCGTGGGATTCCACGTCACCATACTCTAAAAACTTCAAAGAGACTTGCCGGCGCGCCATCTTCTCCCCCAGTACTGTACGCAAGGACTCCATGACAAGTCCCTCCGGCGCGTCCAGGGTAATGACATGCTTTGCCTGGTCATAGTCAATCTCGATGTCCTGACCCCGGAAGTCGTAGCGCGTTCCGGCCTCGCGGCGTGTCTGGTCGATAGCGTTCAAGACCTCCGACCAATCTGGTTCCGACACCACGTCAAATGAACTGTCCTTTGCCAACCTTAGGCCCCCATTCTCTTGGCGTGTTCGATCTTGATGCATCGATCCTGCACAACTTGTAATCCGCCCGCCTCTGCAATGGATGCAGCAACCTCGTTGGCGATGCCTAATTGCAGCCACAGTACCTTTGCGCCAATACGCACGGCCGACTCGGCCACCGGCGGTGTATCATCAGACTTCCGGAAGACATCCACAATGTCGACTGATTCCGGGATGTCCTCCAGTCGTGCATAGACCTTTTCGCCCAATATTTCTGTTGCTTGCGGATGAACCGGAATAATCCGGTATCCATGCTTCTGCATGTACGCCGCCACCTCGTGGCTGGCGCGGTCTTCCTTCGGGGACAGGCCCACCACCGCAATGGTGCGGCTGGTCTTTAAAATTTCGGAAATTTCGTCGCTCATCTGACTCGCCTCCTCGCCATCCCAGTATAACGAACCCGTGCCACGCCTGCCATCCGCGCTTCTCCCGGTATTCCATCCAAGGCGCTATAATAGTGGGAAGACACGCGCAAGAGGTGAGCTCATGGACCGGAAAGACCCGATCTCATTCCAAGCCCGAAAGCGCGAACGGCGTCAAAAGCAGCTGAGCCGCGGCCCCGGCAAGCCGTCTGGTCCCGTCGGCGGGGGCGAGCTGGATGAGGTCCGCATGTACTGGCAGCGATTTGTGCGCCATCCGTTTCAAGGTCCTGGACGGCTTCTGTGGACAGAACGCATGTTTTGGGGCAACGCGCTGGTGGCGGGCATCTTCACCGGTGTCGGAGACCTCATTGAGAAGCACTTTCAGCTTATGGCCCTGGTGTACGCCTTCATCAGCGCATTCTTCCTCTTCGTGCTGATGTACTATGTCTTTCCCTGGGTCACGACTTGGCTCTTGCAGCGCATGGGGGTTAAAAACAGTTCGGTGGACGGACTGAAATTGGAACTGATTGTGCTCTCTGGATGGTTGACCATCGTGAACCTCATCAGCCTAGTCCCCTATTACAGCCCTCTCCCATATTACGCCGCTATTGTCGGGTTTGCGGTGCTGGTCCTCCTTGCCGCTAAACGGCAGACTCGCACCAACGGGATGAAGACCTTTTGGGCCGGGGCCGGCGGCATGCTGGCCGTGTTGGTGGTCTGGGCGATCTTTTCCACCATTTAGTTGTGCTCGACCACTCATTTTTGGTAACCTCCGTGTGAGGAGGCATGCAATTGGATACAAAGGTTATCCTCTATACATCCCCGGGCTGAGGTGCCTGTCACCAGGAAGCAGCGTGGCTGCAGCAGAAAGGCATCAAGTTTGAACAACGCGATTTAGGTGATAATCCTGATTACGGCCGGGAATTGATGGAACTTGGATCCATGGGAACCCCGACCACCGTTATCGAAAAGAACGGCAATCGACATATGGTTATCGGCTTCAACCGGTCCAATCTCGAAAAACTGCTTAGCCACTAAAATCAAGGAAGGTCCCGGACACAGCCGAGACCTTCCTTGCTCTCTTGCTTAGGATTCCTGCAGTCGTTGGGACACCGAATTCTCTTGAGGCGCTGCCTGCATGGCCGCAGCACGCATCGGCCGAATGGCCGCCCGGCCGATAATCCAGGGGCTGATGGGTGTCTTTCCAATTAACGCCATGGCGATACCCGTGCCGGCAACCAGCACGGCCGCCGTTACGCCATCGAGCCAAAACGATGGATGATACATGTTGAGCTCCGCCACAAGGTTGGTCCAGTATTGCAACAGCATGGGATGCGCCAAGTAAATGCCAAAGCTGAGGTCAGCCAGCCACTTAATGACCGGCCAGCGCATCGGCATTCGCTCCTTAACCGCCTCATAGCGCACTCCAATGGCACTTAAGAGAACAATCGTCATCACCGACCACGGCATCATAGCGGGCTGCAGGACATTATCGGCCCAAATCATATCGTGCAGCAGGTAGGTCTGCAGGAAGAAAGCGGTCAGCATAATCGCCGCCGTCAGAGCACTCAGCCACAGCACGGTCGCCATGTGCCCTTTAAGCCACTCCCGCACTTTCGGCCAATGCAAGGCCGCCACACCACCTACCACAAAGAAGAGCGCGTAACTCCACACCTCGTCCCCGGTGTATTGGTTAATCAAAGACTGACTGCCGCGCCAATACTGGTCGTAAGCCATCAAGGCCATCTGGAACACAAAAGTCAGGGCAACGACCCACACGGGATGCTTCTTGGCCACGCGCATAAGCAGCAAAAACAGTGGCAAAATCAAATAGAATTGCATGGTGATTAAGAGATAGTACAGGTGAAACCAGGCCGCCCCTGTCAACAGGTCATGACCATACGTTGCGAAGAACGCCCCGATGCCTGTGGGTCCCTTGAACAAGAGAATATAGGCGGCACTCCAGATCAGGTAGGGAAACAGCACCAACTTGTAGCGTTTGGCCCAGACACTGCCCCACTTCACGTTCTTGCCAAACAGAGACAAGGTCAGCACAAATCCCGTCAACGCCATAAATGATTCCCGGGTAAAGTGCATGAGCGCCAGGACGGCGCCCGATGATACCCACGTCCCGCCAGCGGCCATATACCATGTGGAGTGCACCACGACCACCGACACAATGGTCAGCGCCCGGACAAAATCAGCCGCTTGCACGTAGGTCCGCTTTTCGGCCACTACCAGGCGCCCCCTTCACCCACCTGTCGCCGCAAATCCTGCCGCGCTACCTTGCCGGTGCTGCCCTTCGGCAAGCTCTTTACCACAAAGTAGGCGGCGGGGCGCTTGAACCGGGCCAACCCCTGCTCGGCAAATTCGTCGAGCCCCTCAATTTTTAGTGCGCTCTCATCACGGGCTACCACAAAGGCTACCGGCTCCTCCCCCAAGATGGGATGGGGGCGGCCCACGACCGCACAATCCGCGACTTCCGCATGCGTCAAAAGCCACTCTTCAACCTCGCGGGGAAAGATTTTCTCCCCCCCGCGGTTGATAATGTCCCGGCTGCGGCCGTCCAAGTATAAGAACCCGGCGCGATCCACAAATCCCAAGTCTCCTGTGGGGTACCAGCCCTCGTTCATGACCCGGCGGGCCCAATGGTTGGACCCCCAATTCGGATCCAGCACACCGGGACCGCGAATCTCCACAGCTCCCCGCTCGCCGGTTCCGAGTTCTGTGCCGTCCTCGTCCACCACCCGTACTTCAATCCCGAATGGCAGTCCCACCGAACCCGCCTTGGGGCCTTCGGAGGGCAAAGGATTAGCTGTGATTTGACTGCCGGCTTCGGTCATTCCATATGTCTCCACCACGCCAATCCGAAAGCGCTCCTCAATCCGCTCGCGAGTGGCACGGGACAGCGGCGCAGAGGCCGAACGAATAAACCGGATCCGCTCAGGATTTTGCGGCGACTCCGGCCGTTGGCTCAACACCATCAAAATGGAGGGCACCGCATTAATCCAGGTGACCTGCTCGTGCTCTACGACATCCCAAAAGTCGGACGCGTGAAATCCGTCGGCAATCACAATGCTGGCGCCGGCGACGAGGGTGCCCAGCACCGCCACCACCAAAGCATTGATGTGAAACAACGGCAACGGTGAAAACCCGCGATCGTCCGATGTCAATCGATGTGCCCGAACCACCTGCCGGGCGGTGTGCAACAGCGCGTCGAGAGGAAGCCCCACCGGCTTCGGGTCGCCGGTCGATCCCGACGTCAAAAGAATGACGCCGGCCCCTTGCTGGCCGCGCTTCTTCACGACCAACGGCGCGCCCACAAGCATCGTCGGCGGGTGGGTCCCGTCAAAGAATGCTGTGCTGCCGCTCTTTTCCAGGGTACGGCGTACATCATCCGGAGGCGCCGAGGGATTAATCGGCACCGCCGTGCAGTCAATACTCAATATGGCCAAGAACCAGAGAATAAACTCTCCAGGATCCGAAACTTTTAAGGCTACGCGTTGGCCCGCATGGATTCCCCATCCCCTCAGGGCTTCGCCCCGGCCGGTCACCTCAGCCAGGGTTTCGCGATAGTTCCACGTGCCACCCTCAGCAATGGTGAGGTACGGGCGTTCAGAAATTCTCTCGTTAAGCAGTTCTGTTAAGGTTATCCCGTTTTTTGGAGACATGTTCTCCTCCCCTAATTGACTCGAGTGCCAAAGGGCAGCCTCGTGAAAGCACAAAACAGCATCCGCATTCAGAGCCGGCGCAACCGTGCCTTCGACATAATCATAGCCGAAAATCCGCTGTCAGACCTCTCTATAAAGAGATTCGCATCAAACGGTGCGGCAAATGTCCCGAAAGTCTATGAAATTCCTGACATTCGAGCCTCGGAACACGGCGTTTCGCACAACCGAGAACGACGCCGCTGTCAAAAACGTCGTCTGTAATGATATCAAGAAGATATAAGCCAAGCCTGAATGGATTCTTAACGTTTCCTGAAGTTGGCTCAAGCACCGGCCATTCCGAGACCAAAACCGATTAGCGCGCCAACCAAGGCGGATAACGATACTAGCACACCAAAGGCCACCGAACTCTTGGCCACGGAGGTCTCCGTTAACACACCCTTCACTGCTCCCAGAACCAGAGCCGCCACCACAGCCACGGCCCAGCTCATGTCACGAGCCATCGCCAGCCCCAAGGGAAGAAGGTATGGAATGACCGGCGGCGCCGAGCCCACGATGACGGCTGCTGCCATGATCAAGGAGTTTTTGAGCGGCTTCTCGGCTCGGTTTTGATGAATGCCGAGGTTCTCGCGAATCATGAATTTCAGCCATCGCGGACGACTGGCTACGATGTTGGCGGCGGTGTCGGGTACGGTATGACTCGGGACACCAATATCTTTCAAGAGATGGCGCACGTGGTGGTGCTCCCGCTTGGGATGTTCCCGGATAGCTCGCTCTTGCTGTCGAATTTCTTTATTCATGAAGTCGTTCTCAGATGAGGTAGCCAAATAGGATCCCACCGCCATCGACACCATGGCGGCTCCAACCGCGGACAACCCAGCAATGACAATAGATCCCCGTGGCTGATGGGACAACGCCTCGCCGGAAACCAGGCCGATGGTCGCCACCAGCCCGTCATTCAGGCCAAAAATGGCCTCCCGGACCGTCCCGCTGTTGCTAGATTTGGCTTTGGGCTTTTCCATGCGTTTGCCGGCGGGCTTAATCCGATAGCGCCCGCCGCGTGTACCGGTCTCAGACATGACTCACCCCTTGAGCCAGTCTTCCCAGTTCTCCCCAGAATATCAGCTTATGACGGAAAAAGTCGAAGGACGAGGTGCGGGGAGGATTCTTAGACGAAAAAAGCGAAGTCAACCGTATCAAGCGGCTTCACATGGAGCCGCTGCGCTGTTGAGGAGAATCGTTTATGGCCGAAGTCTATAGAACCTCCAACACGCCAGGAGTCCCCCCATCCTTATCGGTTTCGCGACTCCGCAGGCTTTGGAGCCGTCCCACGCTGTGGGTCGGTCTGACCATCCTTATCTTCTTGATCTTGTTCTGCTTTTTAGGGCCGGTGGCATTCCCGCAGAACCCCTTAGCCGTCCACTTGACACATCTGAATCAGCCGCCCTCGGCCCGCTTTCCATTGGGGACCGACAGCTTGGGCCGCAGCGAACTGTCCCGGATGATGTACGGCGGGCGGGGCTTGATTCTCGTCGGACTGGCCTCTTCTGCAGTCGCCGCTGTGCTGGGAACTCTGGTGGGTCTGATCGGCGCTGTGTTCGGCGGCTGGGTCGATCGCATGACCACGTGGGCGACAGACGTGGTGCTGAGCATTCCTCAGTTGCTGCCTCTGATGCTCATCATGGTTCTTCTGCGTCCGTCCCCTCTGACCATGGTGTTTGTGGTAGGCGCCACCACGTGGCCCCTGATAGCTCGGCTCGTCAGGGCAGAAGCCCTGAGTATCCGCGAACGGGATTACATTGAAGCCGCCCGCTCACTGGGAGCCAGCCAGTGGAGGATCTTACTCCAGCACTTGCTCCCCAACCTCTGGGGCACCATCCTCACCGCATCCAGCAACCAAGTAGCCGCCGCGATGCTGGTGGTCGCCACTGTCAGTTTCTTGGGATTTGGGCTTCCGCCGCCGTCGCCCAACTGGGCAGGCATGGTCTCCAGCGGCACGAACGACCTGATGTTGGGCTCTTGGTGGCTGATGCTGTTTCCCGGTCTGGCCTTCATTTTGTTGCAGTTTTCAGTCAACTTTATTGCTGAGGCCATCCGCAGCGCGCTCACCATCCAGGGAGGGATCCAGTAATGGCCCGCTTCATGATTCGCCGGCTCATCGAGGCGGCATTAGCCATCCTCAGTGTGGCAGCTATGGTCTTCGTGCTCTATCATCTCATTCACGAGAGCCCAGCCTATGCCATGCTCTATCCGGATGCCACCCCCGCCAAGGTGGCCCAGTTGAATGCGGAATTGGGTCTCAACCTGCCCATCCCGGTACAATTTTTTCTCTGGCTGAAGCAAGCCGTGATTCACGGCGGATTTGTCCCCATCGTCACTCAATACCTGCCGCCCACCGTTGAGCTGCTGGGATTGGGGGTATTGTGGGCCTTTGGGTTGTCTATTCTCACTGCCATGACGCAAATTCGCTACGCCGGCACGGTTATTGACCGGATTCTGGACGCGATCACCAGCATCTTTAGTGTGGTTCCGGGATTCTGGCTCGGGACCCTGGTGCTGTTTCTGTTCGCGATGAACTGGGCTGTATTCCCCGGATTGGGATTCCCAACACCCCACCACGGCTTTTTCTACTGGCTGTACTGCGAAATTCTCCCCTCCATGACGCTGGCGTTAACCACCATGGGCTCGTGGACTCGGCAGCTGCGGGCTTCACTGGAGGAGTCATTGCGGACCGACTACGTGCGCACCGCACGAGCCAAAGGGGTGCCGGAAGGCCGCGTCCGCTGGCGGCACATGCTGAGAAATTCGATCCTGCCCTTCATCAGCCTTGCAGGGATGTCAATGCCTACGATGCTCAACACCGTCATCGCCCTGGAAATCATCTTTACGGTACCGGGAATGGGCACCCAACTGGTCCAAAGCCTCGTTATGCTGTCCTTTAACGGGGCAACCACCATCGCCATGGTGCTGTCCATGGTCACCATCCTGGGCAGCGTGCTGGCTGACTTCACCTATGGCATTGTCGACCCCCGCATCACCTATCGCTAATGCTCTCCAGCACCCGGTCGAGGGCCTCACGGTCTGACTCATGCATCTTGTCCCGCGGCACGCGGTTGAGCGGAAACCAGGTTATCTCTGACACCTCACCGGGATCGTAGTCTAACTCGGGCTCCCCTTCCGCCGCAGTATGGCAAAGATAATAGAAGCGCAGGGAGTGATACGGCCGGCCGAACATCGCGATGTAGCTTTCCGCCACGTACGCCAGTTGGTCGCTCAAAACCTCCACGCCCGTTTCTTCCTGGAACTCACGGGCCATGCCGTCCGCCATCCATTCGAAGGCCTCCACGCCACCCCCCGGGAAATCCCAAAGCCCCGTAAAGCGAGACTGGGTCAACAGTACGCGGCCCTTGTGGACCAGGATCCCATAGGCGGCTGGGCGAAATTTGACCGTGTCGGCATCGTACCAGGCCATGCGTCCATCAAAGTCCGGACACTCCACGCGTCGACCCTTCGCTGTCGGTCCCTTCATCGACATCTCTCCATTCAAAACGGGTCATCCCGCTCTGTCCTATGCTACCATGACGGTAGTGACCCCTGGAGGTGTTATTTGGTGCTGGACAATATGATTCCCATCTCTCTCACGCCATTCGATCAGGATGGCGCCCTCGACCCGGCCAGCATTCCCACTCTCACCCACTTTTACCGCCAAAACGGCGCCGCAGCCGTGATTGTGCTGGGCATTATGGGTGAGGCCCATGCTCTCTCGGATCAAGAGCGCGAACTTGTCATTCAATATTATGTGGAAGCAGCCGGCTCGCTCCCCGTCATCGCCACGGTATCGGCACCGGCTACCGAGGTGGCCGTCGAGCGGGCTCGCCGGGCCCAGCAACTCGGAGCCCGCGCGCTCATGGTAGCCCCGCCGGCTGGGGTCCAAGACCCATCCTTGCTGAAACGGCACTTCGAGCGGGTGGCCAAGGCCACCGACCTGCCTTGGGTTTTGCAGGACGAACCTGTGACCACGGGTGTCCGCCTAACGGTCGACTTCATCGGGATGCTGGCCGAAACCTTGCCGACACTCCAAGCGGTGAAGGTCGAAGAGGTGCCCACACCGTCCAAGACGGCCGCCATCCATGCGGCTCGCCCCGATCTCAAAATCTTTGGGGGACTAGGCGGGCTCTATCTCTTAGAAGAATTAGTTCATGGGGCATCGGGTTCCATGACCGGGTTCAGCTATCCCGACATTCTCGACACCGTCATCAAGCGCTACCAAACGGACGGCGTAGAGGCCGCCCGCCCTCTGTTCTATCAATATCTGCCGCTGATTCGCTACGAGGCACAGCTTGGCGTCAAGGGCATCGCCATTCGGAAAGCGCTCTTCCACCGACGCGGCCTCATCAGCGCTCCCACTGTGCGGGCGCCCTCGGCCCCTGCCGACCCCGTCATTGCAGACGATTTAGTCGACTTGGTCCGAGCTCTGGGCCTGCGCTTGGGCCCGACGGAAGGCGCGGTATAGGTAGCGGGCCAGGTGCTCGACGATGGCGTCCGAACCCTCGCGATGCACGCCCCAGGTCATCTGCATCTGGCAACCAGGATTCACAACCAGCACCCGGTCTGGTTCAACCGCGGCAACCTCGGTCATTTTTCGATCCAGAAGCCGCACGGCCCAGTCCGGGTGCTGAATGTTATAGATGCCAGCCGACCCGCAGCAGCGGTCTTGGCCCGGCACCGGTACGAAGGTGTCGCCAACGGCTTGGCGCGCGAGACGGGCTGGCGCGTCGCCGCCCCCTTCGACATTGAGCAGATGGCAGGAATTCTGCAACACCACCCGCTCCCCTTGCCCTTGAAATGTGAGACGCCGGGGAGCACTTTCGAGAGCCCGGGTCCAATCCTGCACCCGCTGACTGAAACGTTCGGCCCGCTCGGCCCAACGGGGATCGTCGGCCAAAATCTCTCCGTATTCACTTAAAAAGGCCCCGCAGCCGCCTGCGGTATTGACCACCGCTGCGTCGCCAGCAGCTTCGAAGGCAGCGATATTGGTTCGCGCCAGGCGCTTAGCCTCCTCGGTCCGGCCGGCATGCCACGCCAACGCACCGCAACAGCTCTGGCCTGATGGGCTCACCACGTCATATCCCGCCGCCCGCAACAACTCCCGCGCCGCCTCATTGGCGTCCCCAAAAAGCGCCTCCTGCACGCACCCATCAAAAAACGCCGCCGCGTCTTCCGCCGCCGCGTGCCGCGACATTGTGACGCTCTCGGGCTCGTAATAAAGCATGGGGGTCAGCTCTTTCAACGATGCTGGGATGGGCCAGGCAGCGGCCCTCCGTCCCAGACGCGCCAAGCGACTGAGGCGTTTGGGATAGCGGGTCAGCCGGAGCAAGGTGCGCGGCAAAAACGTCAGACGGCGATGCCCGGGCCGAGCCCGGTCCAGCACCTGTCGGCCGGCCTCCAACACGAGGTGGTATTGCACACCGGAGGGGCACGCTGTTTCACAAGCCCGGCACCCCAAGCAATAACTCAGGCTGTCTTCGAGCCCCTTTCCAGCGGCAATCTCTGCGTTCAACACGCCTTCCACCATGGCGATCCGTCCGCGGGGCGAATCCACCTCGTTTCCGGTTAATTGATAGGTCGGACAGGCGGGCAGGCAAAACCCACATTTGTTGCAATGATTAATCTGGGCGAGTGCCGCCTCAAAGGAGGCCGATGGCGCAGCCACCGCTACCAGACCAAGGCGTGGCCGGGCACGGGCCGGCGATAGCGCTCGATGAAAGATTCCAGCTCGGGCGAGACCTCGGCTTGCACCACGCTAGGTTCACCCTCTTCGTCGGGCGGGCCTTCCTTCAGCATGTATCCTTCCATGATGGCGTCGATGCGGTCAATAAATATCACGCCCTCCAAGTGATCAATTTCATGCTGCAAAATGCGGGCGTCGAACCCCTCATACTTTCGCCGAATCGACTGGCCAGCGGCGTTGAGCCCCGTGAACTCAATCATCTCCGCACGACGAGTGTTGCAGTAGAATCCCGGCACTGAGAGACAGCCGTCATAGTCCTTGAGCTCGCCCCGAGCGCGAATAATCTTGGGATTGAAAATGACTTCAGGCTCCTCCATGTCTTGCCCCTTCCAGATGAAGGCGCGCAAATCAGACCCGATCTGCGGAGCGGCGATTCCGTAGGCGGACACGATTTCCCAAGTATCGAAAAAATCGGCAATCAGCTGCTTCTCTGCCGCGCCAATGGACTTAATGCGGCGGGTGCGCTGCCGTAAAAATTCGTTCTTTTGCGGGAGCATCCAGATGCGTTGTTCCATAGGTCATCCTTCATGGCTGGTATAGTCCTCCGTCCAATCCTCGACTCCCAGCGGAATGATGCCGAGGCGGCGGAAGCGGTCTTGCATGTAATCAATGGGCGTATGTTCCACCCCGTTAAACCCGGACTTGGTGTAAATATCCCACGCATCCGGGAACACTTCCTTCAAAATACGCCGGATGCGGCGGCCCGCCGGGTCGGCGTCGGTGACAACCACCACTTGACGGTGGCGCGCCATCCAACGCAACCGAATCAACCGCTCCTGTCCCGGAATTCCATAGGTCATGGCGATGGGGACATCCTCCGGCAGGAAACTTCTTAGACGCTTGGCATCATTCTTGCCCTCGACAATGACAAAAAATCCGTCCACGCCGATCCCTCCTCCAGGTGCAACACAACCGACAGATGGGATCACCTCCTGGGCGTCTACTTAATTCATGCTACCATGCCCACCCGGGAATGAGAAGCGCAAGCGCCTCAACCCCA
>JAJZAN010000084.1 GCA_021799435.1 Bacillota bacterium | reverse complement strand
CCGAAAATGATGGGGCACTACCATAACGTGAACACCGCCGTCATCGCCGAGGAGCTGGGATTGCCTGTGTCAGGCAACGACAGTGTCTAGAAGTCCACGCCGCCACCAACCTCCAGCACAATCTTGCCCGTGCTTTGACGACTTTCCAACCAACGCTGGGCCTCAGCCGCCTCGTGCAGCGCATACCGCCTGCCCACCTGCATGACCAACCGTCCTTCCGCCGCCAGCCCAAGTACCGTCTCGGCTGCCGGATGCAGGGTCTGCGGCCGAGTGCGCCGCGCCGTACCGAGACTGTACCCCAGCACCGCCCGGCAGCTGGCGTGCAAGTCGCTCACCGTGATGCGGCCGCCAGATCCGCTGGACTGACCGAAATGCACCAAGCGGCCAAACGGGGCGAGACACCTGAGGCTTTCCTCAGACACGGTGCCGCCGACGGAGTCCAGTATGACGTCCACGCCGCGGCTCTGAGTCCACTCTTGGATACGCTCGCTAAAGGACTCTTGTGTGTAATCCACAACTCCGTCCGCACCCAAACTCCGTGCCAATGCCACCTTGGCGGGGCTTCCAACAGTACCGAAGACCTGTCCTGCCCCCAAAATCCGCGCCAGTTGCACGGCGGTGGTTCCGACCCCGCCCGCCGCCGCGTGGACGAGCACGGTTTCGCCAGCTCTCAACTGAGCCACATCGTAAAGCAGCTTATAAGCTGTCAATCCAACCGTGGGCAATGCCGCCGCCATTTCCCAGGACAGCGCATCTGGCAGAGGAAATACCAGCTGCTCATCGGCCAGGACAAATTCCGCATAGGAGCCGCCCGCGGGGAAGGCCGCGACCCGCATGCCCGCACGAAGGCCCGTCACGTCTGCCCCAACCCGCTCGACCACACCCACGGCGTCCAATCCTGGAATGAAGGGGGGCTGTCCGGCACCGTGATAGCGGCCCTGCCGGGCCTTAACGTCAGCAAAGTTAACGCTGGTGGCCACAACGCGGATGAGCACCTGGTTCGCGCCTGGATCCGGAATAGGATGGTCTTTTACCTGCAGCACCTCGGGACCGCCTAAGGCGGTGACAACGATGGCTTTCATTCGGCGTCGGCCGTCATCTTGGAGGCGGCGTCGACCAACTCCCGAAAACCGTCGCGGGGTGGCGAAAACATGTCGATACAGACCGCGCCCTCATCGCCGGCTTGGGCAGCGTGCGGGACATTGGGCGGGATGGACACGATGTCCCCGGTTTCGATCCAACGCGACTTTTGCCCTACCGTGAAATAGAGACGGCCAGACAACACGACGCTCATCTGCTCTTGGGGATGCTGGTGCGCCGGTGCTGCCGAACCCGGCGCAAAGGTGACATAGCTGGCCATCAGTCCCTGACCCCAGAAGGGACGCAAGGTGAGGCCCGGGGCTGCTTCAAAGCCTGCCAAATCCGGCATGTGCTGGAATTCAGGGGGGTAGGCGCTCGTGCCGTCCCACTCTACACCGTCCTTAAAGTAATCGCGATTAATGGCCACGGGAATCCTCCTCGTTGACTACAAATAGGCGGCCATGCCGCCGTCTACATCCAATACCACCCCCGTAAGATAGGAGGCAGCGTCCGACAGTAAAAAGACGATGGGATGGCTCGCTTCGACGGCGTCGCCAAAGCGTCCTAAGGGAACACGGAACTCGTCCACCAGTTCCGTGAAAAAACCCTCAGGCCGACCTTCCCACTGCCCGGAATGAATAAAGCCAATACTCACGGCGTTGACCCGAATGCTGCGGGGAGCCAATTCTTTAGCCAGAGTCTTCGTGAAGGACGAGCACGATGCCCGGTTGACACTAGAAGCAAAGAATCGGGGATTGGGCTGCTTGCCAAAAATGGCGGTCAAATTCACGATGCGGCCGCCATCGGGCATCTCCTTCAACACCCGGCGGCACATCCGCACCTGCGCCATCAACTTTACATTGATGTCGTTTTGCCAATCCTGGTCGCTGAGTGTCGCAAAGCTGCCGGGGTAGGCCTTGCCGGCGTTGTTGACCAACATGTGCACCGCTCCCCAGGTCTCGGACACCGTGGCCACGAAATTCTCGATGCTGTCCACATCAGTCACGTCCAGCGGCAAGGTCAAAAGATGCCCTGGGGGAGCCTCAATGCCGGCCAAATCTTCCGGATGCCGACTTCCTGTCGCCACCCGAGCACCCTCATCCAACAGCTCTTCCACGACCGCCCGGCCAATGCCTCGGGAGCCCCCGGTCACAATCGCGACTTGTCCTGCCAGTCCTAAATTCATGCCAGCCCTCCTTCGGGGAGACACGCGCCGCTATCCCCCAGTGCGCACTCCTGGCTTGGAGCAAGACTATTCGTCATCCAGAGACATCACTTTTCGAGCGGCTTGAATCATCTCTTTATAGCCGGTGCGCGGCGGAGCGAAAATGTCCAGCGCCAAGCACGGCTCGTCATAGGTGTAGGCGGCATGAGGCGTGTTGGGCGGGACAATGTAGACATCACCCTTGCGAATCATTTTGCGAACGCCGTTGAGTTCGAACTCATACTCTCCTTCCAGCACCAAACCCATCTGCTCTTCGGGATGGGCGTGCAGGGCGGCCACCGAGTGCGGCTTCATATAGACAAAAGACAGCATGAGATTCTTGCCAAATACCGGCTTTAGCCCCACACCTTGATCCACCATGTTGATGGGCAATTGGTCGATGTGAATGAACTGGGGCAATTGGTCATCATTCACATCCACGACCCGGGATGCAGGCCCCTGAAAATACCCGCCTGCACCGTGTCCTTGGTCATCCATCTCGGTTCCTCCTTCTGGTGATGTCCTAGCCGATGGGAAAGTCGAAGGCCAGCACTTCGCCCTGCTGCGAAGCCACCCACTGGGCAAATTCTTGATGCTTGGGGTGAGGTGTGTAATGCTTTAAGGCCTCCGGTGATTCGAACTCCATCACCAATCCGAACTGGTGTCCGCGGCTGCGGCCACTCACATCCAAGCCCCAGCGATGCTTGATGATGCCATCGATGTGCTGAGGCCAGCTGGACAATAGCTGGTCAATCCATTCGAGCTCAGGTGCCGTCAGGTCGCGAGGGAACTTAATTAGGACGACATGCTGCAGTTGGCTCACAATGACCCCTCCAATCTCTCCGCCCCGGGGCGGGATATTGTCATCTTCGGGACCAGGGTAAGCTTTTCCTGTCCCCCGAACGCTCTACGGTGTGGTGAATTTTCGTTTCAGCGACTGTCCCTCCACACAGCCTCCACCAGTTGGCGGGCGATGTCCCAATCCCCCACCATCGGGTTGATGGCCAGCGCCCGAATCGCCTTTGCCCGCTCGCCGGTCAAGATAGCCTCAACCGCCAGCGACTCGTAAGTCCGGAGTATACCAAGCCAGGCGGCTGCGTCCTGGGGGATCGGAGCCCATGGGGGGCGCACTGCAATGCCGGAGCGACTCACTTGCACTGGCCGCTCCAGTGCCGTGTCCCGATCGGGTATCTGCAGCGTCATGGTCTCTGGATTTTCGCGGAATAGGGCGTCGAGCACCGGCACCACAGCCTGGTCATACCAATGTGCCCCGCGGCGCTGCACCAGAGAGGCTGCAGAGCTTGGGGTCGCGGCACTCAGGGTGCGGTACTGCTGCAGCAGCTCGGCTTCCAGTTCTTTAAGGTCCGTAGCGCGGGACCGACTCTGGGAGGATTGGGGCCGATAGCGATGGGGATACAAGAGATAGCGAATGTACGGGGATGGGATGGCCTGCATGGCGCGCACGTCCTCAACGGCAAATGGCGAGAGCGGCCAGCGTGCCGCCGCATCGATGGCCTCGCCCATCAGCGATTGATCGGTGCCCCGACGCCGGAGGCCCGTCAACCACCCCACATGGTTCACCCCAAGCCAGTCCCATTCCAGATCCGATCCGAGTGTTTCTTGCAAACCCGCGAGCAGTGTCCGGGGCACGTCGCAGACAGAAAAGGTCTTGAGCTTGGTGGTGCGGTGGACGGCGCTGGCCACCATGCCAGCCGGATTGGTCACGTTGATGAACCAGGCGTCAGGCGCTTCCCGTTCCGCCATCCTGGCATATTGCAGCACTACTGGGATGGTGCGGAGTGCGTTGAAAAACCCTCCCGCTCCGAGCGTTTCCTCGCCAATGAGTCCAAACTGGGTGGGGTAGGTCTCGTCGAACTCTCGTGCCGCTAACCCGCCCACCCGCACCTGGTTGAGAATCGCGTCGGCCCCGGCCATGGCTTGTTCCGGGGCTGTAGAGGTTGTGACTCGGACGTGGGGCCCCGCGGCGATGGCACACGCGCGCCCAACCACGCCAAGTTTCTCGGCCGAACGGCCGACCAAGACCACCTCCACATCCTGAATCCTGCTTCGGGTAAGGGCGAGGACCAAGGCTGGCGAGGCAACAGAAGAGCCGCCCAGCACCACGACTTTCATCACTGAAAACCTCCCCCGGGAAAACTATGCCAGCTTCACAAAGTCTAAATCCTCCAGCCTTTCTTGAATCGCGTAGCGGGAAAACAGGGTGGCAAGCCCCCCGTCCAAAGGACGCCGGGCTGGGAGAGACAACGCATGCGAGCCAACCGATTGCACCATTCCGGGATCGTGGCCGCTTAATTGGGCGATGCGGCGCACAAGCTCGAAGCGGCTTAAACGTTCCGGCCCTGCCAAGTGGAGAACGCCGCGAAACCCATCTTGAACTGCTTGCCACGCCATTTTTACCATGGGTCCGGCTGGTGTCGGGGTACTTATCTGATCGGCCAAGGCCCGAATCGGGCGCTCGTCTTTGAAATCCTGCAGGACGCGATAGACGAAGTTCCGCGGCATGGCGTCCTCGCTGTAGATCCAAGCAGGTCGCACCACCAACGCACCTGGATACTGGAGCAGATACTGTTCCGCCTCCGCTTTATGCTTTCCATACGTTTGCAGAGGATGGACGACATCGGTCTCGACATACGGCCCGTGTGTCCCGTCAAAAACATAGTCGGTGGAGAAAAAGATGACCGGGATGTCCTCCCGGCGGGCGTGTTCCACAATGGACCGCGGGCCTTGCACATTCACAGCCCAGCTGTCGTCCGGGTGCTCTTCACACCAGTCCACGTTGGGCATGGCCGCGGGAATCCAAACCAGGTCCGGTCGCGTCGCCAAGAACGCCTCCGCCACCGAGCCCGCGTCGGTGATGTCGACCCGGAGATAGCGGCCATCGGAACCCGCATAGCGGGTCCCCGCTATCCGTTCCCCCCAAACACCTAATTCCCGGACAATCGCTCCGCCAACCTGGCCGGATGCCCCAAACACCAAATGTTGCAGTGAGACCGCCTCCTTGATGAGAGTCAGCTGGCCGATCCCAACTCGGCCGCGCGCTTGCCAGCCGCCACAACCGCTTCCTGCAGCACGCCGGGCCACCCCGACTGATTCAGCACCTGCAAGAGCGCCTCGGTCGTTCCGCCCGGTGACGCCACCTGCCCAATCCAATCTTGCAGGGAATCCCCGGATCGGTCCTTGGCCATCTTAGCTGCACCCTCTACCATGGACGATACCAGTTCCCGTGAGCGGTGCGCATCAACACCCATTTGCTGTCCACTGGCAATCAGGGCTTCAAGCAACAAAAATACGTACGCGGGGCCGCTGCCGATCAGCGCCGTAAACGGGTCAATCATCGCCTCTGCCACCACCGTCACCGATCCGCACTCAGCCAAAAACTCCTCCAACCCGAAACGCATCGAGTGGTCGACGCCATCAAAGGAGACCAAGGTCGTCGACGCACCGATGGCGGCGCACACGTTGGGCATGATGCGAGCGATGGGGCCGCTGACTCCAGCCCGGCGCAATTGGGCGATAGTCCATCCCGCCACGGGCGACACCAGCATCGCCTCGGCGCCTAAGCGAGGGACGACCTGCTCAAGCGCGTGCTTCATGTCTTTAGGTTTTACAGCCAACACAACCACCTGGGCGTCACTAAGATTATCCATCTCGGAGGACGCCTGCGCCCACTCCAAGTCTGTCCACAAGTTCCGATGGGCCTCCGATCGCACAATCAGCGAAAACTGACGGGGATGCGGCGGGTTCCGGTGCCACCCTTCCCAAAGTGCATGTGCCAAATGTCCCGAACCGACGACTGCTATCCGCTGCATCCTCTTTTCTCCCCTTTCGCTGTACGACCATGGCGGAAATAAAAAAATACCTGCCACCCTCTAAGGGCGGACAGGCCGCGGTACCACCTTAGTTATTGCGCATGGCGCAATATCTCGAACCCGATATCGGCGGGTGCCGTGCCGCATCAAGAAGAAATTGGGAAGGGTGGAAGAAGATACGGCCTTTCACCAAAACGCCGCTCGCTGGATTCTCTCTCACACCCGCAGATTTCTGTGCCGCATACTGAATATTGCTCGAAGTCTAACCAAATCCTATCATCCCGTCAAGGGGTCTGTCTCGGCCGCTCTTCCTGCAATGCCAGCAAGTTGCCCTCGCTGTCCCGGAAAAATGCCACCCAGACGGAAACATTTCCCAAGTCGCCGATATGGTGGGGCGGCTCCACAAATGTCACGCCTTTGGCGGTATACTCGGCGACGGCCTCGTCCAAACTGTCGACATCGAAATAGAGTACGGATCCGGGGTGATCGAATTCGGGCTTTTCGGGAACTTCCAGCATGAGCCGGGTGCCGCCGCAATCGAAAAAGGCCATATGCTGATTGGACCACAGATGGAACAGCCCCAGAACGTCGCGATAAAAGGCTTCGGCGCGACTCACATCACGCACCGGCAAAGCCGCTTGTCCCAGTTTGCGAATGAATGACACAGCCATCTCTCCCCTATTTTATTTTGGTTCACCCCAGACTGACGGATCGCGGTCGACCCAAGCCGGATACTCCTGATGGGCTAAGAAGCGGGCATGATAGAGTTCCGCTAATTTCTGGTAACGCTCCGATCCCCCGTTCGCCAGGTCGTACAACAAAGCGACCTGGGCTCCGTCCGCCAAGATGGTCAGAGCCTCCTTGGCCAGCCACTCGGCCTCTCTCCCCGAAGCTCGCTCCAAGCGCTCCGCCGTTGCCCGCATCGTGTCCCAGGTATGACGAGCCGCGAAACTGTCAGAGAGCCGCAAAAGACTTTCCATGGCCGCCAGGAAGGGCCGATGCGCTCCCTTTCGCACCGTTTCCAAAAAGTCCAGAGCCTGAATGTTGCTGGGGCCCTCCCAAATGGGAGTAATCAAGGCTTCGCGGTGCCAGCGCGACACGGCATATTCGTCTAAAAATCCCAACCCGCCGAAAAGCTCCATGGCCATGCGGGTAATCTCGGCGCTGTGTTCCGCGGTGCGGCTCTTGGCCAGATGCGTCATGAACCGCGCTTGATGATAGTCCGACGAGTAGGGCGGACGCTCTTGACAAACCCGGTTGAATTGCGCGGCGCTGGCGAAAGCCAGGGCGGTGCCGCCGGCCATGCGCACCGCGATGTCGGTCAAATCCCGGCGAATCAGCGGGTGTTCGATTAAGACCTGACCGAAGCTTTGCCGTGCCCTCACCCGGCCCCACACCTCGAGTCGAGCTTTGGCCGCGATCCCCATGGCGGCAGCGGCGTTGGCCAGCCGCGACACATTCAAATTTTCCAAGGTGTAATAAATACCGTGTGATGCTTCTCCGATAAGATAGGCTTCGCTCTCGAAGAGTTCGACTTCACCGGATGGCACGGCGCGCGTCGCACTTTTGTCTTTTAAGCGTCGGACGTGAAAGTTGAGCCCGCCGTCCCGCCTCAGCCGTGGCAGCAAAAACAGCGCCAGACCCTTGGGGCCGGGTCCCGCGCCCTCTGGCCGCGCCGTCACAATGGCAAAATCGGTAAGTCCAGCCCCACTGGCAAAGTACTTGTCTCCGCTCAGGCGCCACATGTCCTCGTGCCAAACCGCTCTCGTCTGGTTGGCGCCTAAATCGCTGCCCCCTTGCACCTCGGTCATCCAGGTCGCTCCCCACGCTCTTCCCTGGATGAGTTGGTGGACAATATCATCCGCCTCCGGGATATCCGTGCCGTACTTATGAAGGGCATAGGCGGTTTGATTGGTAATGGTGAGAATGCAGGCCAGCCCGGGATCGGCTAACAGGTAGAGGAGCGCGTAATGGCCCATCCATCCCAGGTCATTGTATGGCGCCTCCATAATAAAGGCGGTGTCTAAAAGAGCCTGTCGCTCGGCCGGCGCCAACCGGACACGGTCAATACGCTGTCCTTCGAGGTTGTGGGCCACCAACACCGGCCGAGATTCGTGATCCACGTGGTAGGCCGTCTCATAGAGAGACCCGCCTGCTTTGTCGCCAAAGGTGGCAAGCATTGCGCGATGATGCCCGAAATCCGGCCACATGCGCTCAAGAATTGGGGCTAAGTCAGGATCGCGCAGAAAATGATTGGTTCCGTAGGCATAGGAAATCGATTCCATTGGTCGATACCTTCTTTCGCATCCGTTGATTCGATTGAACCACACCCGCGTTCCAAAGGACAGCCAAGGTCGCCCATCTGCAGGACTAAGCGCGGGCTCACAAAAAGGTCCCATAAACATTGACGGAGTAAGCACATACGGAAGATGCTGGGCATATCCAAGAATAGAGTCTTCAAAGAACAGGGGAATGGACTATGGAATGGTATTTGCAAGTATGGCGGAAGTACGCAGTGTTTGACGGGCGGGCCAACCGTCCGGAGTTTTGGATGTTCCAGCTCTTCAATTGGCTGGCGGGATTTGCCCTGTGGATTGTGACGCTGATCATCCACCCTTTGGGCTTCCTCGTGGGTCTCTATGGCCTGGCTGTCATCATCCCGACTTTGGCTCTTCAGGTGCGCCGCCTGCACGACACCAACCGCTCCGGGTGGTGGATTTTCATTAACCTGGTGCCGGTGGTGGGAGGCATCGTCTTATTTGTCTTCGACGTGCTGCCAGGCGACTGGAACGACAACAACTATGGCCCTCGGCCCTCTGAAAGCCCTCTTGTGTAATCCACAATTGAAGAACCCCAAGGACCTCAAGATTCGGTAAAATGGACCTAACCGAAGCGGCAAGGAGGCCATGGGAATGGCAGGGGGAATTCAGTACATTATCCGATTGCACATGCAACGGGAAATGGTACCTTTTCGACAGTTAGTGGAGCTTGTAGATACCATCGGCGGCGACATTATCGCACTCGACTTGGTCCGGGCGGAAGACGAACGGACCGTGCGCGACCTGACGGTGGTCATGCCGTCGTCCGATCACTTAGATCGCCTCGAGCAAGCCCTGGAACAGCTGCCAGGCACCTCGATCGAAAACATCTCTGACCGCACGTTTCTCATGCACCTGGGCGGAAAAATCGAGCTGCATCCGCGGGTTCAAGTCAAGACCCGCGCCGATCTTTCCCACATCTACACGCCCGGAGTCGCACGCGTGGTACAGGCCATCGCCCAAGACCCCAATAAAGCCTTCCAGCTCACCATGAAGCGCAACACCGTCGCCATCGTCACCGACGGCACGGCCATTTTGGGGCTGGGGCACTTGGGTCCTAAAGCCGCCTTGCCTGTCATGGAAGGCAAGTCGGTGTTGTTCAAATGGCTCGGCAATGTCGACGCCGTCCCCATCTGTCTCGACACTACCGATGTAGACGAAATTGTGGAAACGGTGGTGCGCATCGCCCCCGGATTCGGAGGCATCAATTTGGAGGACATCGCGGCACCTCGTTGTTTCGAGGTGGAGGCCCGGTTGAAAGAGCGCCTCGACATCCCCGTGTTTCACGACGACCAGCATGGTACCGCCATCGTCATCCTGGCGGGATTAATGAATGCGGCCAAGGTGGCCGGCAAAGATCTTCAAGATTTGCGGGTGGTCGTTTCCGGCATCGGTGCTGCGGGAACGGCCACGACCGATATGCTGTTGGCGGCCGGTGTTCGGGACATTGTCGGCTACGATCGTGAAGGTCCCATTGTTCGCACCCGCCAGTACCCGCACCGCCCGAGCTGGGATACCTATGCCGGCCGCACCAATCCCAACCTCCGGGATGGATCCTTGCACGACATTATGACCGGCGCAGACGTTTTCATCGGTGTATCGACCGGGAATGTCCTGTCTATCGAGGATGTGGAGGCCATGGCTCCCGATCCCATTCTGTTCGTGATGGCCAATCCGGATCCAGAAATTCAACCCGAACTGGTGCAGTCCAAGGCTCGGGTGATAGCAACTGGGCGATCGGACTATCCCAACCAGATTAATAATGTACTCTGCTTCCCAGGCCTCTTTCGCGGTTTGTTGGACAGCCGTGCCACACACATCACGATGGGCATGAAGATTAAAGCCGCCGAAGCGCTGGCGTCGGTGGTGCGGCCAGAAGAGCTCTCGGCCGAATACATCATTCCCAGTGTCTTTAATCGCGATGTCGCCACCAAGGTTGCCCAAGCCGTGTCTCGAGCTGCCGAAGAGGAAGGCGTGGCTCGCCGCATTGCCTCCAGCTTGCGCTGAGTAAGAGCGGTGGGGATGGGAAACCCTACCAAGCGGAAGATTTCACGCGAAGGAGCACCGATGGACGACGTCCAACCGAACCCATGAGACGGGTGAGACCTGACGAACCCACGCTGATGCTGGTAAATCCCGCATCGCGGCACGGCCAAAATTCCTTTGACGCGATGCGCCATCTGGCGGCATCGCGTTTAAACCTGGTTGACGCTCGACTGACCGCCTCCGCCGACGACATGGTCGAGCGCATTCGCGACGGCTTGTCGATAGGTGTCAGCCGGTTCCTCATTGGCGGTGGAGACGGAACCCTCTCTCAAGCGGCCGACGAACTGGCCGGCAGCGACGGTGTCATGGGAGTCTTGCCGGTGGGAACTGGCAACACCTTTTCCCATGGTCTGGGTCTGCCCGCGAGACTGGAAGAGCTCATGGATTTGCTGGCCGAAGGACCCGCCCGACGATACGACTTGGGCGTGGCCGTGAAAGACGGCCAGCAAAAGGTGTTTTTGAACAGCCTGACGATGGGGTTTAGCCAGCGGCTGGTGGAGATGTTGTCCCGGGAAACCAAAAGTCGGCTCGGATACGCGGCCTGGATCGTGGAGTTTCGCCATGCGCTGGCCACCACCCCGGTGTTGGATGTCCATCTCACAGCGGCGGGAGCGCAGGATGTATTCGAGACCCGTCAGCTGGTGGTTGTCAATGGCCGCACCATCGCCGCCGGCATTTCCGCCACGCCCACATCTTCCGGAGAAGACGGCCTCTTGGAAGTCTTCCGGTTGGGCAGTCCATCCCTGCTTTCGATTCTCCGTCTCGGAACCAAGCTTTTGATGGGACGGCTTTTGACCGACCACGAGGCCCATTACCAGGCTGTCACCGAACTTGCCATTCGCACGGACCCAGCCCTGCCGGTTAATATTGACGGCG
Source organism: Bacillota bacterium (assembly GCA_021799435.1). Classification (GTDB taxonomy): domain Bacteria; phylum Bacillota; class Sulfobacillia; order Sulfobacillales; family Sulfobacillaceae; genus Sulfobacillus_B. The sequence goes on along the minus strand of JAJZAN010000084.1, from coordinate 3,319 downwards.
AATTGTGGCTGACACCGCCGCTCACGTGCCACGTCTGGCCCGCCGCCCTGTGGGTGATTGCGCCGCCTGAGGCCGGTCAATCACCGCACCGATGGCCGCTAGTCACGCGCACTCTAGGCGGCCCGAGAATTCTTGAACCGCGCTCTCGGCGTTACTCTCTGAAACCGTAAGTTCTGGAAAATTTCCCCGGTGAGACAGGAACCCTCAGCGGCGCCCGTCCGTATCGTATGCTAAACCGCCGAGGGAGGGGATCCGCATGCACTTCGATACGCTCACAGGACGTGTCGTGGCGCCCTGGGATCCGGGCTACGATGAAGCCCGATTAGACTACAATGCCCGTTTCGACGACATCCACCCCAGCTTAATTGTCTTCTGTGAGACCGTCCAAGACGTTGAGGAGGCCGTGCGCTGGGCGCGCCGTCACCGGATACGCTTCCGCATCCGCAGCGGGCGGCATAGCTACGAAGCCTACTCCATTCTTAATCGCGGGTTGGTGATTGATGTCAGCGCCATCAATCACATCGACTATGACCCTGATTGTCGCACCGCTCGCATTGGGGCCGGCGCCCAGCTGATCGATGTCTATCAAACCTTGTGGGATCAAGATCAGGTGACCATTCCGGGCGGGTCCTGCGCCACGGTCGGCATTGGCGGGCTGACATTGGGTGGAGGGTTCGGTCTGGTGTCCCGTCAGTTCGGCTTGACCATTGATGCCGTCGAAGCCATCCAGATGATTGACTCCCGTGGCTCACGCGTTGATGCGTCACCTTGGGTCCATGACGATCTGTTCTGGGCTCTCCGGGGCGGCGGCAACAACAACTTTGGGGTCGTCACAGAATTTGCCTTCCGCACCTTTCCGGTCGGGCTGGTCACGATTTTCTCCCTGCAGTGGCCATGGAGTCAGCTTCCGCAGGTCTTGCGCACATTCCAAGAATGGTCAGATCCCGATGATCTCGACCGCCGCATTACCCCGATCCTAACGTTGCAGTCCAAACAGGCTGGACACGTCAGCATCATCGGGGAGTTCTTGGGCATATCCGCGGAGTTGGAGCCGCTCATTCTTCCTCTCCTGGCACTTCCGAACCGCACCGCTGAGAGCATTCAGGAGATGACGTATATTGAGGCGGTGAAACACTTTGCAGGACTTGGTGCCGACCCGCACCGGTGGCTCGCCCACGGTGTCCCCGACCAAGATACGTTCAAAAACACTTCGGCCTACGCCTATCGCATCTTTTCCGAATCCGCCATTCGGACTATCCAAGATGCCTTGTCCGACACTCCGGGGCCTAGTTGTCTGGTCCAGTTGGGCGGGTTTGGCGGAACCATCCGCAATATAGAGCCCGAGGATACCGCCTTCTACCACCGCCGGGCTCGCTCGGAAATGCAATATCAAGCCTATTGGTCCGACCCTGCCGCAGGACCTGCCCATATCCACTGGGTAGAGCAGTTTCGCCGGGCTATGCTCCCCTATACCGTGGGAGCGTATGTGAATTACTGCGATGCCCGGATTCGCGACTGGCCGGAAGCCTACTACGGCCGCAACCTCCACCGTCTCATCCGAACCAAGCGACGCTGGGATCCGGCCAACCTGTTCCGTTACCCGCAGGGTCTGAGCGAGCTGTCCTAAACCGGCAGCCGCCTCAGCACCTCGTTGACAAACTCGCCGGTTGTGGCCGTCCCCCCCAAATCCGGCGTTTTGACCTGGGCTTGGAGCGTGGCCTCCACCGCCTCCATAATCCAGCCTCCCTCTTCCGGATAACCCAAATGCTCCAGCATCAGCTTGGCCGTCCACAACTGGGCGACCGGATTGGCAATGCCCTTTCCGGCAATGTCCGGAGCCGAACCATGCACCGGTTCAAACATCGAGGGATAGCGGCGTTCCGGGTTGATATTGGCGGCAGCCGCCAGCCCTAGCCCCCCTTGGATGGCGCCGCCCAGGTCGGTCAAGATGTCTCCAAACAAATTGGACGCCACCACCACGTCGAACCGATCGGGGCGGGTCACAAAATAGGACGCCAGGGCATCCACGTGAAAAAGTTCCTGCTCCACGTCCGGAAAATCGCGTCCTACCTCCCGGAATACTTGGTCCCAGAATGGCATGCTGTAATTGAGCCCATTGGATTTGGTAGCCGCTGTGAGCTTTCCGCGACGCGCCCGGGCCATCTCAAAAGCATGCCGCATCACCCGCTCCGTACCCATTCGCGTAAACACGCTGTTCTGAACGACAACCTCCTCTGGGGTGTCCGGACGCAGCCGTCCGCCAATGTTGGAGTACTCGCCCTCCGTGTTCTCGCGAATAACCATAAAGTCGATGTCGCCAGCTTGATAGCCGCGCAGAGGACTCTCCACACCTTTAAGAATCTTCACCGGGCGGAGGTTCACATATTGGTCAAACCCGCGGCGAATGGGCAGCAGCAAGCCCCACAACGAGACATGATCGGGGACCGGCGGGTATCCTACCGCTCCGAGAAATATGGCTTCGTGGTCTCGCAAAATCTCCAGTCCATCCTCGGGCATCATCCGGCCGTGCTGGAGATAATAGGCGCAACTCCAGTCGAGCTCGCAGCGCTCGAGGTGAAACCGCCCGGAAATTTCCCCCACGCGATCTGCCACCGTCAAGGCCTCTGGCACCGTTTCCTGGCCGATGCCATCCCCCGGAATTACCGCTAATGCATGTCGATTCACAGGTCCCACTCCTTCTTTGGCCGCCAGCCGCCACCGGGGCGGCACGTCGCATGCCTCCATTGTACGCCCCCTGGCATCGTCACTCCTGCCCCTCTCCGGCCCGATTACTGGCCTGGCCTGCTGTCGCAAAAATAACCGTTGCCGGAACATTCTCCCCTCTGTTATAGTCGAGGGGCAATTATACTGGGCCGTCGTGAGAGACGGACGAAAGGAGGAGAACCCCATGGTGCGCATTCAAGCGTTTGTTGGTTTGGGCCTCACTGTGGCTCTGTGTGGTTCTCCGCCTCCGTCCTGAGATTTCTCGGGATTCTGCGCCGGCGGGTGACCACACCCGGCCGGCGCTTTTTTTGTCTCAAAGCTAACGGCTCCCGTTGTGCACGGACAAGGAGGTTTACATGAAACAGTGGCAAATGCCCGAGGTCGGCCGGGTAGAAGGGCTACTCACCTTGAGTAGCCCAACCCCCACGGAACCCAGCGTGCGGATTTCCCGCACTGAGCTCTTCAGCCGTGGTTTCACAGAATCGCGTAGCGTTGCAAGTCCTGATAGGAGATGAACATCTGAGGACGCTTTAAGGGAAAGCGCTGCTTGAGGGCCTGAAACTCCGTCCATGTCACGTAGCTCTTTTGACTGCGG
>JAJZAN010000083.1 GCA_021799435.1 Bacillota bacterium | reverse complement strand
CCATGGCGACCTTGACCGAGCGGGGGGTGTCGCTCGTCGTCTTGAATATGGGCGGGGATGTGGTCGACACGTCCACCGCGATTGGCAAGCTCCTGATTACGGTGTTGGCCGGGATTGCCGAATTTGAGGCCGACCTGATCAAGGAACGTCAGCTCGAAGGCATTGCCGCGGCCAAAGCCCGTGGGGTCTACAAAGGACGTCCCCGGACCTACACGGCGCATCACAAAGGTGTATTTCGTCAAGAGGCACTCCAGAAAAACAGCGTTAAAATTCCCGAGGAGGCTCGGGAATTTTGCGGCGATAGAAACCGGGCCCACGAGGGGCCCGGCACTTGTCAACGTTCCTTCATCAATGCGTGTTTCATCCGATAGCTTTCTCCCTCAAAGACAACCAAGTGGCCGTGGTGAGCCAATCGGTCGATGATGGCAGCCGTCATTTGCTCGTCGGTAAACACGGCGCCCCATTTGGAAAACTCGAGATTCGTGGTGATGATGAGGCTCCGCGTTTCGTAACTATCGGCGATTATCCGGAAGAGCAGTTGAGCGCCCTCGTGGTCCACCGGGACGTAGCCCCACTCATCTAAGATAATCAGGTCGGTGCGGTGGAGGTCGCGCATGAGACGGTCAACGGTTCCCGCGCGCTTGGCCTCACTCAGGCGCATGACGAGATCCGTCACAGGAAAGAACCGAACCGTCAGGCCACGTTCGCACGCGGCATAGCCTAAGGCCAGAGCACAATGCGTTTTGCCGGTTCCCACCGCGCCATATAGGACTAGATTGCGATGGTCCGTGATGAAGTCCCCAGCTTCGAGGTCATCCCATGACAGTGTCGACGGTAGCTTGACCCCACGGCGATCGAATCCCTCCAACGTCTTGTAGGCGGGGAATCCGGCCCTTGCGACCAGGCGTGCCCGACGGTTGACTTCGCGCTGGGCCATTTCAGCTCGGAATACCTCCAACAGAAACTCCTCTTGGCGAGGAGTGGCCTCTTCACACAGAGACACTGCCATCTGGCTTAACACCAACTTTTTGCAGCACTGAGCAATTTCGGCGCGCCGTGCGGCGCGCTCATGCGGACTAATCATGGGTCACCTCCGGGATTAGGGAATCGTAGGAATTCAGGTCGACCGGCGAGACTTCGGACGGTTCCCAATAGGCCATGCGGGTGGCGCGCACCGTGATATCCGCGTAGGAGATTTGGTGGTGGCGAGTCGCCTCTTGAAGAGCTTGCAAGGCATTCTCGAATCCGAATCGTTCAGTAAGGTCCGCCAAGGCTCGCAAACAACCCTTGAGGTCCTCGCGTGCGTAGTCATCGAGCGTGCGGACCAGCCCGTCCGGTAACCACTGACGCACAGGGCTATTGCGAAATGCCCCGGGGTTCCGGGATAATCGATGAAGCGTGGTGCGAGGGTCGATCGTGTCTGTGCGCAGGTCACCATACTGCCGAATATGGGTCGAAATCGGCGTGCCGTCCGGGGTGTAGGGCACAACGGTAAACGCGCCGATTTGCACCACCAATTCTTGGCGCGCCCATTCGGGCGCGGACGAATACCAGTGCTTGCCATCCAGTTGAAACTTTCCATAACCATCGGTTCGAACTCGGGTAAAGCGCACCGGTTGAAAGGGTCGTGCCGGCAGGGCCCGGAGATTTTCCCGGTCCGTCTCAAACAATTCGGCCATGGGGAGTCCCTTTTTATAATGCAGGCGCCGCCAAAGCCGTTCGCATTCCGGTAACACCCGTTGATTCGCGCTCGCCCAATCTTCAAGAACCGGTGGCGGCACCATCAACGTGCGTCGCAGATAGCCAACCTTCGCCTCAACATTCCCCTTTTCGTGCCCTGCCTCCGGGTTACAGAAGGTCACTTCAAACCCATAGTGGGACTGAAAACGTTCAAAGAGCTCTGCATACCGGATGACCTCACCCATACGTCGCCCGACACCGGTGGCGTTGTCAAAAATGACTCGTCGCGGCACGCCTCCCATCCACTGCCAGATGTCCTGCAATCCATGGACCACGCATTCAGCCGTCTCGCCCGGAAAGTACTGGAGGACGCCCGCGTTGCTAAACGGGAAGCTGACCGTGAGGTATTTGATGGTCGTCGGGGGGGCACCTCGGTGCCAATAGACATCCGCGGTACCAAAGTCAACTTGGGCCGTTCCCGGAGGCCAATCCAGTTCCAGAGTCCCCTTTTGGATACTTGCACGCTCAGCGCGTACCTTCTTCACGTATCGCTGAACGGCGGAATAGGACAGGGTGTACGTGTCGGCATATTCTTCTTGGAGTCGTTGGTGTATCCGTTCCGCCGTATGACGCTGCTTCCGTCGTACCCGCGTATCCTCGGCCAGCCAACTCTGGATGACCGGTTTGAATGGATCCAGTTTTGACGCCCGTGCGGGCGTCTGGGGAAAGGGCTCGGAAAAGTCCTCCTGATCAACATACTTTTTGACGGTTTTCCAATCCGCGTTCATGGCTGCTGCGATATCTGTGATGCTGTAGCCGTCGGCAAACATGAGCACCATGCGCTGGATGTCCTTCATCGCCTTCACATCCCGATCCTCCTCTCACGGTGAAACACCGTCACCGTATCGAGCGAGGGAGATGACTCTCAACTTTTAACGCTGAAAGTCGGGAATTTCAGACGCTGAACCTCTGGAATTTAAACGCTGAAACTCTCCATTTCTATTTGACGATATACATCACAAAGGCCTCGCCCATGCGCTGGAACTCTTGGCCGCCCGGGACACGAATCATCTCACCGTCAACGATATTTGTGCGATGACCCAGGTGAGCCGGGCCACCCTGTATCGCTTGGCGCGCCAGGCCAAGCGGGGTTAGTGGTGCGCCCGCATCCGTCGACGGCGGTGGGAGAACTCCCTCCCATCGCATGTTCTCCCCGCGTGAGCACCGTGTCGGACATTACGGCATACCCCCATGCGATTCTCAGCGATCATCGGGGCGTCTTGGGTCCAATGGCTATCGAATCGTGGACCAGTGGACCTCGGCACGTTACAGGTTCTCGGATAAAATCAGCACAGCGGGACTCCTTGGAGATCCGATGGAGCGCTGTGTGGACAGCATGCGTCCCCCCGATCCATCAATTCTTGTCCGGGATCCGCATGAAGCCGGGTCGATGATGACAATCATTCGGGTAGCGCGGTTCCCGCCAGGATATCCTAGTATCGACAACAAGATTGAGTCGCTCAACAGCCAATCGTTCGGCCATTAGCCTGGAATCACGGGAATAGAGGAGGAAACCGATGCCAATGATGATGGGCGAGGCTGGGGGATGGGCATTCCTGCTCTGGGGTGTACCCGGGATCGTCGGGTTGGTTTGGCTGGTGTGGCGTTACGGGTTGGCCCACCCGCGGCGTGACAATCGCCCTCTCACCGCCTCCGACCCGTTGGTAATCGCCCGTGAACGCTATGCGCAGGGGCTCATCACGAAAGAGGAGTTTGAGGACGTAGTCCATCATCTGTTAAACACCGAGCGCGCGGACCCTTGATTTTCCATGGTGCGGCGCGCCAGCCGGTCCACTCCTCTGAACGCCAGCCCCGACGGCTTCCGGCCGGGAGAGGCGCGGACTGCGACGCGTGAGGGACCCACGGGTCCGCTGCGGTAGGTGTTCTGCGTCATCACTTGTCTCTCAAAAGCCACCGCCTGTTGAGATCGCCACGCAATCGCGCGATCACAAGAGGGTCATCCCGGTTGATCCTAGAGCGTGATTGTCTGGGAGATGGTGCTCTCCTCGAACGGTTATAGCGACTTCCCACTACGGAATGATGACTTGGACACCGGCTCACGGATCCTGTGCCTCAGGATAGGGTGCCACCCGGAGCGATGTCGGCCAAGGAATCGCAGCGTGGGCGTGTCATCGTTAGCGGCCCGTGCCAGTGCGTGCGAGCCGCCATGCGTGGTGCCTTCCCATCCCCGCCCACTGCCGACGGCTATGCGGGATCCCGTCCAATGAGGACCCGAGCAGGGGAGCGTGGCGCGGCGTGACCCGGAGGATGGCGGGCCTACGCCGGATCCCAGCTGACGCCCACCATTGCCAGTGCGGGATTTGTGGTCTATGATACACCTAGGGAGTAAGAGTAGGGGGCGGTTATCTTGTACCAGTATGAGCACGATAAAGAGAACTTGATGGCGCGGCTGAAGCGCATTGAGGGCCAGGTCAAAGGGATTATGCGCATGGTGGACGACGGTCGGTATTGTCCGGACATTTTGCAGCAAGTGGCGGCGATGACCGCCGCGACCGATGAGGTCTCCCTCATCTTGCTCCGCTCCCACATCAATGGGTGCGTGCGCGACGCTATCGAACAGCATCAGGGCGATGAGAGCATTGAAGACCTCATCGCCGTCGTCCGGAAAGTCATCCGGCGGTAAAGGAGGGATTGTCGATGGCAGACGCCATCGCGGTGCAGGAACCACAGCCCGGTACGGCGGCCGAACTGCAGCTGGAAATTGCCGGCATGACCTGTGCGAGTTGTGTCGCCCATGTAGAAAAAGCGCTTCAAAAAGTGCCCGGTGTCGAGACGGCCAATGTCAACCTGGCGTTGGAAAAAGCGCGGGTAACCTTTAATCCGGCGGCGGTCGGCACCGAAGCGTTCGTGCACGCGGTCTCGCAAGCGGGGTACGCCGTGCGCACGGAGAGCCGGGTGTTGGCGGTGCCGGGATTGGAAGAAGCCCCGGTGCGGGATCGCGCCGAGCGGGCCGCGCGCGCCACGCCAGGCATCGCCCGGGCCCACAGCAACCCGGCCAAAGGCACACTGACGGTGGAGTGGATCCGCGGGGTGGGGGAGGTGGGGGCCGTCCTCGACGCCCTGCGCCAGGCTGGGTTGTCCCCGTCGCTGCTGGACGACGGCGCGGTCGTGGATGTGCGGGCGCAGGAGGCTCGCGAGGCGCAGCGGCGACTGGCGGTGTCCGTCCTCTTTACGCTCCCGTTGTGGGCCGCGATGGTGCGGATGTTTTTCGGCGTCGGGCCGCTCTGGTTCACCAACCCCTGGATGCAATTCGTATCGGCTACGGTGGTGCAGTGGGGGCCCGGGTATTCCTTTACCCGACGGGCCTGGCTCAATGTGCGGCACGGCAACGCCAACATGGATGTGCTGGTGGCGACTGGCACGCTGGCGGCCTGGGGGGTGTCCGTCTATGGCGTATTCGCCCACGCCCCGCTCTATTTTGACACCGCGGCCACGGTGATTACGCTGATTCTGGTGGGCAAGTATCTCGAGGCGGTAGCCAAAGGCAAAACGTCCGAAGCGATTCGCCAATTGCTGGCGCTACGGCCCAAAACCACCCGGGTGGTGGACACGGCGGGACACGTGACGGAAGTGCCGGTCGAGGCCGTCATGGTGGGACAAATCCTCGAGATTCGCCCCGGCGATCACATCCCCGTGGATGGGCAGGTGGTCCGCGGGCAGGGCCTGGTCGATGAATCCATGCTGACCGGGGAACCCGACCTGCAGACCAAGACGGCGGCCCAGACCGTCTCGGCGGGGACGGTGCATCGCGGCGATCGGGCCTTTCAGATGGCGGCGACCCGCGTCGGGCGCGATACCGTGTTGGCCCATATCGTGGATGCGGTGGAAGAGGCCCAGGCGGCGAAGGCGCCCATTCAGCAGTTTGCCGATCGCGTGGCTAATGTGTTCGTGCCCATTGTGCTCGGCATCGCCGTGGTCACGTTCGTCGGCACCGGCGTCGTCACCGGGGACTATCGGGCGGCGCTGCTGCGGGCGGTGGCCGTCTTGGTGGTGGCGTGTCCTTGCTCGCTGGGCCTCGCGACCCCGACGGCGGTGATGGTCGGCAGCGGGATTGGGGCGCGGCTGGGCGTGCTCTTCCGCAACGGCGAGGCGCTCGAGCGGGTGGCCAAAGTGGATCTGGTGGCCCTCGATAAGACCGGCACCATTACCGAAGGCCATCCAGCGGTGGAGCGTCTTGTCGCGGCCGCCGGTGTGGATGAGGCGCGCATGCTGGGCCTGGCCGCCGCCCTGGAACGGGCGTCCTCCCATCCCTTGGCGCACGCCATTGTCCGGGCCGCCGACGGGGTCGAGCCGGTCGCGCTGGCAGATGTGTATATGGAGGAAGGCCAGGGCATGGTCGGCTTTCGGGATGGGGAGACCGTCGTACTGGGCAACGGGAAGCTGCTGGCCGCCTATGGGGTCTCGGTACCCGAGGCCTTGGCTGCCCCGCTGGAGGCGGAAGCGCAGGCGGGCCGGACGGTGGTCTGGCTGGCCCAGCACGACACGGTGCTCGGCGCCCTGGTCATCGCGGACCGGATTCGGGCCGATGCGCGGACCACGATTGCCGCACTGGCCGCGCGCGGCATCCGCACCGTGATGTTGACCGGCGACCGGCAGGCGACCGCCGAGCGGGTAGCCCACGAGGTGGGCATTGCCGACGTGCGCGCGGAGCTCTCCCCGCACGACAAGGCGGCCTTCATCGCATCGGCCGAAGAGCAGGGCCGGTCGGTGGCGATGGTCGGGGACGGCATTAACGACGCGCCGGCGCTGGCGCGGGCGTCCGTCGGCATGGCGGTGGCGAGCGGCAGCGATGTCGCCACCGAAACCGCCGAAGTCACCCTCATGCGCTCAGAAGTGGGTGCGGTGCTCCAAGCCTTGGCGGTGGGGCAAAAGACCATCGGCAAGGTGCGGCAGAACCTCTTCTGGGCGCTGTTTTACAACGTGTTGATGATTCCGCTGGCGGCGTTCGGTGTGTTGTCGCCCATGATTGCGGGCGCCGCCATGGCGTTCAGCTCCGTCACCGTGGTCACCAACTCGTTGCTCTTAAAAATGTCGACAAGGAGGATATCTGCATGGAACGCACCACATTGACCGTGACGGGCATGACCTGCGGTCATTGCGTCAACACGGTCACCGAGGCCCTGAAAGGGGTCGCGGGGGTCAAAGTCGCCAAGGTGACGCTCGAAACCGAGCGCGCCGAGGTGACCTACGACCCCGCGCAAGCGTCGGAGAATGACCTCAAGGCGGCCGTGACCGCGGCCGGCTACACCGTGGCGTAAGCCCGCTACGGACACCCTGCGAGAGGAGAGACGAATCATGATCGAACAGTGGACGCTGGATATCCCGGAGATGTCCTGAGGCGGGTGTGCATCCTCCGTGACGAGGATTCTGCAAGGCCAGTCCGGCATTCGCGAGGTCCAGGCCGATTTTACCCACCATCGCGTGGCAGTGGTGGTGGATCGCGAGCAAGTGGATGAGCAAGCGCTCTTCGCGGCGCTGACCACCGGCGGCTATCCCGCCGAACGCGTCGCCGAGTAGACCGCCGGCTCCCGGGGCAGGGGCAGACCGCCCCTGCTGGGGGTTGCTGGGGGGGGGGGGACAAGGAGAACACCCTCAGACGTCAGACGAACAAGGAGGCGAGCTCATGGGATGGGCGCTGGCGTTGTCGGCCGGGATGGTGACGGCCTTCAATCCCTGTGGGGTCGCGCTGTTGCCCGCCTTTTTATCCCTGCTGCTCGCGCAGCGGGGACAAGCCTCCGCTCGGGGGTGGGTCGGCGTCCGAGCCGGTCTCAGCATGACGGCGGGGTTTGTGGTGATCTTCGGCCTGGCTGGACTGGTGGTGTCGAGTCTGGGCCGTCCGCTTTTTGTGTTGGCCCCCATTACCTCCGTGATCGTCGCGGTGGGGCTAATCGGGCTGGCGTGGCGCGTGTGGCGCGGGACGTCGGTCCCGGTGCCCGGTCTGGCCACCCTGGAGCACGGGGTCCTCGCCTGGCTGAACCCCCGGGGCCGCGGATCGTTTGTGGTCTATGGCCTCAGCTACGGGTTGGTGTCGCTCACGTGCAGCCTCCCCGTCTTTATGGCGGTCGCGGCCACCGGCTTCCACCAAAGCCTCACCATCGGTCTGTTCCGATACGGACTGTATGCGGCGGGCATGGGGCTCATCGTGACGGCGCTCGCGGTCCTGACCGTGACGGTGCGGCGGATCGCGGAGGCTACCATTCACACGGTAATGCCGGTCATCCCCAAGATCAGCGCGGTCGTGATGGTGTTGGGCAGCGTCTATCTGCTCTGGTATTGGTTGGGAGGACCCGGCCGGCATACCGGGTTGCTCTAAGAAAGGAGCATGAAAGGAGAATCGGGGCATGGCATCCTGGAAAGCGTGGGGCGCCCTCCTGGGCCTCATCAGCGTCTTAGCGGGCGGGGTGTGGGGCGCGGATCGCCTGGTCACGGGTTGGCATCCCGCGGCGGTCGCGCCGCCGACCGCCACCCAAGCCGTGGCGCAAGCGACCGCCGTGCAGGCCGAGGTCGATCCCGGGGTGACGCTCCACCGGACGGCACCAGATTTTATCCTCGTGAATCAAGACGGCCACCTCACCAGCCTGCATCAGTATCGCGGGAAGGTGGTCATTCTCAGCTTTATCGATGCTCGCTGTACCACCGTCTGTCCCTTAACCGCCGTAGTATTGCGGAATGTCCGCCACGACCTCGGCGCCTACCGCCGGGATGTGCAGTTGGTGGCGGTCAATGCCAACCCCGTCGCGACCAGCGTGGCGGACGTCCGGCAGTGGTCCGCCCAACATCACATGCAGCATCAGTGGCAATTCCTGACGGGGTCTGCCGCCGCGTTGAAGGCGGTGTGGGCCCACTATTATGTGTCCAGCCAAGTCTTGAAGGGCGGTGTGGTCCAGCATATTCCGGCGGTGATCGTCATTGGCCCGCACGGCCACGAGCGCTGGCTCTATCTCAACGCGAGCGCGGGCAGCGCCCCCGTCTTGTCCGCCCAAGTCCATCACCTCATGGCGCACATTGCGCCGTTGCTGCCGGGCCATCCGACGCTCCGCCAGTTTCCCCGGGCCCGCGAGTTGACGTATCTCGCGGGCACGCTCGGCCCCACCGGATCGGGGCATCCCTTCCGGGCCCCGGCCATCCAGCCCACCGGACGGCTGTCCGCGCTCGCCGTGGGACACGGCGCCCACCCTGTCCTGTTAGACTTTTTTGCCACCTGGTGTCCGGATTGTCAGGAAGAAGTGCCCGTCTTGACCCAGTATCAGCACACGGCGACTCGGCACCATCTCCCCCCCGTCGTCGGCGTCGACCTGCGCCTCTCGGAATCCTCTACGGCCCACGTCCAGCACTATGTCGTGAACACGCCCGTGCCCTATCCCGTGGCCTTGGACACGACCGGCGCGATCGCGGCGGCCTACGGCGTCAGCGGCATTCCCACCGAGGTCCTGGTCTCCGCGACCGGCCACATCCTCTGGTATCACCAAGGGTTGATAAGCTTGTCAGCCTTGCGGACGGCGATGCGGCAGCATGTCCGACCGGTGTCGCACGGATAACCCCGGGGCGATGGGCGCAGGCTAGAGACGCCAAACCAGGCACCAATCGATCCGGCAGGGGGCGGAGGGTATGGACGCATCGATGAGTTTTTGGCAGGGCTTCATCACGCTCTGGATGATTCTGACGGGCTTGGCGGTCGCCTTTGTGGCGTGGGATATCCGCCGCACGCCCGAGGATCCGGTCCTGAAGTGGGGCTTTGTGATCATGACCGTCTTCTCAGGGCCGGTGGGCGCGTTTTTGTATGTCTTGGGATGCCGCGAACCGCTGCCGGGGACGCATGAGGCCTTTGTGCGGGTGGCCTGGCGTCAAGTGCTGGGATCCACCCTGCATTGTGTGGCGGGGGACGGTGTGGGCATCGTGGTGGCGGCGGCTCTCGCTGCCGAGGGTCAGTGGCCGCTGGCCTGGAGTCTCGTCGCGGAGTATGGCACGGGATTTCTCTTCGGCTGGACCATTTTCCAGGCCTTGTTCATGCGTCACATGGCCGGCGGCTCGTATCGCGCCTCCTTGCGGAACACCGTCTGGCCCGAATTTCTTTCCATGAACGGGGTCATGGCGGGCATGGCGGCCGTCATGATCCACGGCATGCGTCTCGTCCCGGGATCCGGCAATCCCGCGGAAGCGGCCTTTTGGTTCGTGATGGGACTAGCCTTGACCGCCGGTCTGGTGGTGGCCTACCCGATTAATGCGTGGCTGGTGCATCGGGGACTCAAACACGGCATGATGACCGTCCGCCCCCACGGGCAGCCGGTACCGGTGACGGCCGGACTCTGGACCAGTGGGCAGGCCCTGCGGCGGGCGACCCACGGCACCCCGGCCGCGCTGCACGCTCGCCAGGGACATCCGTCGCCGGCGATGCCGCGCGGGTTGGGCCGCCTGACACTTCTCACCTTAGGGGTGCTAGCGTTGGGCATTGGGCTGGGATTGGCTTAACGGCCGTATTAGCACCTATGCCTGCACTCGTGATGCGTTGAGATCAAGGGGACGACCGGCGACCATGGTCGTCGCCAGCCGTCACTATGCCCGCGTGTTTTCGCTCCATGGGCCACGACCCGGACCATGCAGGCTTCCCTCCAGCCGTGATGGGGTGAATCTTCTGCACCGCGTCGCGGGAATCGCACGTCTCAGTCACTAACCGCCACGGAGGCCTACAGCGGCGGGGTTCGGCCACCGAGATTCTGGATAACCCGATCTCGCACTGCGCGGCTGGCTTGTATCCGGAACTCCCCCTCGACGCCGGCCTTGCGGACGCTGGCTCTTCAACCCTCAGACCGAATGGTCGGGTGACGGCGGCCCTGGCGTCCCGTACATAACCCCCAACGCTGCGGGGGACGTTATCGCATAGCGGAGGTGATACGCGTGGCGGGATGGGGCCTGGGCGGGATGTTCTTGATGGTCCTCGGCGGGATCGGCATTGTGGCCGCGGTGGTGTGGATTGTCGTGAAGCTGAGGCACCGGGTTCCGTAATCCGGACCCGCTAGCAGCCAGCATACCACGACTGTCACCGGGGATCACCTGGGTCGGCCTGATCACGGCGTGCCGGGATATCCCTGGCTCCGCGCGGTGAAACCACTCGGGCAAAGACGGTGGACCCAGGGCTGCGGTGACGACGCCTGGCGAGGGTAGCGGCGGTGCGCGAGGCATCCGGTCATTCCGCCTGACGCATGTTGAGACATCGAAGCGCGTTCTCGGCCGGCGCGTATACCGGCTCTTGTATGCGGACAGACTGACGCAAAATCGGCACGGGGGGCAGATAGATGCAGAACTCGATCACCGGGCTATTGGGGGCGCTCGGGGTGGAAAGCGCGGGTGTCAGCGCCGACGCTGCATGGCATACCGTATGGCATCACACCATGCAGGGGGAAGGGCTGTTCCATCCGTGGCCACATGCGCTCATAGCCGCAGGGTTCAGCTTGACGTGGGCCGCTGCGCTCAACCTGCTCTGGAGCACCCGTCACAGCCCGACGGCCGGTCACGCGAAACTGCCGCGAATGCGGTAGGAGAGGGTACGCGGCCCCAGACGCCAAACGCTGGGCCATGGCCATTTCTGAACATAACCCGGACACCGGATTCTGAGGAGGACGCCATGATAGATCATCGCGCGACACATGACACGCTCTGGGTATCGAGGGCCGCCGTCTGGATGATTGGGGCGCTGGGGGTCCAGTTTTTAATGGGCATGTACCTCAACCTCTTTGTGTCCCTGCCCCTGCACGTGACGGGCTCCACGGGCCCGATGGGCAGCATGGGGGGCATGATACGCATGGCAGGGGTGTCGCCCCTCGTCATGCTGCATGTCCTCTGGGGCCTGGGCCTGGCGACGGGCGGATTGATTACGGGAATGGGGGCTCTCGTAGCGCGCCGTGCGCCTCTCACCGGGGCGGCGGGAGTCGGCTTTCTTGCCGTCCTCATAGCGGGCTGGGCCGGCCTGCGGTTTTTGATGGCAGGCCAACACGATGCAATGTCGTATACCATGGCGGCGGGGTGGTTGGTCGCCGTGCTGGCATATGTCGTCATCGCGCGGGACAGGCCGACTCTCTAGCCCATCGCAGGGTCCGCTGGGTGACGCGGTAATCCCCGGCGGACTGTTCCACACCGCGTGCTGACGGAGCCGCCGAATCCTGAGGTCTAAGGTCATGGCCGCGGGCATATATCTTGTGGGGAATCCTGCAAGAGGGGGTGAAGCGGTGGCGCGTTGGCCTCAACCTCGCCCGGCCTTGTGGCGGGCCATCCTGGTGGCGGGGCCGCTGGTGGTGGTCACCTGGTGTCTCTTGCCCAACCATGAAATCGCGTGTGTGGTGGTGGCCCTGTCCATGCCCGTACTGGTGCCGTGGCTCATGCCCTCGCGGTCCTTCGGCCTCGGAGACATGGCGATGGCCTGCATGGTGGGCGGCACGGCGGGCGGCCTGCTGGGGGGCGTGGTCGTCCGACTCGTCTGTGCACCGAGCGTCATGATGCCCATCATGATGGCGAGCATGGCGGGCATGGTCGGCGGGACACTCTGCGGCTGGGCCGGTCGCCATTGAGGGCGTCTCGCCCCTCGGCAAATAGGCTAAGGGGTCTATTGCCATTTTCGTTCCATTGCTACAGAAACCCCTATTCCCAACGCCACGCCCGACAAAAATGCGCACATCGAGTCCTGGCACAGTGTCCTGGAAGCGGAGTGTCTGGGCAACCAGGTGTTCCGTACCTTGGCCGCGGCCTATGAAGCCGTGGCGCGGTGGATCGCCTTTTACAACGATCGGCGGATGCACGGGAGTTTGGACGATTGGCCGCCGGCACAATTTTATCGCTGGGAGCTGGCCGGAACCGCCCCCATCATTAAAGCCGTGCATTGCTAAGGTCTCCCAAGAGGATGGAAAATCAACCCACACAGCGCCGCCGGCATACAGATCGACGCGATGACTTGCACGGTCAAGTTGAGAAAGCCCAACGGCGCCTCCAGCACAGCAATCGGGGCTGTCCCTCTTACCGCTTCCACAGCATGACGGTCACGCCGACCAGGCAAATGGCCGCGCCAATCCATTCCGAGACATCGGGGCGTCGATGATCAATGCCCCAACCCCAGAGCACGGCGAGGACAATGAACACCCCGCCATACGCGGCATATACTTTGCCGAACGAGGCAAATTCCTGACGAGTCGCAATAATGCCATACAAAAAGAGGATGGCGCCCCCTAACAACCCCAGCACGAGGGGGCGGCCGTGGCGGAGCCATTGCCAGACGAGATATCCGCCGCCAATTTCGGCGAGACCCGCCAGAACAAATAGCGCATAAGCTCGAAGCATCGATGTCCTCCTGTGTGGTTCGCATGTTTGGCCGCAACGCGATGTGACGCCGCAGCGTGCGCGCGCCCAACGGTCATCCGGATCGTCCCGGACGCACCACGCGCAACCAATGCTCGGCGGCCATTTGCACCGCATCCCAGGGGCTGCCCAACGGCGGTGTGTAGCTGAGGTCCACCTCCAAGCATTGGGCCACGGTCATCTGGTGATAGAGCGCCATGGCAAAGAAATCGATGCGCTTGGCCACCGCCGCTTGCCAGTGCCCCATCATCTGGGCGCCTAAGAGGCGGCCGGTGGCCCGGTCCCCGGTGAGGCGGAACGTCAGCTCGTGGGCACCAGGATAGTAGGCTTTGTGGTCCCAGGCCGTGAATTCGACCGTCTCCGGCTGATAGCCGGCCGCCCGAGCCTCCTGATCGCGAAAACCCGTCCGGGCAATCGCCCAATCAAAGACTTTGACCACTTGGGTCCCGAGGGATCCGGCGAAGTGCGCGTCACCGCCAGCCGCATTGTCGCCGGCCACCCGTCCTTGCTTATGGGCCGTCGTTCCCAGCGGCAAATAGGTGGGTGCCCCCAGCAGTCGATGATACGTTTCGACACAGTCACCCGCAGCATAAATGTCGGGCAGCGCCGTGGCCATCGTCCGGTCGACGGGAATCGCGCCTTTGATGCCGAGGGTCAAGCCCGCTTCGTGCGCCAGGTCCGCGACCGGCTTAACCCCGACCACCACCAACACCAGGTCGGTGTCCTCCGAGAAGGTGGGGGATCCGGCAACCCGCAGCGAATCCCCAGCGCGCAGTATGCGCTCCACCCGCACGCCCGTCCGGACGGCGATGCCGTGATCGGTGAGATGCGTCTCTAGTCGCATGCCGAAGGACGGATCCACGGTCGGCAAGACGGCGGGCGCCTGTTCGGCGACCGTCACGGCGAGTCCCCGGTGCCGCAAGGCATCGGCCATTTCCAAGCCAATGTAGCCCGCGCCAATAATCAGCGCACGCTGCGGCTGATGGGTGTCCAGATAGGCCGCCACGCGGAAACTATCCTCCATACTGTGGAGCAAGAAGACCCCGGGTTGTTCCACCCCCGGAATGGGCGGCCGAATGGGTGCCGCCCCGGTGCCGATCACCAGCTTGTCATACGAGACCGTCTCGGGGGTCTGGCCGTCGGTTTGTACCTCCACCGTATGCGACGCGGGATGGATGGCGAGAGCCCGGGTCTTCAACCGGACCCGAATGCCCGCCGCTTCAATGTCGCCTAGCGTGCGATGCGCGAGCTGGTGCCAATCGGTCACTTCACCACTAAGATAGAAGGGCAGTCCGCAAATGCTGTAGTTGGGAAACGCATCCGCCACCAGCATCGTCACGGTGGCGGTAGGATCCATCTCCCGGGCGCGGAGCGCCGCGCTGATGCCGGCATCGCTACCGCCGATGATCAGAAGATGAGCCATAGGGATAACCTCCTTAGATAGTCGCAGCTTCGTCGTCCCGCACCACGGTGCCGGACACCGGGATCGCCAGCGCCAGAGTCTGATAGACGGTGCTGTTACGCTGTGCCGTCTCCACCAAGCGCGTCAGCCGATCCTCGGCCGCGTCGGTGTGGATCGTCAATTGGTAGGTCACCGAGACCAGTTGGG
>JAJZAN010000228.1 GCA_021799435.1 Bacillota bacterium | reverse complement strand
TCCAAATTTTTGCGTCCAGCTGAGCAGGTTCATCGGCCGTTCCTTCCACTCTTCCCCGAATTTACTGCTTATTTTAGCATATTTCATCCACTCGTGGATTCAGTGTGAGCTATCTTATTATGTATGTACCAATAATCAGTCCAAGGCAAAAAGCTCGGCCAGGCTTTAGTCATAGATACAGACCGATATAGAAAGGACGGGTTAGTAGCATGGGTTATCGGAGGCATTGTGCATTATATCATTACCTTAAGTCCCAGTGTGGTGCTCCCAATTATCATCTTTAATCATTAGACTAAAAGCGTTCGGATATTTTCGTACGATGTGGACCATCCGGCGTTTTGACGAAACCATTGACGAATTGTTGCTGGAGGACGATTACATGGCACAACCCATCTTTAAATATTGGCGAATATTGGCGAGGAGGCCGTGGAAACGAGTGCCATTGGAGAGTTAGAGCCAGGAGACGTCATTACATCTACTCACCGCGGACAGGGCCATAATGTTGCTCTCGGCGGGCGTATCCAGGCCATGATGGCAGAACTGCTGTGCCGCAATGACGGATATAGCCATGGACGGCGCGGGTCGATGCATATTGCCGACCGCGGTCACGGAAACGTGGGGGCGAACGGGATCGTTGCCGGAGGAATTCCTATTGCTGTAGGTTCTCCCTTAGGCTTTCATATGCAGCGCCTGGCTCATGTCGTCCTGGCCTTTTTGGGTGATGCCGCTTTAAACGAAGGAGGATTTCATGAAGCCGCCGATCTGGCCACCATCTGGTCACTGCCGGTGGCCTTTATAGTCGAAAATAACCAATATGGCATGTCTGGGTCGATACACGACATGTTTCACCTTCACCATCTAGCGGACCGTGCTCAGGCCTACGGGATACCCGATCTCATCACGGACGGAACGGACGTCTTTCAAGTGCCCGAAACAATCCGGGCTGCCGTGGACCGTGCACGCCAGGAGCAAGGTCCCAGTCTCATTGAAACTATTACCTATCGATATAAGGGGCACTCAAAATTGGATTCAAATCGCTATAGAACCCGGGAAGAAATGCAGCAGTGGAGACAAAGGGATCCGATTTTGCATGTTCGTCAGTTTTTGCTCTCTAAGGGAGTAAGTGAAGAAGAATTGAACTTCATCGTTGCCAGTGTACGAGCCGAGGTGCAAGACGCGTTGCATTTTGCCGAGTCGTCCCCCTGGCCCGACCCCGGCCAATTTGAATCAGAAGTTTACGCAGGAGGCGCCAACAATGGCTGAAATGACTTACGCGGCGGCCATCCGTTATGCCATGGAATCGGAAATGGTCCGTGATCCTCATGTTTTTCTCATAAGGGAAGACATCGGAGTCTATGGGGGTGCATTCGGAGTAACCGCAGACATGATCGACCGTTTCGGGCGCGAGCGCATTCGCGACACTCCAATTGCCGAGGAAGCGATTGTGGGAGCAAGGATCGGAGCGGCGTTGGTGGGTATGCGGCCGATTGTTGCAATGCAGTTTTCGAACTTCATCATGAACGCCATGGATCAAATCGTCAACAAGGCGGCCAAAATCTATTTTATGTTCGGAGGCTTTCGTCAACACTAATGTGTGTGATTATTGAATATATTTTTGTGGGATGTCGAGTGGTGTAAGGCTGGTCTTGAACACTGTAGGCACCTCCTCGCCTTACCGTAGGAGCACCTGCAAATGGTGTTTTCGTTGAATGTGCCTTACATTTGTGATCCGGAAAGAGACATAAATAATGCTTCACTTCTTCGCCAAGGAGATTCGTGTCGCAATAACTGGGTAACTCCTCACTGTGGTTTTATTGAAGACCTAACGTTTGTGGGTTTTCTACATAAAACGCTTAGACGCGCGGCATTCTTAGGTCATGTGATCTTGCTTACCGCCATGGTCTTTAGCTCTAGCATCATGGACGGTGCATCTGACAGCGCCCAGAGGGCTTCTCGTGAGCAACTATCGGAAATAACTGAGTCGCATCACAGACCGGTAGAGGTTCTCCACCAATTACAACCCATCATCTTCAGTAGCCAGTCCGCATCGCGAACCCAAAAGACCATATTGGGTGTTTCCCGTGAGGACAGAACCTTAAGGACGGCGGAAAAAGATTTTTCCTCCTCCGTCCCACAACGGAGATGCGGTTCCTGGCCTCCTTGAAGGCGACGTTGCACGCAGCTACCGATTTGACGTCCGCCCCAGGGAGGGCTCTTTATCAAGCGTTTGGCCGCAACCTTCCATCCCCGCTTAGTGCCGGATCGACGGCACCCACAAGTCAAGCCCCGCGCAAAAATCCTGCAAAGCAGCATAAGCCAAGACAAAAGTTCATTTTTTACCTGAGAAAGTGGATCTCTAATACCGACGGTTGGCGGCAATATAGTCTGCTATTCTTCCTTCTTTCGGGAAGTATGCATGCTCCCCGAGTTCTACCAATGGACCAACGGGATTACCCGGATGACTCAGACGAGATGGCTAACCGGAGACCGCCATACAAACCGGTCAGTGGTGCTAGGGACGCAGGTACGATATAAGTGTCCATTTTGTCCAGTTCGGGT
>JAJZAN010000082.1 GCA_021799435.1 Bacillota bacterium | reverse complement strand
GCTGGGGGCACGAGGTGTCTCCGCCTTCCTGGCCGGGGGCGACCCGACAGTCCTATCCATCAATCGACCTGATTAGCGGTATTATACCAAATCGCCCTGGGATCCCCCACCTAATGCAGGAATCCCGGACCAGTTCTGGTAGAATGGGAGTACTTATTTGCGGCAGGAGGAGACCCTTGATTCATCGCGGGAAAAAGGCTCTGCTGTCGACGGCAGCCTTGTTGTTTGTCTCTAGCTTAACGACCCCGGTCTGGGCTCATCGCGCTCCCGCGCTGTCAGCTGGGGCCGCCATTCTCGTGGATGGCAATACGGGCCAGATTCTCTATGCCCGGGATATCCGCGGGGAATTCTATCCCGCCTCCATCACCAAAATCATGACCGCCTATCTGGCCATTACGCACGGATGGCATGATACGGTCCACGTCTCTGTCCAAGCCCAAGACCAGATTGGCGCCAGCGCCTACCTGCGAGCCGGACAAAGCCTGCCCATGCCCAAGGTGGTTACCGCCATGATGCTGGTGTCAGGCAACGATGCCGCCTACGCCGTGGCTCAGACTGTGGGTGGATCGGTGGCGCATTTCGTGCAGATGATGAATCGCCAGGCTAAGGCATGGGGCGCTCCCGGCATCCATTTTGACAATCCGGATGGCCTGCCGGACCCGAAACACGTCGTCAGCGCTCTGGGCATGGCCATTATCGCGGAGCACGCCATGCAGAACCCCATCTTCCGCCGTATTGTCTCGACCAAGGAGTCAACTCTGCCGCCCGATCCCCACCCACGCGTCTACTACAACCAAAACCAGCTTCTCTATCATTTCCCTGGTGCTGTGGGCATTAAAATCGGCTACACCATCGAGGCCGACGAAACCATTGTAGGAGCCGCCCGCCGCCATCATTTGTTTCTCATCGAGGTGCTGCTCCGGGACACCCCAGCAGGACTCTGGCCAGACGCGGAGAACTTGCTCTTATGGGGGTTTGGAAACTTCCGTGCAATGACGCTGGTGAAATCAGGACAGATGCTCGGAACTGTCGATGTCGGCGGACGGCCTGTACCTGTCCGGTCGGCTCAAGGCATCACCTATGCCGTGCAGAAGAGCGCACGGCCCGCTATTGGTGTGCAATTGACGGCACTGACCCCTCACAGCAACCGTCCTATACGCAAGGACGAGACCGTAGGAGAGGCGGAAATTACGGTCAATCGCCACCTCGTGGCGGAAGTTCCTGTTCGTGCAACCAAGGCGCTGGCGCCCTTGCCGCCCCGGCTTCACTGGAACTGGGCGTGGCTCTTGCTTCCCGCCGCCGTGGCGGCTTCCCTGGGAGTTGGGACCCGCCGCGCACAGATTAGCGGCGCCCGGCGCCGATTTGGAGGAGGCTTGAATCGTGGCTGAGATTTGGGTGGTGCGAGGCGAGGGTCTGCCCGCGCCAACAGCCGGATATGACCTCACCATTTGGGACACCGCCCAACTGCCCTCGGAAACTCAGATGAGGACCTGGGCGGGTTGGGCTGAAACCCATTTGCTGGCGGGGAGTCCCGCTGACCTCCTGATGGGTTTTGAGCCGCGTCCCGACCTGTGGCCGGGAACGCACTTCGCTCTGGGCGGCGGCAAGATCTGGCGGTTTCACCATCGCTTCGTGGCGTGGCTGACACCATCGTTATACCAAATACCTGAAGTACCCCGAGCCCTGGCCCTGGCCGGGGTGGAGCTCATGATTTCGTCCAACTCGGCAACCGCCCGGGATCCGGCACTGGATCCCCTGTGGCGGGCCGTACAGGCCAACCAAGTGTTTGGACTGGCTCTCGGTCCTGAACCGGCCTTATATGTCCCCTGCGAAATCGATCCAACCCAGGAGGGCTGCATGCCTCTAGAATCCGACCAAGGCGGGTGGCGGACCACACTCCGCTTTGAAGACCTCGACGACGCGCGGCGTCTCTTTCCGGTGCTACCGGGGTTGCGCATGTCCTTATACCGGGAGAATGGATGGTGGCGCTCTTGAATCCTCTGTCCCGTCTGTTCTTGCGCATGTGGTTTAGAAGCAAGCTGGGTCGTGCGACACCGCCTGTGGCTAGCAACGCCGTCCCGGTCACATTCCCGCTCGACCGGGTCAAAGTGGCAGCCGTGCAATGGAACGCCGAGCCGGTCGGCGCCGTAGAGGATTGGACTCGGCGCGTCACCCGATTCTTCGAAGAAGCAGCCGACACCCACTGTCACCTGTTAGCGTTCCCAGAATACATGCCGCTCTCGCTGTTGGGCGTGGTGATGCCCGAGCGCACCAGCGCCCACACCTTAACCGACGCCACCATCCGCGAGGTCCTGGGCGCTCTCGCCCCGCCGTCCTTTCGATTTTGGTATCGATGGATGTCTGCCTTGAGCCGCCAATACCATATCGTCACGGCAGCCGGGTCTGCACTCACTTGGGATCGGGGCAAGCTTTTGAACACGGGCATCATCTTTGACAGCCAAGGCGAAGAGCGCGTTCGTCAGAGCAAGTGGCACTTGACCCCGGAAGAGAGTCGCTGGGGTGTGTCGGAAGGCGACGGCCCGCCGGCTGACCCGCTGCGCCCCTGGGGCTTGACCACCTTGGTGTGCAATGACGCCACCTATCCCGAGAGTTTCCGGATTATCGCGTCCCAAGGTGCGCGTATTGCGGTGGTCCCCATCGCCGATGCGGATCCCCGCTATACCGTCGGCAAGGCCCGGCGTGGTTGTTTTTCCCGTATCCAAGACGTTCCCATGGTGGGCGTTGTTGCCGCTGCCACGGGACGCTTGTTTGGTTTGCATCTGACCGGCAAAGCAGGCATCTACTTGCCCGCACCGCTTACCGACGATGGGTCCGGTGTCTTGGCTGAATCGCACCTGTCTGTGGGCGAGGAACTCATTTCTGGGGTCATTTCTCTAGATCGGCTGGCATGGTACCAAGAACGCTATCGAGCCGAACATCCTATGCCGCCGGCTGACTTTCTAACTGCGCTATATGGCGCTGAGGGGGATCATTAATGCTGACACACGCAACCCAGGCTATTCTTGCCCTGGGGGTCTTTGGAGTTTTTATCGGCATGGTCTTGGAAAGCTGCTACATCCCGGTGCCATCCGAGCTCATTCTGCCCTTTGCCGGATATCTCGCGTACAGCCACCGCACGTCGCTCATCGCCGCCATGGCGGCTGGGCTGGCCGGTGGTTTACTCGGGGCCGTCATTGGCTATCTATTGGCTCGCTTCGGTGGACGGCCCCTGGTGGAACGGTACGGACGCTACATTGGAGTCCGAAGCCATGAAATCGATCGAGCCGACGCCTGGTTCCAGCGGCACGGCGATGGCGCGGTCTTTTTCGGCCGCTTGCTGCCCGGCATCCGTACCTATATCTCACTCCCGGCTGGTATTGCCGAAATGCCATTTGGACGATTTCTCTTATTCACCCTTCTCGGCGCCCTGCCGTGGACCGTGCTGTTTACCTATTTGGGGTACAGTTTCGGCCCCGGATGGAAGCACTTGGGCGGCTGGACTCATTACTTCCTAGGCGTTGTGCTAGTCCTGTTCGTCGTCTGGATTATTGCGCTGGTCGTGCGGCGGCGCGCCAATCCCAAATAACGAGCCACGGGACGGCAAACAACAAGAGCGGCCAGGCTTCCAATTCGGGTCCCAGCAGCACTTGACTCAGTATCCGCAACCCGACCGCTCCCATCAGCACAACCTCCAAGGGTTCAATAAAACGCTTCAAAACGGCAGGCCAGGGCCCCACCGCTAAAGGCAGGAGGCCCCCGGCCACAGCCCCTGCCGCCACGGCTAGGGGGCTCGCCCCCGACAATACCAGGGCTGCCCAAGCGCCCGCCCCGTCAAGGACGCTCAGCCATGGCGCCCGGCGAACCCGGCGGCTCACAACAGACCGGGTCGCGTACCCGCAAAGCGTCACCCCGCTGATCGTCCAACCCAGCCGCAGACCTTCAAACGTTAGTGCTGGCAGGAGCAACAAGCCCCCCAAGCCCAGAATCCCCATGGCCACGGCGGAAAGTGCTGAACGCAGGCGTCGATCCCATTGCGGGCCGCTGATCTGATAGGCCATCACCATCGTCAACAACACGGTCACATAATCATTGGCCACCCGGACTTCCCCCTATGGCACATTGCTCCAGAATTGCGGATCCTCCATGCCCAGCCGCCACAGGGACACTCCCGCCAGATGGTATTGGCGAGCCAAAGCCACGCGGGCCTTGGCGGACCGGTCACCCATGAACCAGACCACGTGCGCCACGCCGCTTTGGGAGTACGTGAATTCGTTTTGAGACTCAGAGGCGATGTAGCGAATCCGCGCGCCGTAACGCGACGCCATCTGCTTGGCCGTCACGTCCGGAACGGTTGCCGCTGCGCCCGCCGCACCGTTGTTCACCCAATCATATCCGTACATGCCGATGGACAGAACCAGGCGCTTCGCGGGGGCCTGCTTGAGGGCCGCCGCCACATTTT
Source organism: Bacillota bacterium (assembly GCA_021799435.1). GTDB lineage: Bacteria > Bacillota > Sulfobacillia > Sulfobacillales > Sulfobacillaceae > Sulfobacillus_B. Next base: position 10,541 of record JAJZAN010000082.1, on the reverse strand, counting down.
GCTGCACCCATCCATAGGACGCGACCGGACCGGGCGGGCCGCCGCTATAATGGTGGTCATAAGCCATCAGGACCAAATAATCGGCATTTTGGGCGAGCGCATGGTAGTCATAGGCGCCATTGATCGAGGCAGGCAAGCCCACCAACGGAAAGACGGAAACCGCCACCACCTTGTGCATGGGGTGAAGCTGCTGGGACAGGTCATAAACAAAATCCGACAAATCCGTTCGGCTGGCCGGATTGAGTAGTTCGAAGTCAATATTGGCGCCGTCTAGGTGATCCTGTTTGACCACAGCCGCGATAGACTTGGCTGCTTTAAGACGGGTCGCCGCCGACCACAGCACGTTAGTGCTTCCCTGGGCGTTGGTGAAGAGAGGCACCACGGAGATATGGTGCGAATGGGCATCAGTCACCAAGCTGTTGTCGTATCCGGTATCGGAGACCGTGCCATCAGTGTTGACGGAAAACCAGAGCGGACTGACTGAGGTTAATTGCCGATAATGGGCGTCAAACGAGACTCGAGAGCTGGGAATTCCGTCCCCAGCCACTTTGTTTTCATAGAAACCGACCACTTGGAATGCGGCGCCTCCTTTCGGCATCGCCGCGGGTACCGGAGCCGACGGTCGTTTAAAGGCTGCCTCCACGGCCCAAATTACGAGAAACAGGGCCACCAGCCCTCCCAACAGCCCCGCCAAGGTGCGATTGTTTTTGAGCCAGTTTTGCCAATTCACGGACGCATCCTCCTTTGTCATAGCATGCGTCCCAAAATTTCAGTTCATGCAGAGTTTGTCATGGGTTGTGGCGCCGCTGCCGAAGGCGTCGGTTTTCGCGCTCCAGCGCCCCGATGCGGAGACGCTGCTGGCGATCTTGGAAGGTTACCAGATCCAACAGTACCCGTCGACTGGCGCGCAGTCGCAATAGTTCCTTCTCCAACTGGTGCACCCGTTCTCTCAACCGGGCAATCTCATGATCCGGATTGCGGACCCAGACCATTGTGCCTCCCCCCTCGCCTCCAGTATACCGTTCATCTGGGAATTTATTCCTAAAAGGCAAAAGCCGACCCGAAGGTCGGCTCCTGCTTAGGTTCTTTGAATTTAGCGCGTCAAACGCTCCGCCAACTCCACGAAGGTTCGCACCATCACGCCCGTAGGGCCATTCTTGGTGCGATTTAGGGGACCAGCCGGCGTCCAGGCGCTGCCGGCAATGTCCAAGTGCGCGAACGGGACGTTCCCCACGAATTCGGCAATAATCATGCCGGCGGTAATGGTGCCGGCCTCCCGGCCCGGCGCATTCTTCATGTCCGCCACGTCGGACTTGTAGAGCTTCTTGTACTCCGGATAGATAGGGAGACGCCATACCCGTTCGCCTGCAGCCTCGGAAGCTTGCAGGACCAGGCTCGCCAGACCATCGTCAGTGGCCACCATAGCGGTCGCCTCGTGTCCCAGCACCGTAATGGCCGCCCCGGTCAACGTGGAGGTCTCCACAATCCAATTTACGCCCAAGTGCGCGGCATAGCTCACCGCATCCGACAGCGCCACGCGCCCCTCGGCATCCGTATTAGTGACTTCGATGGTTTTGCCGTTGAAGGCCTTGACCACATCGCCAGGCTTATACGCGGAACCGGACGGCATATTCTGAGCGATCGCCATAATCCCCACCACGTTAAGCGGAACTTTCATGTCCGCTAGTGCTATCATGGCTCCCAGCACCGCCCCGGACCCCAGCATGTCATATTTCATTTCTTCCATGCCCAAGCCCGGTTTCAGCGAGATGCCGCCGGAGTCAAAGGTGATACCCTTGCCCACCAAGGCCAAGGTCCGGTTCCCGCCCCCCTGATAGCGCATAATGACCATGCGCGGCGGGTAGATGCTGCCGCTGCCTACGCCCAAGAGAGCTTCCATGCCCAATTCCTTGAGCTTTCCCTCGTCAAACACCTCGACTTCGAACCCATGATCCTGGCCTTGACGCCGAGCTTCTTCCGCCAACAACTCCGGGTAGAGTTTGTTGGATGGGCGCTGTCCCAAATCGCGCACCAAGTTCTGGGCCGTAGCAATAATCCGGCCCCGCTCAATCCCGCCCTTGGCTTCCGCTGGCAATCCCAACAAGGATGCCTCGGTCAGGCTGTCCACGTGAGGTTCCTGCGTATAGGGTGTAAACGCCCATGCTCCCAAGAGAAGTCCCTCCGCCATGACCTCGGCCACCTGATCGGCATTCCCGACAATGGCTGGCGTCACCCAAGCCAGGCTCTTGGCATGTTGGCTGATGGCCCACTGTGAGCTCTGTCCGGCAGCTTGCCTCAGCTCGGCAAGTCCGAACTGCTCCTTTTTGCCCAATCCCAGCACCAGTACGCGATGGGCGGCGGCCCCGGCGGTATAGGTGCTCCAGACCTCCAGCCACTTGCCGCTAAATTCGTGGCGCCCAATCGCGGCGCCTAGCACACCCTTTAGGCGGGTGTCCAGCTCTTTGGCGGGCCCGTCCAATTCTCCATCCTCAAACACCCCTAAAACCAAGACATCTGTCTGATACTCGAACGGAGTGCCCTCTGCAATATGTACGTTAAGCGCTTGACTCACCGTAGTCCTCCTTACTGAGACGTCCACGTCTTTTTCAAAAATTCAATGTAATTGTACCCTAATACTCGCTGGATGGTTTCATCCGAGAAATTGCGCGCGCTCATTCTCTCCGCCAGCCGCGGCAACATGGTCACATCCTCGAGTCCGGTGACGGCCTTGTCCACGCCGTCGAAATCCGACCCAAGTCCCACATGCTGATCTGACCCAACCGCGTCGGTAGCATGTGCCATATGGTCAATCACGCGATCCAGATCTTCACGGCCGCCCAGAAACGGCCGCACAAAAGTAATCCCCTGGACCCCGCCTTGTTGCGCAAGAGCCCGAATCTGCGCGTCCGACAGGTTGCGGCGATGCGGAGCCAATTCCCGGCAATTGGAATGGGACGCTATCACAGGCCGCTCGCTAATTTCCAGCACGTCCCAAAACCCGGCTTCGGCAATATGCGACACGTCCACGATCATATTGACCCGGTTCATCTCCTGGATGATGGCTCGGCCGGCCCGGCTCACTCCGCCGCCTCCCGGCTCTTCCCCAGCACCGTCGGCAAGCGCGTTTCGCTCATTCCAAGTAAGACTCATGAGGCGGACGCCCAGCCGATGCAATAGCCGCACCACCGCCGGGTCTGTGCCCACCCCCTCCGCTCCTTCGATCGAAGGCACTCCCCCGATTTTTCCGCTCTTCAGAACCGCCTCCAAGCTTGGCCAGTCGGACACCGGCTGAATGAGGTCGGGATGTGATCCTATTTCCAGCCAAAACGCATCGATATATTGCAACAGCCGGGCCAGTGCGCGCTCCGGTTTATAGTCGGGTTCCACCCATAACGAAAAAAACTGGAGCGTGTGTCCGCCCTCCAGCATTCTGGGAAAGTCCAATTGTCCTTCGTCAGACCGTTCATAGAGATGCCGCTCTTGTCTCAGCACGGCGCCCAAGCTGTCGGCGTGCGTATCGACAACCGGCATCTCCACTCCGTGAAACCGCATCCTGGCTCCCTCCTATTCCCGAATCAACAGGCGCTCCACCGACGTCGCCCGGCCATCATCATCGAGGTCGACCAGGAGGGCGCCAAACTGTCCTGCCCCAGTGGCCGTATCGAACCGCACCGGAAGCTGAGTGCGCAGCTTTTGCAGCACCAATTCCGTCTTCACTCCGATGACCGAGTCCATGGGACCGGTCATGCCCAAGTCGGTCAGGTAGGCGGTTCCTTGCGGCAGAATGCGCTCGTCGGCGGTCTGCACGTGCGTGTGAGTTCCGACCACGATGCTGGTCCGGCCATCGAGATACCATCCCAAGGCCACCTTTTCAGAGGTGGTCTCCGCGTGAAAATCGATAATAACGTGGGAGACTTCCCCCGCCAGCATTCCCAGCAAGTCATCGATGGCGCGAAACGGATCGTCGTACTGAAACGGCATGAAGGCGCGACCCGCCAGGTTCACAACCGCCACGGGAGTTCCCGTCGGACTCACCACCACATATCCGCGCCCGGGCGTCCCGGGAGGCATGTTGAGCGGCCTCAAAACCTGCGGAACGTCGTCGATAAACTGGAAGACTTCCTTCTTGTCGAAGATGTGGTTGCCACCCGTGATCACGTCAATCCCGGAACTTAGCAACTCATCCAGCACATCGTGGGTGAGGCCGTTGCCTCCGGCCGCATTTTCGCCGTTTGCCACCACGAGATCCACCTGTCGACTGGCTTTGAGAGTGCGGATGTGCGCGGTGACCATGCGCCGTCCGGTTTTTCCTACGATGTCCCCGACCAACAACACCCGCATGCTGTGTCCTCCGATTACGTGTTAAAGATTAAGACGCGACCCTCATCGCGCATCGCCACCAACTGGCCGCCGCCTTCTTGAAGCAAGGTCTGCAGCCGCTCTTGAATGGTCTCCTCCTGGACCATCATGTCCTCTTCCAAAAGGTCATGGGGGTCATACAGGACAGTCCACTCTCCATGCTCGCGCATGATCTCGATCAGGATGCCGATTTCCTCCACGGATACCGTGTCAGTGTCACGGACAAGTTCCACGGTCGTAACGCCGCCTGCCGCGTCATGGCTCATTTCGATCGTGGTCAGTGGTCGCTTGGTCATCTCACGATAGCTGACCAGAGCCGTCGCTGCTTCCTCAGCCACGCGATTCCAGGCCTCTTCGCCGATTGCACTCCGCACCACGAACGTCACTTGAATGGTCTTTGCTTCGGGGTTGCATTGCACGCTTGATACTTCCGGATAGCGCATCAACACCGCGATTAGCGTGCCCAAACCACGCGTACTGCCTCCCCAGCCAAATGACGGCATATGCATTTGGTGCCACCCCTTTCTGATAGCGTCCGCATCACTTCATGATATGTCACGGAAGACGCATAGGCGGGTTGCTCTATAGGACCGGTGGATTCCATTTATCGGTATTCTCTGGCTCCCGGCCCGGGTAGAGCGCGCGGAACTTGAGAAGCAATTGGTCCGGATCCTCCGCGTGCGCGTCATCCTGGACGCACGACTCCACGGGACAAACATCGGCGCACTGCTGGGTCTTATGGAAGCCATAGCACTCGGTGCAGTGGCTGGGATCAATGACATAAATGTCGGTGCCTTCAGAAATTGCGTCGTTGGGGCACTCTGGCTCGCACGCCCCGCAGGCGATACAGTCTTCAATAATCTTCAGGGCCATCGATGATGTCACTCCTCTCACCGTCGGCCACACGGCGAATCACTGAGGCGGGAAATCCTTCCCGCGCCATGCGCCGAATTAATCGGGCTCGACCCGTAGGACTACTTCTATCGTACCGCTGCCTCAGCGGTTCGGCAATCGCCAGCCAGTCAGTCTCGGCGTAGAGCATCGCCAACTGAGCCTCGCGAATGCTGCTCTCCACGCCCCGCTGCATCAGCCGGGCGCGCACGTAACCCGGTCCTTGGTGCCGCTCCAATGCCCGCCGCACTTCCGACTCGGCGACCCGTTCGTCATTCAGATACCCGCGCTTCCCCAAATCCTCCAGTGCCGAGTCGATATCCTCCGCCTCCAAGCCCCGACGCTCGAGACGGTCTCTGATCTCCCGCACGGTAAGACTCCGCTGGCTGAGCCAGCGGAGTGCGAGAGTCTTGGCTTCATTCGACATCGCTCAAAGCATCTGGTGGAGTTTCCGTCTCTCCCCCACCTTGCACCTGCTGGCGTATTCGCCGATCCAGTTCTTGAGCCAGATCGGGATTGGCCTTCAGATAATCCCTGGTGTTCTCCCGTCCCTGGCCTAGTCGAGTATCGCCGTACGCATACCAGGCACCGCTCTTTTGAATAAATCCGAGATCGACAGCCAAATCCAAAATGCTGCCTTCCCGGGAAATTCCTTCGCCGTACAAGATGTCAAATTCCGCCTGCTTAAATGGCGGCGCCACCTTGTTCTTGACCACTTTCACCCGTGTCCGGTTTCCCACCACATCGGTGCCTTGCTTGAGACTGTCAATGCGCCGGACCTCCAACCGTATGGAGGAGTAGAACTTCAGGGCTCGACCACCGGGCGTCGTCTCGGGGTTTCCGAACATAATGCCAACCTTTTCACGCAGCTGGTTAATGAACACTGCCACCGTACGCGATTTGGAAATGGCTCCAGTGAGTTTGCGCAGCGCCTGCGACATCAAGCGCGCTTGCAAGCCTACATGCGCGTCGCCCATCTCGCCTTCGATCTCTGCTCGGGGTACCAGAGCCGCCACCGAGTCGACAACCACAATGTCAACCGCCCCCGACCGCACTAGGGCTTCGGCAATCTCCAACGCCTGCTCCCCGGTGTCCGGCTGAGAGATGAGCAAATCGTCCAAATTCACACCCAGCCGGGACGCATACAGGGGATCCAACGCATGCTCAACGTCGATAAAGGCGGCCACGCCACCCGCCTTTTGCGCTTCGGCGATGGCATGCAGTGCCACGGTCGTTTTGCCTGAGGACTCTTGACCGTAGATTTCCACCACCCGGCCGCGCGGCAATCCGCCAACCCCCATGGCCAAGTCCAGCGTCAAACATCCGGTCGACACGACCTCAATTGCCGCCCGGGTCGACTCCTGCCCGAGCCGCATGATCGAGCCCTTGCCAAATTGCTTTTCGATCTGCGCCAGGGCTAAATCCAGCGCCTTTTCCCGATCCATTGCCATCCGTCTGTCCTCCCCCAACTAACCTCTGGGGCAACAATTCGCCTTTACCGGCCGAACTCCTGCTTACCGCGGGCGTGCTGGCTCCAGATTCACACTCTTCCCTCGGATCATAATCGATCCGACATTTTGGAGCACCTTTTTGACGGCGTCTTTAGGCATCTCGACGAAGGTAAAACGGTCGTAGATGTCGATAAGTCCAATCACACTGCCCTGAATCCCGGCGCCTTCCGCCATGCCGCGGACGATGTCGGCTGGCGTCACCCGGTCCATGCGGCCCAGATTGAGAAACAGCCGGACCATGCCTGGTTCCGCACCGGTCTCTCCAAACTCCTCGGTCCCGGTATCCCGCCCCTTGTCCACCATGAGGCGGACGGCTGCCGCGGCAATATCGACCGAGTCATACTCTTCAGCCAGCTGCATAACCAAATCCTGATAGGCGGGCAGAACGCCGCGCTGAATTTCATCCGCCAACCGCTGCTTGAGTGCTTCGCGCTGCTTTTCCGCCACATCGGCCATGGTGGGCAAGGGCCGGCGTTGCAGCCGCACCCGCAAGATCCGCTCCATTTGCCGCAACTGGCGGAACTCCTTGGGATGGATTAGGGAAATGGCCGTTCCCGTGCGGCCCGCCCGACCCGTCCGGCCGATGCGGTGCACATAGCTCTCAGTGTCCTGTGGCAAATCATAGTTAATCACGTGGCTGACGTTCTCAATATCGAGGCCCCGAGCTGCCACGTCCGTGGCGACCAAGATCTCACTGCCGCCCTCCTTGAACCGCTTCATAACCCGGTTCCGCTGCACCTGATTGAGGTCGCCGTGAATCGCTTCGGCCGTATATCCGCGAGCTTGCAGTCCCTCTGTCAATTCATCCACGCGCTTTTTGGTTCGGCAGAAGATAATCGTCCGCTCAGCGCCCTCCATGTCCAGGATTCGGGTCAGGGCGTCCAGCTTCTCGTACTCCCGCACTTCGTAAAACGCCTGGTCGATGAGCGGCACTGTCAAACGCTCAGGACTAATGTTGACGTGCACCGGCTCCTTTAAATAGCGGCGCGACAGCTTCGCAATCGGATCCGGTACAGTGGCCGAAAACAAGAGCGTCTGGCGCTCTTCCGGCACGTTTTGCAAAATAAACTCAACATCCTCGATGAAGCCCATGTCCAACATTTCGTCAGCTTCGTCGAGCACCATCATCTTCACATGGTCCAGCTTCAAGGTTCCCCGGCGGATATGGTCCATGACACGTCCCGGAGTGCCAATCACGACTTGGGCACCATGCTCCAAGGCGCGGATTTGGCGGTCGTAGGACTGGCCTCCGTAAATGGGGACCACCTTCACCCCGGCAAATTTGCCGATCTTGGTAATCTCTTCGGACACCTGAATGGCCAGTTCACGCGTGGGGGCCAGCACCAAGGCTTGCACCCGCTTGGAACGATGGTCCAGCCGCTCCACAATGGGAACGCCAAACGCCGCTGTCTTGCCGGTACCGGTCTGGGCCTGACCAATCAGGTCATGGCCCTCCAAGATGAGCGGAATAGTCTTTTTTTGAATCGGAGACGGTTCCTCGAAACCCATGCTTTGCACCGCCTTCAACACCGACGGCGATAAATTCATGGATTGGAACGTGGTTTCTTGTTCGGTCATAGGTAACTCCTTCGCAGAAAGGTTCAATTTTTACAGTAGAATGGGCAACTTTAAAACTTCCCATACAGCGCTCATAGCTGTTTGCACCGCCATTTGGCGAACCGCCTGGCGGTCCAGCGGGGTATAGCGGCGATGACTCACCGTGCCCCCGGGTCCTGCACAACCAACGTAGAATGTGCCGGCCGGATCGGACGCGGTTCCTCCGTCCGGTCCGGCAAAACCTGTGGTGGCGATTCCCACGTCCGCACCAAAATAGTGTCGCGCCGCCTCCGCCATCGCCTCAGCACACGGGGCACTCACGGCTCCATGGGTCTCCAGCACCTCACTGGGCACACCAAACATTCGCTTAACTGGGTCGGTATATGCCACAGCCCCGCCTAGAACCGATGCCGAAGCACCGGGATTTGCAATCAATGTGGACAGCAGAAGTCCCCCAGTCAAGGATTCCATGGCCGCCACGGTCATTTGCCGGTCCTGAAGCCATTGGATGAGATATGCCTCACGGCTGGTGTCACCCAGCACATACACGGGCACGGGCACGTGCGTCAACACCCAGGCGCGGCTGCGTTCCCGCTGTATCCGCCCCTCCGGTGTGTCAGGCGTTTCAATCCGCACATCCACTCGTCCCGGCTGAGCATAGATGCCGGTTTGGGGATGTTGTCCTTGCAGCAGTGGCGCCAGATGTGCTGCCACTGCCGACTCGCCTAAGTCAAAAATGGAATAGGTGTCTCGATGAATGCGGGATCGAGCCCGTGGGGACAACCACTCAGCCATTCCCGCCTCCGCCAGTCCCTTCATCTCACTGGGAGGCCCGGGCAACAAGGCAACCCATCGGTCGGAAGTTCCCGCCGCCATGACTTGGCCCGGCGCCTGGCCGCGAAAGTTGAGCCACACCTCTGCGCCCCGCAATACCCGTGATTGACGGTGAATAGAGGCTTCCCAGCCCACCTGTCGGCTGTGCCGGCCAGAAATGTGCTCCAGCACCTGCGGATGAACGTCCAGCGCCACTCCCAATGCCTGACTGACCGCGTCCAAGGTCCGATCATCTGCTGTCGGACCCAAACCGCCGATAATCACGACTAGGTCCGCCACGCGGAGCGCCCGGATGAGCGCTTCCCCAATCGCCGATTCTTGATCCGGCACAACACATTGAAACTCAGGACGGATGCCAAACCTCATCAAGAACTGAGCCATCCACGCCGCGTTGGTGTTGACAGTTTCTCCCCACAGCACCTCGTCGCCGACGGCAATAATTTGGGCGGTCTCAATCATCTGATCACCTGTTCCGATGCGATAACAAGTTATGTTAGCGGATATACTGGAAAATCGCAAGGCGATGTAGCACGAGTTCACATGGTTAACGAACAGCCCCGCCGCTCTCTAACCCTCATCCAACATCTTCACCACACGTGTAACATTGTCTCGGCTCTCACCCAATGCAAAACCGGCTGCCTGATACATGGGCAACGGTCCATGATGAGCTCTTTGCTCATAGCCCTGTTCATCCTCTGCGTCCCGTACCGGGTCGGTGGCGCCAAACGCTTCCACCCGTTTGGCACCCAAGCTCCGCAGGTGTTCTAGGGCGGCCTCCAGCAGTTGGGAGGCGATGCCCTGACGGCGCAACGTGGGGTGCACCACAAAGCAAGCCACAATGCCGGTGTCGGGCACCAAGGGCATGCCCCGTCGTAACGACGGAGCCGCGGGCGCAGGTCGGCATTCACCCACCCCACAATCTGCCCCATCCAATAGGCCACAATCCATGCCCCGGTACCGCCTTCAACCCGTTTCAACAGCTCGGACCGATTCTCTTCTGAGGCCCGTCTGGTCCACTCCCCATCATCATCGGTGAGATAGTGAAATACATGGGTGGCAAGACCATCGCCTCGGTCAGAATGCGCCGGCTCTGGTCCCTCATGATTGTCCCTCCAACGCTCCTATTCCCGATTCACATCCTCTCAGCGTTATTCTACCAAGTCGCGCTCAAATATTATGGTACCGGGCCGCTGACCCACCCTCACGTTCCCGGACTCTCGCCCCCAAACGTCGTCCATTCGCACCGCGAAGCAATCGCTGGGTGACGGATGGGCCCGTTGTGGCGTTCTAACAGGCGGAGGTGTCTACGGTGGGGCAACGGATAGCCGGTCTAGCGATGGCCTGTGTTGGGCTGACAGGAATCAGCGTGGTGGGCTGCGGTGCGAGCCC
>JAJZAN010000227.1 GCA_021799435.1 Bacillota bacterium | reverse complement strand
GGACCAGGGCGCTGGTTGGTGTGCCATGCGTGCCCATCTCCATCCTAAAAGCGGATAACTCTACTTTAGCGGATGGGATTCATTCTGTCCAGCATTATTTTCCACGGGCGGGGTACTGAGCAGTTACATAAAACCACTCTTTATACAAACTCTCCATATCTCCCATCAGTGCTTTTGTTGAACGCTCGATATCTCCGCTAATTCCTTTTTGGAAAGCAATCATTTCAATAAAACTCTCAAAATCCCCTGACAACGCTGACGATCCTGGCCCCATCGGATTTATCATAAAATCGGAAGAATATCGACGCTGAGGTCTGAGAAAATGGCAACGAATCCACTCATTATTAACCACGGAAAACTCAATATCCAATAAATAGGCGTCATCACAGTGGAGATACTGCAAGGAATACGGGTTCTCGCGGAGCCATGCTATGAGTCCCGCAAAAAATTTTTGTTGGAAAGTCTGAATGTCCATATTCTCTCTCCCTACTGTGAACCCTTGGGGATAACGAATCTATTATACCAAAAGATCCCATGTCACCTACTCTACTCACGCCTACGTTGGGGTATGGCAACGATTCGTGATTTTTCCGCCATAAGCCAAGTTCTGGCAGTTTGAACGCATCTCCGGCTGTCAGGTTGACGTATAGATTAATGGAACGAAAAACCCCGATAAGCGATCCATTTACTGGAGGTAGCAGGCTGGTTGTATTGGGGTGGGGCATCGTTTCCCCTGCAGGGAAAAAATCGACTCACGACCTTGTTTGTGAAGCGATTAAACCGCTTCGATCGGCAAGCGTGTGAGGCAGTCTTGACAGATACGCTTGCCCCGAAAAGTCGCGAGATGGTCCGCGTGGCCACAAAAAATGCAGGCCGGTTCATACTTTTTGAGCACAATACTCTCGCCGTCAACAAACATTTCAAAGGGAGCTTTGTAGGCAATCTGTAAAATTCGACGAAACTCACTGGGCAACACCACACGCCCCATGGCATCCATCCTCCGGACAATTCCGTGCATGGTCTCCCCCCTGATATGTGACAACCATTGGGCAATATGATACCAGAAATACCCAAAGGTCGGCACCAAAATTCCTTTGAGACTATCCCCGGTAGATTATGAACGAAAACCCCGGAAGTCTGTAATGGCTTCCGGGGTTCAGCATTATTTGGATCGGGGTCGGAGTGTCGATTCGTCGAGTTGCACGGTCGCCATGGGATCCCCATAGCCCAGAGAGCCGACCAGGTAAAAATCCGGAATGTGGACATCGCACACCCGTTTGCCCCTGGTGACAGCGACGCTGGTACTACCCCTTCTAGCGTGGGGAATTCGCGTTTTGTTGCCGGATATCCTTGATGCACAGATCACGGATAGCGACTATGACGCATTAAGGGCTATGTAATGTGATAGTAGATTGCGATACGCCTTCAATGGGATGGCCTGATCGGGCATTCACAATAATGTTCAATGTACCACTGCTCGTCTGTGATGTCGATGAAGCCCCACCGGGGATATAGGGCCCGACAACTGGCACCGCCACGTTGGGCACGGATACAATCCACGCCGGACCTTGATATAGTGGAGTGGTCACGGTACCAAATTGGGTAGAAATGGGTCCCTTTGCATTCCATTGAGATCCCGCAGCTTGTTTAGCTTGGGCGATGGCCGTTGTAGCACTTACCATACCTGCCGTAGGCCTACCAGGCTGGAACTGAATATGATTGTTTCCTAGCGTCGTCGATAAGTTGTGTGTGTGCTTGGGTCAGCATGGACCACCCCCAGAGGCCGCTGCCCACAATGATGACACTAATGATACCACCCGCAAGTGTTGCACGTCGCAATTTTCTTCCCTTCTTAACTAAAACTAAAAACCCTTAATCAACTGGTTCGCGTATCATATGTGTAAAAGCTTTGTCCCTGATATCCATACAGAGTTGCCCACCATACGTTGTATCGTTCTGCATTTCACCTTGACTAAAGCTTTTGGAACGGAAACATAAGACGCGTTTTCAGAGCTTCATATTCCGTAAGGCAGTTTTGATTCCGCCGAGTGTTCTATCCCTGTTAGCTGTTGCTACGCCAACGTTTGTTCAGAGCCCGGGAATGGCTGCAAACGACCGTTAAAGGAAATGCGGGGGATTCGTGGATTAATTTGACGCACACCTATAACAATTGTGGCACAGCCTATATGGGTGCCCATGCCTATTATGGTACCATTGATGGGGGATGGTTTACGGTGTCTTACAGCGATGGGGCCAGTGCGAGCGGATCGGTCAACTTTTGGCCGTGGCAAGCATCGCCCACCTGGAAGAACAGCGATAGCCAGACATTTCCGGGGTCGGGATGGTATAGTGCGACGCTCACGGGTCAGGCTGACACTATGTTGTCCAGTGGAGGTTCCGAAATCGCCACGTTTTTGAACCCAACGTCCTGGTGTTATGAATAACGAGACATAAGGTCTGGGGGACCTGAACCCTAGCAGCTCAGTTCTTTCCTGGGCTAGATATTATTCCTAAGGATTATCGTCTGTCTACTTACTCGAACGATCAATTTCAGTGTGTCAATCCTGATATTCCCGTCATCCGTCGATGCCGAGTACAGTAGTCGTGAA
>JAJZAN010000226.1 GCA_021799435.1 Bacillota bacterium | reverse complement strand
ACGGAGTTCTACTGCCTTAGCGTCCATGTCCATGCCTCTACCATAGAGAATTGATCCGCCGACGACAATGCCTCAGATGCGCCCTACTCGTTATCGGCGGCTAAGGACTAACCGAACGCGCCACTAGACGAACGCCATTGGTGATGGTGGTCACAAAGCAATTGCCTTGTCTGCACGACAATAATAGAGAATTGGAGCCCGGCAGAGAGGGCTTGATTGCAGACAATAACTCGGAAATGATGGATGAAGATTACCGCAGGGGTTGATAGGTTTGCATGAAATAACCTTGGGACGGATTCGTGATGCCTCGCCATCGCCGGTATGGCGTGTGCTGGCAGACATGTTGTGGCCTCGGGGAATTGCCAAGGCTAGTGCGCCGTGGGATGAATGGATCAAGGACGTTGCGCCAAGCACGGAATTGCGGCAATGGTATGGGCATGAGCCGGAACGCCAGCAAGCCTTTCGGGACCGCTACTGGCAGGAACTCATGGCGCGGCGGGACGACGCCCCTCTTAATGAATTGATGGGTCGGGCAGAAAGGCAACCCGTGATGCTGTTGACGGCCACGAAGGATATTGAGCGGAGTCATCTTCCGGTTTTGCGGGACTTCTTACGGGATATGCAGCATGGCCGCACCCAATAAAACTCAGGGAGGGGAAGGCTTTCTTCCCGAAAGCCGGGATCATCGATGCGGGGATCAGCTACGGTTCATTGCCCGCTTCCCTGCGTATACCACCGTGGATCAACCAGATGGTCTCACCTGGTGGTATCGTCGGGGCGATGATGTGGTCTCTCTCGATTTGCGCCAGGCCCCAGGCAACGAGGGGGTCTCGGCCAACGAGGATGTGGAGTGGGGTACCTGGGTTATGCGGCGGGATCTCGACACGCTTCCCGGCGGATCCCGCATCGAAGGCATGTCCAATCCCCATCGCCAGTTATTTTACCGGTACGGCGGCATTCGCCCAGTGGTGTTTCCCGATCCCTTTGCGGGGCTTGCGTGGGCCATTTTGGGTCAGCAAATTACGGTAGCATTTGCGGCGCAACTGAAAAATACCGTTGCCGAGCGATGCGGCACAATGGTGGAAGATACAGGAAGACGTCTAGCCGTATTTCGGAGCGCCTCCGTATTAAGCCGAGTCCCGGCCCGAGCTCCGCGGGATGAAACTGAGCCGGCAGAAGGCTGAAACTCTCATTGCGGTGGCACAGGCGGCTGATGAAGGAACCTGGGATTTGCAGGAACTATACTCCATGCCAAGCCAAGAAGCCTATGACGCGCTAGTACGCATCAAGGGTATCGGCCCGTGGACTGCGGAGTATTGTCTCCTCCGCGTGTTCGGGCACCCCGACATCTTGCCAGCCGGGGATGTCGCGTTGCGCCGTGCCTGGGCTTGGACAACCGAGAGGGCGTTAGTGTCCGAATCAGAGCTGCGGCAGGCGGGGGAAATCTGGCGGGGCATGCGAAGCGACTTTGCCTTTTGGTTATGGCTGGACAATCTTTCCCGGCGCAATGCGGGAACATTCGGGATCAGCCAGCCAGAGAGGATGGGCAACGGGGATGGGGGGACGGATTTCGCGTGAGACAACTTAATAAACCATTTTATACGGGGTATTTTGCCGCCGTCATGGCGACCGGCATTGTCTCGACAGCACTCTTCATTTATCAGCATTTTTGGCTGTCCGACATATTAATGGCCGTTGCTGTCGGATTATACGTCCTGCTGTGGTTTGTCTACGTGGAACGAGCTTTTAGCTCGCCTCATAAAATCTGGCAGGATTTGACTAATCCAGCGACCACATTTGGCTTCTTTACGATTGTGGCAGGGTCCAACGTGCTTGCTGTCCGCTTTTTATTCCAACATTGGGTGTTGGCCGCCAAAATATTGGGGACTGTCGGCATCATATCCTGGGCCGTGCTGTTTTATACCGTGATGACGATCCTCATTGCGGGACCCGCCGTCAAAAAATCGGCCGTAAACGGGGGCTGGCTCATCGCCATTGTCGCGGAGGAGTCGATTGCGACCTATTTTGCCGCCATGATTGATGTCGATCCGCATCGGGCCACCGTGTTGTTTTTGATTTCGGCCACCTTTTGGGCCATGGGGTTTGTCCTCTACATTATCTTTATTGGGCTCATCATGAACCGCCTGTTGTTTCAGTCGGTGAGCTTGAATGACCTGCAACCGCCTTATTGGATCAACATGGGGGCGACAGCGATTACGGTGTTGGCGAGTTCCCGACTGCTTGCCATCCATGCCCATGCACCCATATTACTGACGCTGCGGCCATTCCTGGCCGGCGTGACGCTGATGTTATGGGCGTGGGGGACCTGGTGGATCCCGCTCTTGGTGATTCTAGGGATTTGGAAATATGGACATGGACACGAACCTATCGTGTACCATCCCTCGCAATGGAGCATCGTCTTTCCACTCGGCATGTATGCCACGGCGACGACGACCATGGCGCGCATTCACGGCTTTCAGCCCCTGCACCGGCTTGGCCAGGGGTTCCTTTGGGTCGCGTTGGGCGCCTGGCTTCTGGTTGCGATACTGGTGTTCCTTCGGCGCCGTCCAGCCTGAGACGCTCGCGAGTTGGCTCAGGATTTGTTGATGCGA
>JAJZAN010000009.1 GCA_021799435.1 Bacillota bacterium | reverse complement strand
CGCGCCGCGAGAGTTGACCCGTTCCCATCCCGCACACGGTCGTCCCCCTCGCGTACGCCGAGACTACTGGTTCCGCAGGGAACTGGGATCATCGGGCCGTGCCGACCCATTTTTTTGACCCTCGCTCCAGCGAGGGTCTTTTGCGTTGCCGCATTCTTGACCGAACGGAATTCGGCGCCTTATGCTCTTTTCGGATAAGTCTTCTCCGGACTTTTCCTGGCGCTGCTCATCCGCGCCTTAACACCGATGGTCTAGCCAGCACGAGAGGAGACACACGCTCCATGAATCGCGCCATCAACTACCAGCGCTTCCCCAGTCAGGATGAAGTTTGGAAATGGCAAACGACAATGCAAGACTTCGGACCGCGCCTTACCGGCAGCGCAGGTCATCAGCGCCTCATCAATTATTTCGCCGATGAGCTGCAAAACCTGGGACTCGAAGTGCACCGCGATACATACCACCTTCGCCACCGCTGGGAAGCCCGCCGGTGGGGCATTTGGGCTAAAACTGAGAACGGCTTCGAGGAAATTCCTACCACCTCCTATTACCCCTATTCTGGACAAACACCTCCAGAAGGTATCGAGGCCGAACTGGTCTATTGTCCGGGAGGTGCTGACGATTTTGCCAAGGCTTGCGGAAAAATTGCCATCATTGACGTCAATGCCGGTGTCGTGCCGACTTCATTTCTTTTTACGCCGCGCACGCTATATCCGTCCGATCTCACAGTGGCGGATCCATTCCGCTGCGTGGTCTTGACGGCACGGCCCGATCTGCGGGCGGCCGCGGAGGCTGGGGTGCTGGGGGTCATATGCGTGTGGCAGAACCTCGCGGATGACAACGCTATGGGACAGGAGTTCCCGTTTGACACCCCGCTTCAGAATTGCCCGGCGTTGTGGGTGGGGACCAAGACTGGGGAGCGATTAAAGTCCCTCGCCGACCACCATACCGGAGCGCGCCTGGTTCTAGAAGCTAACGTGGAGGAGCAGGCGCCCACCGACACGCTGTACGCCGTCCTGCCTGGGCAAAATTTGCGTGAAACCATTTTGATTACTACTCACACCGATGGGCCGAATGCCACCGAGGAGAATGGCGGCGTGGGCCTTTTGGCATTGGCGCAATACTTTGCCGCGCAACCGCCATCCGAGCGCAAGCGGACCTTGGTGTTTGTCTTTGCCTCAGGCCATTTCCAGATTCCAGAGTTGGGCATCGAAGATGACGGTCAGGCAACCACCCTGTGGCTCCATGATCATCCCGAGCTGTGGGATGGGAAAGGAGAGCATGCGCGGGCACTGGCGGCTCTGACGATTGAACATCTCGGGTGTCTGGAATGGAAGGACGACGCGGATCATTCTCGTTACGAATTCACGGGCCAGGTCGATATCGAATATGTGTACACCGGCAATGATGCCATGGCGCAACTTTATGTGGACTGCCTGCAGGACCGCAAGAAAGTGCGAGCTGCGCTCTTAAAGCCCGCTGCGGACGAATTGTACTACGGAGAGGGCCATACCTTATGGGGAGTCGGTGTGACCACCATCTCGTTTCTCGGCGTTCCCGACTACTTGTTGGCGCTGAAGCCCTCCGGCGATATTGAGAAGCTGGATCCGGAGCTTCTCTACGAGCAAATCGAGACCTGTGCTGAAGTGGTCTCCCGTCTCGACACCATGTCCCCCGCAGAAATTGGCCAAAATGCCTATAAAAACCCAGAGTTCCCATCCCGGCAGTTTTGTTAAATGTCGCGTTCCTTGGTGGACGCGGCCAATATTTTCTTATGGAGGAGGAACCATGAACGCCAAGGAACGGTATTTATTCGATGTCCAGGGATATCTTGTCATCAAAAATGTGCTGAAGCCCGCTCAAATTGCGGCTCTGAATGCGGCCATCGACCGCCGCCAGGCGGCAGGTGCGCGCATCTGGTCGGGGTTTTTGGAGTGGGATGAGCCGGATTTCCGCGACCTCATCTTGGATCCGGTGGTCCATCCCTATCTGACCGCCATCATCGGCAAGCATTATCGCTTGGATCACGAATACGCCATCATCCATCGACAGGGTGCACGCCAGTTGGACTTGCACGGCGGCGGAACCCCATACGACCCCGGACAATACTATCATGTGCGCAACGACACCATTTTCAGCGGTCTGGTGGTGGTGTCCTATGCCCTGACTGACATCGGACTTGATGACGGAGGATTCTGCTGTATTCCCGGCAGTCACAAAGCTAACTTTCCCGTCCCCGAGGAGTTTGAGACCCTGAAGGACATGGGACCTGTGGTGCATGTCCCCCAAAAGGCTGGCGATGTGCTGATCTTTACGGAAGCCTTAACCCACGGCACTCTGCCGTGGCAGGGCGCGCACGAGCGTCGGTCATTGCTTTACAAATACAGTCCCACGGCGATTTCTTGGCGTGAATATGACCGCTCAGAAGACCTCCTTGGCCGACTGAGCCCGGAGCAGCAGAAAGTGCTGGCAACGCCGCGCAGCTCTGATCGCTACGAGGATGAATATGACGGTGAGGTTTGAGAGGGTGAGATCTATGCGTTAATCTCGAGGCTCATGGATGAAGGGCGCATCCCTGACGCGCTCTTCATTTTTAGGCGCCTTCTCTCGCTATGGCCGGTTCGGCGTTGGCGAGCCGCCAGAGGAGGTCCGTGGATGCCCGCTCACGCGCCGTTGCCCCTGCGACAGGAACGCGCAGAACAGAACCATGCCAAGTGAAGCTCCGACATCCGGCAGACTATAGTTCGGCAGGCCAGTCCCGCATAGGCAGGCCTATCCGTTTCATGCAGGCATCCAAGTCGGGCATATCGACGGAACATTTTCCCCACACTATCTAGACACCGAGGCTGCCTATGCTATAATAAGGAAAGACAAAGAAAGTCAAAGTCAAAAACGGTGAGGTGCGATGGCAAGTATTGCGGACGAAATCGAGGCCTACATTCGCTATCTGCTGCAGAAGTCTCCAGATGGCGCCATAGTGATTCAGCGGACCGAGATTGCTGAACGGTTTGATTGTGTCCCGTCGCAAATTAGTTATGTGCTGATGTCGCGCTTTACGCCCGACCGCGGGTATGTGGTGGAAGGCCGGCGGGGCGGGGGCGGCAACATCCGTGTCATGAAGCTGGACGCTGAACAGCAGGAGCTGGCAGCACTGCTTTCGGAAATTGATGAGATTGATCAGGCCAGAGCGTTCGGTCTCATCGTGCGGGTATTGGAATCCGGCCTCATCTCGGAGCGCGAGGCTGGTGTCATGCAGTCGGCATTGAAGCGGGACGTATTGCAATTGGGGTTGCCGGAACGCGATCGGGTACGCGCCCGACTGCTTCGGGCAATGCTGACCGCGGCTTTTGACAGCAGAGGGGGCCTGCAGCCATGAGCGAACAGGAAACACAGATGTGTCAGCGCTGTGGACAAAGAGCGGCTCACGTGCACTTCAGCCGCGTGGTGAATGGGGAGAAGTCGGATCGGTTTCTTTGTGAAGACTGCGCTCGCGAAGAAGGGGCCTTTCACTTCATGCTGGGACCGCAGTTTACCGTTCAGCACGTACTGGGCGGTTTGATCGGCAATGGACCTCAGATGGCCAACCGCGAGACGCAAGCCGCGTTCGAACATAGTTGCCCGCACTGCGGATACACGTATCGGAAATTCGCTGAAAGCGGACGGTTGGGCTGTGATCGCTGTTATGAGGCTTTCCAAAATGAGCTCAATCCCCTCATCCTGCGCCTGCATGGCCGGGTTCAGCATCGCGGCAAACTGCCGCAGCGGGGAGCCCACGACTTGAGCGTCCGCCGTGAGTTGGACTCTTTGAGGGAGCGGATGTCAGAAGCCATCAAGCGGGAGGCGTTTGAGGAGGCGGCGGAAATTCGGGACCAAATTCGTCGCATTGAAGGGGGTCAAGCCGAATGAACCCAGGATTCAGTGAATGGATGGAGGGCACCGGGCCGGAATCGGACATTGTGCTGTCCAGCCGGGTTCGGCTGGCCCGAAACGTCAAAGGCGTGCCGTTTCCTCACCGTATGAACGATGAACAGGGGCGCCGGCTGCTGGATTCCGTGGAGTCAGCCGTGAACGCCATGGAGCCGGGATGGCAAGTCCACTTTCGCCGTTTGCAGGACATGGCGCCCTTAGAACGTCAGGTGCTGATGGAAAAACACATGGTGAGTCCGCTCTTGGTGCAGAATCCCATTCGCTATGAAGGGGTGGCTCTCGACCAGCGAGAGAGCATCAGCATCATGGTCAATGAAGAGGATCATCTGCGGGTGCAGGTGTTATTGCCCGGACTGCAAGTTGAACAAGCCTGGCAGGTCGCCAATAAGCTGGACGATGTGTTGGAACAGCATTTGGATTACGCCTACGACGAGACCAGCGGGTATTTGACTGCCTGGCCGACCAACTTAGGCACGGGCATGCGGGCCTCCGTGATGCTGCATCTGCCAGCGCTGGTGATTACCCGCCAAGCGTCGCAGGTATTCACCACTTTGGCGCAACTGGGTATTGTGGTCCGTGGGTTGTATGGAGAAGGTTCGGAGGCTCTGGGCAATATTTTTCAGATAAGCAATCAGGTGTCTCTGGGACTGACGGAGGATGAACTGGTTCACAACTTGTCTGTGGTGGTTCAGCAAATTGTGGGTCGCGAGCGCAGTGCCCGGGAGCATTTGAAGTCCAATGCAGAACTCGTCATGGCAGACCGGGTGGGACGGTCGTGGGGAATTCTCACCAATGCCCGCATTCTGACTTCTGACGAAGCTTTGCGACTTTTATCCGATGTGAAGCTGGGCGTGGATTTGGGTTTGATCGAGGAACCGCTGCCGTATACCTTTCCGCAGTTGACGCTGATGACGCGTCCGTCGTTTCTACAGATGGAGGCAGGGCGGGAACTGTCGGCCAGCGAACGGGATATCATTCGCGCTCGGACACTGAGGACGCATCTTTTGGGGCAACATTAGAGGGAAAAGAGGGATAGCATGTTTGGACAGTTTACCGAAAAGGCCCGACGCGTGGTGATCCATGCTCAGGACGAAGCCCGCCGCATGGGCCACAACTTCGTGGGCACCGAGCATCTGCTCTTGGGACTCATTCGGGAGACCAACTCGCTCCCAGCCAAGATCCTGCAGTCGATTGGCCTGGATTTGGAAACGGTTCGGGCCGAGGTGCTGAAGGCTACTGGACGAGGCCCAGCCATTGGACCCAATGAGGAAGTCACCTTTACCCCACGGGCCAAAAAGGTGGTGCTGGAGTTGGCGGGCGAGGAAGCGCGCGCCTTGAACCAGAACTACATCGGACCCGAACATCTGCTTTTGGGACTCATTCGTGAGGGAGAGGGCGTGGCGGCACAAGTCCTCTTGGCGGCTGGCGCCGACCTTAACAAGGTTCGCCATCAGTTGATGCACGCCAACAGCAGTACCGGACCGACCGCGGCTTCTCCGGAGTCTCCGCAGCAGGTCAATACCCCGACGTTGGACTTGTACGGCCGCGATTTGACGCAAATGGCGCGGGATGGGAAGCTGGACCCGGTCATCGGCCGAGACAAGGAAGCGGAGCGGGTCATTCAGATTCTGAGCCGTCGAACCAAGAACAATCCGGTCCTGATTGGCGAGCCGGGTGTGGGCAAAACCGCAGTAGTGGAGGGTTTGGCCGAGCGCATTGTCGAGAACAAGGTGCCGGAGATTCTTAAAGATCGGCGAGTTGTGGCTCTGGACCTCGGCGCTATGCTGGCCGGATCGAAATACCGGGGCGAGTTCGAAGACCGATTGAAGCGGGCTATGAACGAGATCCGGGAAGCCAAAAACGTCATTTTGTTTATTGACGAGATGCACACCATCGTCGGCGCAGGAGCGGCCGAGGGCGCCATCGATGCGGCCAACATCTTGAAGCCGGCGCTGGCGCGCGGTGAACTGCAGGCCATTGGCGCCACCACCTTGGACGAATACCGGAAGTACGTGGAGCGTGACCCGGCCTTGGAACGCCGGTTCCAGCCCATCATGGTGGAAGAGCCCTCCGCCGAGGAAGCGGTGCAAATCCTGATGGGACTGCGCGACCGCTATGAAGCGCACCACCGGGTGCACATCAACCCAGATGCCATTGAGGCGGCTGTTAACCTGTCCGATCGCTATGTTTCGGACCGCTTCCTGCCAGACAAGGCGATCGACCTCATTGACGAGGCAGCGTCTCGGGTGCGCTTGAAGAGCTATGTGGCGCCGCCTGACCTGAAGGACCTGGCCGGCAAACTCGAAGAAATCCGCAAGGAAAAGGAAGCGGCGGTGCAGGCCCAGGAATTCGAAAAGGCCGCGCAAATGCGGGACGAGGAGCAAAACCTGCGCAAGCAGTTGGACCAGGAGACCCAGGAGTGGCACAACCGTCAGCGTCAAGAGACGATTAACGTGACGCCCGACGACATCGCCCACATTGTGTCTTCATGGACCGGTATTCCCGTGGAGCGGCTGGCTGGCGAGGAATCCGAGCGGCTTTTGCACTTGGAAGAAGAGTTGCATAAGCGCGTGGTGGGTCAGAATGAGGCGGTTCGCGCCCTCAGCCGGGCTATCCGGCGAGCCCGGGCGGGCCTCAAGAGTCCCAAGCGACCGATTGGTTCATTCCTATTCCTAGGTCCGACTGGGGTGGGCAAGTCCGAGTTGGCCAAGGCCTTGGCGGGTTCACTGTTCGGTGACGAGGACGCGATGATTACCATCGACATGTCGGAGTACATGGAACGGCATGCCGTCTCCCGGCTGATGGGGGCCCCGCCCGGATATGTGGGCTATGAAGAAGGCGGCCAATTGACGGAAGCGGTGCGTCGTCATCCGTACTCGGTGGTGCTCTTGGACGAAATTGAAAAGGCACACCCGGAGGTCTTCAACGTGCTCCTGCAAGTGCTGGAAGAGGGGCGTCTCACGGAGGCCAAGGGCCGCACGGTCGACTTCCGCAACACGGTCATCATTATGACCTCGAATGTGGGCGCGGATGTGATTAAGCGGCAAGGCACCATTGGGTTCCGCAAAGAGAGCGAGGACACGGCCTATCGGGACATGAAGGAGCGGCTCATGGACGAGGTGAAGCACACCTTTCGTCCCGAGTTCATCAACCGTGTTGACGAAATTATCGTCTTCCACGAACTGTCCGAGGACCACCTGTCGGAGATAGTAGGAATTATGCTTGAGGAGGTCGAAGAGCGTATTGGGCAAAACGGGTACCACCTCTCGGTGACAGATGCCGCGAAGTTGGTCATCGCCAAGGAAGGATTCGATCCCGTGTTTGGCGCACGTCCATTGCGCCGGGCCATCCAGCACTTGGTCGAGGATGAACTGGCAGAGCATATTCTGGCTGGCAAGTTCCCCGAGGGCTCCAAGATTTTGGTGGACGCCAAAGATGGGCACCTGGTCTTTTCCCAAGTGGTCGAAAAAGCCTCCAAGGCTGCGGCCAAGAAAGGATCGTGACCGGAAATCCGCGAACGCACGCGATATAGCTGCCAAGTCTGCGGCACGGCCAGCGCCCGATGGCTGGGGCGCTGCCCGGGCTGTGGCGGCTATAACACGATGGTGGAAGAAGTTGTGGAGGGTCCTCGCACGCAAACGGGGAAAAAGAGCGCCAGCCGCGATCCGGTTCCCTTAAGCCAGGTATCGACCGAGCCGATTGCCCGGCAAACCACCGGCATCGACGAGGTCGACCGGGTCTTGGGCGGCGGTATCGTGCCCGGCGCTTTCGTGCTTTTGGGCGGAGATCCCGGTATCGGCAAATCGACTCTGCTCTTGCAGATTGCGGCCCATGTCAGCCAGCAGGGGCCTGTCTTGTACGTGACGGCAGAGGAGTCCGAAGTCCAAACCCGGATTCGGGCTGAACGCCTCGGGGTCAACAGTGAGAACTTGTTTTTGTTGGCAGAAGGCGATGTCCGCACCATTATTGCCGCGATTGAGTCCCGTCCCTGGCTGATGGCGGTGGTGGACTCCCTGCAGACCGCCTACAATCCGGAAATGGAGTCGGCACCGGGGTCGGTGGCGCAGGTTCGGGATGTGGCGTCCCAGATTATGCGGGTCGCCAAGCAAGGCTGCCCGGTGTTTTTAGTCGGGCACGTCAACAAAGAAGGGTCGATGCGGCCCGCAGCTTAAGGCAACTTAGGCTGAGGCACTGGGCTATATGCATGAAACACCAGATGAGCCAAGCACGAGAGTCCTTGGCTGTGGTCAATGTGCAGGAAACAAGGAGGAAACTTGGATCCTCAGAGACAATATGCCCAGCTCCTGACGCTATGGTCACAGGGAAGCAAGATGTTGCGCCGGGCCCGACAATTAGAAGGAAGGCGGGACCCGGAGTGGGATGCATGGTGGCGGTTGGGCCGGCGTTTGGCAGAGCGGCAGTTAATCGTACTGCCGGTGCCAGGTTCCGAACCCATTTTGGCGGTTTCAACCGATCGATATTGGTTCACCTTGTCCCCGGTTGCTCTGCGGCGGGTGGGAACCACGGGCCATCACAGTATTGCGGTCACCCCAATCGGGGACGAGGAAGCCGCTCTCGCGTGGAGCCCCGAGGGATGGACAGTTCGGATGGATACCGCACTCCGCCTGGGGGAAAAGGGATGGAACACGCTCTGCCAATGGCCCGGTTGTTCGACCGGGTTGCCGTGGTCGGTGGACGACGTGGATCAGGCCTTAACCCTTTTGGGGGCGTTGAACCGCCATCCGGGGCTCATGTCCCGCATACCCCGGCAGCACTGGGCTGTGGCATCCCAGATGCTGCGGCATCCGTTGCACCCTGTGCCGTGTTCTTCGCCCCTGCCGGAAGCGCTCGGGTTTCGTTACAGCCCGGACCGTCAAACGGCGTGGTGGGAACCGCAGGATGAAGACAGTGTCCATTAGCGCTTGCAGGTCCCCGGGTGGTCGAGCACCTGGTGGACGTGGTGTTGATGTTTGAAGGCGATCGGCAGCATGTGTTCCGCATGCTCCGAGGCATTAAGAATCGTTTTGGTTCGACCAGCGAGCTCGGTCTTTTTGCTATGGAGGGCGACGGCTTGGTGCCCGTCGAAGATCCGTCGCGGGCGCTCTTGGCGGAACGTCCGCATGATGTGCCGGGTTCGGCGGTCGTGGCCGCTGTGGAGGGCAGCCGTCCCATTCTGGTGGAGGTCCAGGCGCTGTTGGTGCGGGCTTATGGAAATCCCCGGCGGGTGGTGTCGGGGATGGATCCGCACCGGGTATCCTTGGTACTGGCCGTCATCGAGCGTCACTTGGGGCTCCGAGTGTCCGAGATGGACGCCTTCTTTAAGCTGACTGGCGGCGTGTCGCTGGATGACCCGGCGCTGGATTTGGGTATCATGACAGCGGCGGTCAGCTCCATTACCGGGGTGCCCGTGCCCGCGGAATGGGTAGTGGCTGGCGAAATCGGGCTCACGGGTGAACTGCGCCGGGTGGGGCGGATGGGCGAGCGCCTGCACGAAGCCCAAAATCTGGGATTTAAGAAAGCATTGGTCCCCGGTCGCATATCGGAAATATTGCCAGGACTTGCGGTAGTCTCGGAAGATACCGTGGAAGCGGCCATGATGCGGTTGGGAATGGGAGAACGGGAGTAGACGACGGGTGAGCGAGATGACAAGGATGTTGGAACAAGTCGCCAAGGTGGCACCGGGCACGCGCCTGCGCGAGGCCATCGATCGGATTATCCGTGCGCAAACGGGCGCCTTAATCATCATTGGCGGGGAGCCGGCCATTGATGAAGACTGCCGCGGCGGCTTTCGCTTGGACGTCCCGTTTCACCCGGCGTTGCTGTACGAACTGGCCAAGATGGATGGGGCAATCCTCTTGGACGCGAATATCTCCCGCCTGCGGATGGCCAATGTGGAGATGGTGCCGCGGCTGGAAGCGGACACATCCGAGTCAGGCATCCGGCACCGTACCGCCGAGCGCATCGCCAATACCCGAAACGCTCTAGTGGTGGCCATCTCAGAGCGCCGCGGCACGGTTTCGTTGTACTACCAAGGCGAGCGCTTTGTCCTGCACGACCTCAGCTACATTCTGAATAAGGCGCAGGGAGCGGTCAATTCGTTGGGACGCTACGACCGTCTGTTCCGCGGGGCGGTCCGGCGTCTGGCGGAAGCGGAACTGTATGGCGGGGTCCTTCTCGATGATGTGGTGGAGGTGCTGCGCCGCGGATTGGTCGCCCACGAGATTCGCCAGGAACTGTCTGGGTACATTGTGGAATTGGGCAAGGACGGCCATTTGATGGATTTGCAGTTGGAGGAGTTTCCCGATTTGCAGCAAGAGTGGTATTGGATTTGGCGCGATTATCAAGCCACGGATGGTGAGCAGGTGAGGCTCAAACACAGCTCGGTCAACATGATGAACGAGGATTGGTATCACGCTTTGGGCTACGGCAAGAATGACGGGGAGCGCATTTTGGTGCCGCGCGGGTATCGGCTCCTCCATCAAGTCCCGCGCTTGCCCGATAATGTGGTGCAGCGTTTGGTTTTGCACTTCCCGGACGTGCGCGCGCTGGCCGCCGCATCACCAGAGGACTTGGACCAGGTCGAAGGGGTGGGACCCCAGAGAGCGGCCCTGATTTATCGGGCCCTGCATCCCACCAATTAGTCCCGGGGTTTGTCAATCCAGAGGGGTTCCAGCCACCGTTCACCGGTTTCGGGGTGGTACCAGACGCGTTGGATCGTGTCGGTATCGGGGTCCCGCACCATTTCGGACGAAGGAAAGAAACCTTTGGGTGGCGGCGTGCGATCGGCGGTGGAAATGTGCTTGGCGGCGTCCGGCCTTGGCATGAAAGAGCCCGTCTGTCCGACTCTCCGCCGTCGGCCCAGCAGAGCCAAGCCACCCAGCACCACGATGGCGACAATAAGAATGGTCATGACGATAGCGTGACAGCCGTGCCGTAGGCGACGATCTCGGACATGCTCTGACCAAATTCGCCTGAGTCAAATCGCATCATCACCACGGCGTCAGCGCCCATTTGGGCGGCATTTTGGACCATCCGGTCGATGGCCGCCTTACGGGCGTCTTCCAGCATTTCTGTGTATTCCTTGATTTCTCCGCCCGCTAGGCTGCGGAAGGATGCCATCAAGTTTCCGCCGATTCCCCGGCTCCTGACGGTGATGCCGAATACCTGCCCTAAGACCCGGTCCACTGTTCGGCCGGGAATATTTTCTGACGTGACAACCAACATGCGGATCTCTCCTCTCTGAACCAATCTACCCTGAGTATAGAGAGCTCTCAGGACCCGCGCACTGGAGATTCTTGGTCGCGTTTTCCCACGGGCTCGTACCAGCGCTCGCCGGTCTTGGGATTGTACCAAACGCGCTCTACCACGTGCGTGGTGGGATCGGTGAAGGTCTCTTCGGTCAGATGAAAGCCCGGCGGCGGAGGCGCTGGCTTGGCCAGCCGCCGCTTGCGCTTTTCCCGGGTCCAGATCAGGGACCCTGCCAAGAGCAACACTATCGCGATGACATACAACGCGAAGAGTTTCATGTGTTCTCTCGCAAGACGACGGCCGTGCCATAGGCCACAATTTCCGACATGGTCTGCCCCAGTTCACCGGAGTCAAACCGCATCATTACGACGGCGTTGGCCCCCATGGCATGGGCGTTCTGCACCATGCGGGCAATGGCGCCTTTGCGCGCGTCCTCCAACATTTCGGTGTACTCCTTGATTTCGCCCCCGCCTAAGCTGCGAAAAGCGGCTGTCAAGTTTCCTCCGATACCGCGGCTGCGCACGGTGACACCGAAGACTTGGCCTAAGACTTGGTCTACGGTTTGCCGCGCGACATTCTCCGTGGTTGTCACAATCATGGCATAACCTCCTCTGCGTGACTTCATCTTGAGTATACGCCTGAGACAACCGGCGGGCGCGTCTTCGGTCGAATTTACGCGGTGGGTTGACCCCGCCGCCGTGTTTGCTATGATGGACCCAATACGATGATGGAGACGAGTAGCCAGAGCGTTCGAAACAGCGAGCCGTGAGGGGTGGAAGTGCGGCACGAACGGAATTCTGGTGAAGGGCCCTCCGGAGTGCAGACCTGAAAATCCCCAGTACGGCTGCCGCTTGCCCCGTTAAGGCTTTTGAGGCGCCGCGTGTCCTCCACGCGCGGATGCGAAGTGCGGTGGCACCACGGGACTGGCCCCGTCCGCACAAGGCCCAGACCTTGGAGGATTCCTGACAATGACCGCTTACCCATCTGATGCTTTAAGCGTCCAATTGCCCACCCTGAAGAGCGGCCCCGTATCGGTGGCCGGCTGGATTTATCGTGTGCGCCACATCGGCGGGTTGACCTTTGTGGTCATTCGCGATGGTCAAGGATTGATGCAGGTTCGTCACGACGACGCGGATGCGCCCTTGCCTGGACTGGAACCGGAGATGGCTGTTCGGGTGTCTGGGGTACTGGTCGCGGATCCACGGGCTCCGGGCGGCGTGGAGATTCGAGAGCCGGCGTTTAGGGTTCTGGCCGAGTCGGAGTCGCCCTTGCCGTTTCACTTGGGAGCCCCGGCTTTAGAAGCCGGTCTCGACCTGAGGCTCAATTACCGCACCTTGAGTTTGCGGCATCCGGCAGCACGGCCAGTGTTCCATCTCGAGGCGGCCCTGGCGCAGGGATTCCGCAACTGTCTCAACGCCCAGCACTTTACCGAGGTGTGGACGCCGAAACTTTTGGGAACGGCATCGGAGAGCGGCGCCAACGTGTTTTCGGTGCAGTATTTTGACCGTGAGGCGTATTTAGCTCAAAGTCCTCAATTCTATAAGCAGATGTTGGTGGGGGCGTTTGGCCGGGTTTTCGAAATTGGGCCGGTATTTCGAGCGGAACCGCATGACACGGCCCGCCATCTCAGCCAATATACCTCCATGGACATGGAGATGGGATTCATTGAAGACCATCACACGGTGATGGCGGTGCTGCGCGATGTGGTGGCTTTCATGCTGGAGACCGCCCGCCCCGAGTCTGCCGTGGATTGGCCGAAGGTGCCGGACACGATTCCTGCGGTCCATTTTGCGGACGCTCTGGACCTGGTGTCGGAGGGATTGGGAGAGGATGTCCGACACGAGCCGGATTTGGCCCCGGCCCATGAGCAATGGCTGGGGGAGTGGGCGAAGAGCCGGTATGGTTCGGACTTTCTCTTCGTCGAGGGCTACCCCATGCAAAAACGGCCGTTCTATACTACACCCGATCCTGCCCGTCCTCTCTACAGCAACAGCTTTGACCTGTTGTTCCGAGGCCAGGAAATCGTCACCGGTGGTCAGCGCCTGCACCGTTATCAGGACTATCTTAACGCCCTCGACAACCGGGGCCTGTCGCGTGCAGGACTGGAGGGCTATCTCGATGCCTTCCGCTACGGGATGCCGCCGCATGGCGGGTTCGCCATTGGATTGGAACGTCTGGCCAGCCGCCTTATGGGGCTTAGCAATATTCGGGACGCGGCCTTGTTTCCGCGCGACCTGAAGCGTTTGGAGCCTTAAATGGACGAGTGGTTTCGGCACTACTATGGCCGCGATTATGCGGCTTCGGTGGAATCGCGCCTCACCCCCGAACGGACGCGCTCTGAGATCGACTTTCTTGTCTCGTTAATGGGGCCGGATGGGGTGCCGCGCCGCGTCGCGGACTTGGGCGCCGGCAAGGGCCGACATGCGATTGAGTTGAAGAGGCGCGGTCATGCCGTCACCGCTGTGGATTTGAACCCCGCGTTTGTGGAGGCCGGCCGTCGGGCTGAGCCTCCCGGGGTTCCCCCTGTTCGATGGGTGACGGGAGATATGCGGCAGGTGATTCCCGGTCCCTATGATGCGGTTCTCATCCTGTTCCAGAGCTTCGGGTTTTTCTCCGACAACGAGAATGCGGATCTCTTGGCGAACTGGTCTCGGGAGATTGGTCCCGGCGGATTGTTTGTCGTGGACGTGTGGAATGTGGCCGCACTGCTGGCACGCTGGTCTCCGTCGTTTCGCCTGGAAGCCTTGCCATTGGTTGTGGACCATCAGCAAAGGTGGGATCCTGATACGCATCGGCTCGCCATCCACTACACCTATCACAGTGAAGGGACCGCACCACGCGAGTACGATGCCAGCTTTAGGCTCTATACCCGGAGAGAACTGACGGCGCTGTTTAAGAGCGTGGGATTTGGCGAGGTGCAGTGTTTCGGATCCTTGACGGGAGAGCCGTATACGAACCGCTCGGGTCGTCTCATCCTGGTGGCCCGGCGTACCGTTTGAGCCTTCCACGGCAACGATCTAGTCGTCGGGATATCCCCAGGTGCCGTCATCCAATCGAAGCTTGGCGTAAATCGCGGTGCTGCTGGGTTGGCCGTCGACGTCAGGATCGTCTCGGAGCAAGATGCCCTCCAAATGGAATCCCGCCCGTTCCGCCACACGGCGACTGCGCGTGTTGCGCGGATCGCAGCGAATTTCGATGCGTTGCGCTTTGAGGTGCTCCGCCGCAAAGCCGACGATTCCCTCCACAGCCTCAGTTACGAACCCCCGCGAAGCTTCCGAGGTGCGGACCCAGTATCCAATCTCAAACCGTCCGATGTCCCAATTAATGCGATGTAGACCGGTGTTGCCGACAAATTGCCGATTGTCGCGACGGTACATCTGCATGGGAAGATCTTCCCGCAATAGAAATCGGGCATGAGCACGGCGCACATGTTCCTCTGTCTCCTCCACGGAGGGCAGAGGATTGGCAAATGGCATCCACGGTTTTAACTCCTCCTGCGATTCCACGATGGCAGCATTGATTTCGGCACCGTCTCCCGGCTGAGGACAACGGATGTAAAGGCGCTCGGTCTCGAACTCATGGGGAAAGTCCAGCAATATGGGGTTCATGGGGACCTCCTTTTCGGCAATTATCCCAAAGCATTCAAGGGTTGTCGATAATGTGGAAATGAGGGCAACAATCGCAAGAAGTTCTCCATCGAAGAGGTTGCCTTCCTAGGATCTGTCTTAAAATTGGGCTCATGTGAAACTACGGACGACAAACCCAAAACGTGGGGGAATGACTCGATGGGTTCAAAGGACCAATCCCCCATCAATGAAGCGGGCATGCCAGTTCTAGCGTGGCTTCTCGAGTCGGATCCCTCGATTCGCTGGCAGGTCATGCGCGATCTGATGGAAGCACCCGAAGATGTTTGGACCGCGGAGCGAGCCCGCGTTGCTGCACAAGGCTGGGGGGCACAGTTGCTGCGCACTAAGATCCGGACGGCCGATGGCCGCCGGTGCCACTCCCGACCAACGGGTCTCGGAGGCCATCGAACTGGTGCTCACAAAGCGCGCCCCCCCAACGGGCGTTGGCGGCTCGATACCCAATACCCGGGCGTGATGCGGGGACATGGATGAGAGTGAGGGACGGCCTAGCCGCTGGAACACACTCCGAGCCATGCGTGTCCTCAAGTGGTACGGTAAAGCTTAGAATGGCACAGAAATGGAACATCGCAGCGGGCAGGTTCGAGCTGCACATTGTTGCGCTTTCGTCCCCCAAGATCCTACGATAAGGAAAGGATCGCGATCACTACGTAAGTCATGGACGGCGGTTGGATTCGTGCTTGAATGCAAAGCCGACCAGCAATGGAGGTAAAACATCGCAATGCAAATCATTATCATTTCGGGGCCTCCGGCTTCCGGCAAAACCTCTCTTAGAGAACGTCTCGCCGACCGCTACGGCTTGCCGGTGCTTGGGAAGGATGATTTCAAGGAGATACTGTTCGATGGGCTTGGCTGGTCCGACCGATCATGGTCGCAAAAGGTGGGGGGCGTCAGTTATGACCTTCTCCAATCGATGACCCAGGAGTTGTGTAAGACGGGACGCCCTTTTATATTGGAAAGCAATTTTACGAATCGGTTTGCGGCGGCGATTGCCGCGATCGCGGCTCGGTTTGCGTACCAACCCATTGTGATTCACTGTGTGGCAGAAGGCTCAGTCCTACTGAACCGTTTCCGAGACCGTGCCCAATCCGGTGCGCGCCATCCCGGCCATCAAGACCTGGAAAGCCTGCATGACTTTGCGCTCACGTTGAGTTCGGGCCATTTTGACCCGCCCGATCTTGGGGGGCCTGTTTTGATTGTGGATACGACGGACTCTGCGCGCGTGTCCGACGCCGACATATTCGCCTTTATCGATGACTACCTGCCAAATCAGCGCCCATAGACATCCGCCGTTTTGGGGTTTGTGCGCAACGCCATTCCGTGGAGCCACAGCAATGCGCTGCGTCGCGCATGCAGGAGGAAAGCGTTTTCCCCCACGCGCCGAGCTCGATGGGACCGATGCTGGTCAATAAGCACACTGTGAGGGGGTATTCGTGATGAATGGCACCCAAGATATCGCGATGGTGAAAGTGCTCATGGCACAAGCTTGGCACAACGTGGAAAGCTTATACGCGGTCGCCCAAATCCAGCACTACAACGTCGGTGGCGGGATGGGTCCTGACCGCCACCCGCCGTGGCGGTTTCTCGATCCGACTGCCCTGCTCGCCTTTTCGAACCGGAATGAACCTTGGACCGTCACCGCCTCATGGAGGGATCCCGAAACATGGCACTATCGTAAGACGAGCCCCGCGGGCACGCAGGTGGAATATGCCGGCAGAGGGGACCACTGGGTGTATTCGGTCGACGGTGTCGCGAGGGCTCAGGGTTCTTCGGCAACTCGCTGGGGCGATCGCCCGCTGCCTCGCTTCGATGTGGGGACTCCGGCTTTCTCACCCCTAGAGAATCGCGCCCGCTGTTGGTGGCTTAATCCTCCGTTATGGGTGGAGTCGACGCAGTTCCAGCTTTTGGAGACAGGGTCGATCGGTGGCCGCCGCCTCCATCACGTCATCGCGTATCCGGACTCCGATGCGCTGCGGGACAACCGCGGTCTCTGGGACATGGAGCGCATGGAAGATGAAACCATTTACGAGGGGCACGTGTATCAATTGTGGGTGGATTGCAACACCGGGTTTTTTTGGCGACTAGCGGCAGAAGCCGACAACGGCAGGGCATGGGATATCATGATGGATACGTTGGAAATCAATCAACCGCCGGAGGACTCGCCCCAACCGTAAAGGATATGGCGGTTCCTGACGGGTCTTGCTCTTGACGCGTCCAGAGGGGGCTCTCAGTCCGGGTCTGCGTTCCACGCTCAGGACCCGTTGCACGGCGCATGGATTACCAGCGAGCGAGTCGCTGGCTGTTAGAGACTCAGGTTTTCCAAAGCATCGCACACGAACTCTCGATGGCGGATCGTGAACTGGCGGGCGGTTTCGCCATCCAAGCCAAAGTCAGCCATCTTTCCCGCAGGCCGCAAAGCCGCGTAGAGATCCCAGAGCGGCAAGTCGGTATAATTCAAATCGCTGCCGAGGGCCCGGTATTGCTCCGTAAATGCGTCCATCGCACGACGGCCGTAGTGCATGAGCACTTCGAGTCGAGCATTGGCCACATCTGAGAGCGGATCGCCCCACGCTGCGTCCTCCCAATCTATGATGGCGACAATCTGGTCATTGTCCCAGAGAATATTGCCGGGCCAAAAGTCTCCGTGCAGCAGAACGGCGGCATTCTCGTGCTGCGGGGGCCACACTTGGGCAAGAGCCGTCCGCAGCACATCCTCGCTTAATAGCTCGTCTGGCGGACGAGGCACCTGCTTTAATCTGGCCGCGACGATTTGATTTTGGGTGGGCACGAAGGAGAATGCGCCGGGGGAATGCGCTGTGCCATGGATCTGGGCGAGCGCGGACGCCATTTGCCGGACACCATGGTGTGGACTCATTGGACTGAAGAGGGTGTTCATGGGATGCGCATCGATATATTCCATGACGAGATAGGGATGCGGCAAAATGTCGCCGGAGTCGTCGGCCATGTATAGCCGGGGCACAGGCACAGCCACATGGTGCAGCCAATGCAGCAGTTTCGCGTCCCGGTCCAGGAACGGGTTCTCGTGTCCTGCAGGCCCTTCGTATGCGCGCACGACAACGGTATGACGCCGCCCTCCGGTCTCATAGTCGAGGGCGGTGGTGGCGCGAGACGTGCCGCCGGCGAGGGGGCGCACGGCCACCAGTGTGGCATCCGCTTGAAGCTTTTGGAGGATATGCCGGAAAGCAGTGCTGGAATCGTTGTCCATACGCTTACACGCTCCCTTCGTGCCATGTCCCTGCAGGAGGCAGTATGGTGCTAACACTGTGGCCATAAGGGTGTCGTTTGTCAATGGGGCTCTGCGCGTGGGCCGGAGCTCGGAACCTTTCCGCTCAGATTGCCAGGGTCAAGGGGAGCTTCGAACCTAGCAGGCGGAGATGCGGCTGTATTAGAATTGATCCAACGCCAAAGCGGGACACCGGCATGTGACAGGCAGACGGCGACTATACACGGGGCCATGGTGCCGTGTTTTGAAGGGGGTGCGTTCAGAATGAGCGGCGGATTGAAACTCGACAACATTATCTTCACGGGTCGGACCTATGACGAATACGTTCGCATGTTCAACCTCAGCGCGGACGATGTCGCCCATCGGACGTTCTTTGTCTGTCCGGGAGGAGCGTCCTCCTTTTCTGCCGTGGCCACTCGACACGGCGGCCGCGTTGTTGCCGGGGACATTGTGTATGGCGAAAGCCGGACAGACCTCGAGCGCCGTGGACGGTCTAGTCTCGAGATTATCGAATCCGGCATGCGCGATGTCGGGGATGGATATCACTGGGGCGAATTGGGCGATGTGAACGGGCTCCTTCGAACCCGGGCGCAAGCACTGGACACCTTTCTTGCCGACTACGAAACCGGGCTCAGCGAAGGTCGATACATTCCATGCGCCTTGCCATCTATCTCTTTAGAGCCGGATGCCGTGGATATGGTCCTCTCGGACCACCTCTTGTTTACCTACCCACAATTCTTCGATGAAGCATTTCATGTCCGGAGCATCGAGGCTATGGTGCGAATTGCCAAGAGGGAAGTGCGGTTATTCCCCCTTATTAGCAGTGCGTCCGGGGCGAGACCGCCGTCCGTCGAAGCCGTGGTTCAACACGTTCGCCGGATGGGTTGGGAGGCGGTCATCGAGACGGTTCCCTACCACTTTCAAAATGGCGCCAACGAGATGCTGCGGATTAGCAAACCAGCTTAGGCATTCGCTGCACTCCATGCGCTATACTTTGGCTTTGCTCCTTTCTGCACCAGCATCTGCATGCATCGCCTTGACCGAGACAGCCCATGCTACCGCCAGTAAGCGGAAGGTGGGTACGCATGGTGCAATTATTGGGTCTCGCGTTGGCGTCGTGGCTCTTATCCTCCAAGACGCCTCCTTCGCGTGCGGCGGAAATTCAGACGATGGCGACCGATTTAGTACAGCGCCAAGATGAGGCCACCATGCGGGGCGATCTCCACGCCTTGCATCAGGTGCTCTTGCCGAACAGCAAAATATCGGAGCAAGTGGGCAAGAAGGCGATGCAGCGATCAGCCTACATGCAGGATTGGGCTCGGGCCCGGAAAATCCAATTTGACAGCGTCACGGTGCACGTTCGGATCGATCGGGCGCGATGGGTGTCACCGGACGAGGTCAAAGTGGCGGCCGCCGATCAGGCGCGCTACGGCTATCATCATCTAACCGGCAATGAGTCTCGAGCCTGGTTTGGCCTGGGGGTCATGCATCGGTATGTGTTCGAGGAGGACAAGGGTCGTTGGTACATCAAGGATGACACCTTCATTGACCCGTTGAACCAAGATACGCGGCTCAAAGGGGCGGCCGTGCCGGCCGTGATTCAAGTGAAACCCGAGAGCCGCACAGAGAGACCGCCCAACGGGGGCGCGGCGCGGGCCTTGGAATATGCCAAAACCTATTGTGGAGCAGCGCCCGGGTGCGGACACAACAATCGTTACAACCCGCACTACGCCGATTTCAATTGGAATGGCGGCGACTGCTCCAACTTCATTTCCCAGGTGCTGAGGGCCGGCGGCTTCGCCGAAACATCCCAGTGGTCTTGGAATACCGAAGATGACGGCACGGCCGCTTGGGTCAATGCCACTCGACTGGCTCAATATTTGCGCCGCTCCGGCCGTGTTTCGCTATATGCATCCGGCACATTGCCGGAGATTTTGAAGCCCGGCGCAGCCGGCCAAACAGCCTTGGATCAATTGCGCCCAGGGGACCTGATTGGATATTTCGAAACCGGAAGGGTGGTGCACTTCGCGGTGGTGGCTGGATTTGACCCGGATGGCTATCCCGTTGTGATGAGCCACTCGGCCGACCGCTATCGGGAGCCTTGGGATTTGGGATGGGATCGCACCACGCGGTTCCTGCTCTACCACGTCCATTATCCCGCCCAACCGATGAAGGCGGAACCGATCTGGTAGCAACGCTACAAGTCGCGCGGAGTGGGCGATGCCCAGGCCCAAGTGAGCCCCAGCAGAGTCACCAGTCCCGTGAGGATCAGGTGAAAGCGGCTTAAGTGGCCAACCAACAGGGCTAATCCTGCCAAAGCAGCCAAGGGCGGGATGGGCCACCACGGCATCTGGTATGGAGCCCGGCGCTGGCGTATGCGGTCTAGGATGCTGGCTGTCGCGATGCCGGCGTAGACCACCATTAGCAGGGTTCCGCCCAAGGTCACCAGCATCTGGATGCTGGATGACGCCATCACCGCCATGTTGACGGCCCCCAGCACTAACAGGGCGCCAATCGGGACGCCGGTCCGAGAGATGCGGGACATGACCCGATTTAATATCCCGGGCCACTGGGCGTCTCGGGCGATGGCGTAGAAGATGCGCCCGTAGCTCATGGTGGTGGCGAGACCGGTGTCGTACAGCGCGACGCCGATGCCCAGCAGCATCACGAGCCGACCGGCGGGTCCAAGCGCTTGATGCATAATGGCGGCTAAGGGCATGTTGGTAGACGACGCCAGGGTAGGTAAGGCCAAGGTGCCGATGATGACCCCCGCCATCTCAATGCCGACGGTTGTGAGGGCGGCACCAAAGATGGTTCGCCCAATGTGTTTGGGCGAGGCGAGGGTCTCCTCGCTGTAATAGAGGCACGCTTGCGGTCCGTTGAGCCCGTATAGGGCGGCTGTGGCGGCACCCAGCCAGACACCGCGAGGAACCCGGGATAAGCCCTGCCCAATCGCGCGCTGCGGCGTCCATAGCACGCTTGCTGGCTGATGCAGGTGTGTCAAGCCAGTCACAACGAACATCAGGAATACCAAAAATTCGATAGCGACCATGAGGTTGACGACGGTGCTGGAGGTTTTTAAATCAAATCCCGCCAGGGCGATATAGCTGGCAAATACAGCCAGAGCCAGCGGAGTGGCGGGAATGGCAGGCCACACCAGATGTATGTACTGCGCTGAGCTCAGCGCCAACAATCCCGGGATAGCTACACCCTTGACAGCAAACAGCACCGCATAAAGGCTGCCGGCCCAGCGCCCCAGGGCCCGGCTGGCGAGACTGTAGTCTCCTCCGGCTTCTGGGTAGCGGCTCCCCAGTTCGGCGTAACACCACATCATGGTCAGATTCAGGAGCGCACCCAATCCGTAGCCGAACACAATGCCGGTTCCCGCTTGGGCGAACGCCGTGCCATACGTGAGAAACACCGACGACCCGGGAGCGATGACGGCGAAGGTCAAACCCACGAGTCGGCCTAGTCCAATGATTGGCGCAAGTTTTGGCGTGCGGGTATCGGGCGGCATGCTTTCCTCCGGACAGAAAACGGTCTTGGATACCGCATTCTATGAGGGCGGTGGACAAAGTAGTCCGCGGAATAAATGATTCGTGCTGGAAGGGAAAATGGGGCGAACTGCGCGGTTAAAAAACCTTGCTGTTGCAACAAATTTGCCCCTTCGCTCGTCAAATTGTTTGGTATGATATGATCCACTCGAGGCGCAAAAGATAGGACCGCACTTGTCAATTTTTAGTATTTTATCCGCGCCTCCGGGAAGACTAAAAAATGGGTCGGTTGGCAGCAACCGGACCGAAATTCTCACTCTAAGGAGGTGGTCGACGTGGACAGGATTTTGCGGCAAGCACTGATGGTTGTCGGCGCGCTGTTGGGCATCGGCATCGTGTTGCAAAATCGCAAGCCTTTGGCGGCTTGGCCGGTTCTACACGTGTTGGGAGCGGCACGGAGCGAGCTCACGGCAGCCTTGGGGCTGGTCGTTGGCGGTGTTCTGGGCTACTTGTTAGGTCCGATTTTAGTGAAATGGGCCAGTCGAGTTGTCGCCTGGGTGGAGTCGCGACTTCAGCGTACCCCCACACAGGATCTGTTGTCGGGCTCGATCGGCCTTATCGTCGGATTGGTGATCGCGTTCCTTTTGGGAGTCGACCTGTCTGGGTTAGGATTTTTGGGAACCATTCTTCGCGTAGCCATCACCATTGGGTGTGGATACGTGGGACTTCGGGTCTCGATCCGCCGCAAGGACGACATCATGCGGCCGCAATCTTGGCTTCCAGCGCGCCTGAAGCACCGGGGCGGACAAGATGCCATGAAACCCAAAATTTTGGATACCTCCGTCATCATTGACGGCCGGATTGCAGACATCTGTCAGTCCGGGTTTCTTGAGGGACCCTTGGTCATTCCCGCTTTCGTTCTGGAGGAGTTGCGCCATATCGCGGACTCGGCCGACGTGCTGAAACGCAATCGCGGTCGACGGGGATTGGATATTTTGAACCGCATCCAAAAGGAACAGAACAGCGTGCAGATATACGAGCGCGAAGTGGACCCCAACCTCGAAGTGGACTCCAAGTTATTGAAACTGGCTAAGATTTTGGACGGGAAAGTCGTCACCAACGACTTCAACCTGAACAAAGTTGCGGAGCTTCAAGGGGTACCGGTGCTGAACATCAACGAACTGGCCAATGCGGTCAAGCCGGTGGTGCTCCCCGGCGAGGAGATGGTGGTGCATGTCATCAAGGACGGCAAGGAGTCGGGTCAAGGGATTGGCTACCTGGACGACGGCACCATGATTGTGGTGGATGGTGGACGCAAGTTCATCGGCCAGACGGTAGCCGTTTTGGTGACCTCAGTCCTGCAAACGGCGGCTGGGCGAATGATTTTCGCCAAGCTCAAGGCACAGGCTGGGATGGAAGCTGAAGCGCGCTAACTTGTCTTAGAACGACCGGAAGCGGCCCTGCGCAGCAAGGGGCCGCTTCTTTGTGATTACGGCAGAATGTCTCGCAACGACCGGATCACCCTATAGGGGGCGGGACCATCGGCGGGAAGCCCGATGCCGCGATAGTCGACCCATACACCGCGAATGCCCAGCTTCTGGGGACCTCGGACTTCCCATTCGAGGTTATCCCCCACCATCCATACGTCCTCCGGATGCAGCTTCAAGGCGTCAAGGGCTTTCTGGTAAATGCGTTCATCCGGTTTTCCCACGCCGCATTCGCCTTCGATGAGGATAGCGTCGAAGAAGGGTTGGAGGTGAAACCGATCAATCTTCCGCCGTTGACCAGGAGCGTCCCCGTTGGTGACTAATACCAGCCGCACCTGACGCTGACGCAAAGCTTCCAGCGTATCAAGCGCCCCGTCAACGGGATGAATCCGGTCGATGCGGATGGTTTCGTACACTTGCGCGATGGCATCGACGAGGTCGGGGTTGTGGAGATTCAGGGCAGCCATGGCGTCCGTGACAATCGTGGTTCTGGCCCAAAGCAGGTTCATGCGGCCAGCTTGATGACGAGCCGGATCACTCCAAAAGTGTTTGGCCGACGCTTTGATAGCGGTGTGAAGACTAGATGGGTCGACGGGGAGCAATCGATGGCGGAATTCTTGGAGGGTGATCTCCCAGCTTTCATCTGACACCGTGTCGAACGCCAGGATGGTATCATCCAAGTCCAAGAGCATGCCTTTAGGAAGGTTATCCATCTCATCACCTGTACGATTGATTTATGCCCCAGCATAGCACACAGTCAGCCTGGGACCGGCATTAAAGTGTGGAATGCCGCTGAGTTACAATGGATGTGGAGGCGAAAGAGAACGAATATCCATGCCATTATTGTCGCCGCTGGACAGAGTCATCGGATGGGCGGCGCCTCAAAAATTTGGCTCCAGTTCGAGGAGCGGTCTGTGTTGGAGTGGACCCTGATGCGGTTTAAGAATGCTGGGGTCACGTCGGGCGTCGTGGTTGCCCAAGCGGAGGATCATGAAAAGATTGCGGCGCTCTTGCAATCGATGGGCTTGAAGGGGTTTGAGGTCACCACCGGCGGGACAGAACGGTACCTGTCCGTCCAAGCAGGGCTGAAGGCGTTAAACCGGGTAGACAGCCACGACACGGTGCTGATTCACGACGCAGCCCGCTGCTTGGTGTCGTCAGGCTTGATTCAGGCAGTGGCCGAGGCGGCCCATACGTTCGGTGCCGCCCTCCCTGTCCTGGAGGTGGTGGATACCGTCAAGACCGTATCCCCGGAGGGATTTGTGGAGGGCACCGTGCCGCGCCAAAGCCTGCGCCTAGCCCAGACGCCGCAAGGATTCCGCAAATCCCTGATTGATGAGGCCTATCGCCAATGGCCCGAAAACCGCGTGCCGACCGACGATGCCGAGGTGGCCGAGCACGCCGGTATGCCGGTGCGGACCGTGGTGGGCGAAAGACATAACCTGAAGTTGACCCGGCCCGAGGACATCCCCTGGTTTGAGGCGGCGCTGAAAGGATGGAATGCGTAATGCGTATTGGTCAAGGATTTGATGCCCATCCCTTCCAAGAGG
Source organism: Bacillota bacterium (assembly GCA_021799435.1). GTDB lineage: Bacteria > Bacillota > Sulfobacillia > Sulfobacillales > Sulfobacillaceae > Sulfobacillus_B. The sequence continues at coordinate 36,333 of JAJZAN010000009.1, read as the reverse complement.
GTCGGCCTTTGTTCTTAGGGGGCATTTGGGTGAAGGACTTCTCGCGCGGATTGGCGGGGGACTCAGACGGCGATGTGTTGATCCATGCCGTCATCGACGCCCTGCTTGGTGCCCTGGGGTTGGGGGACATTGGCACGTGGTTCCGGGCTGATGATCCGTCGGTGAAGGGAGCCCGATCCACGGACCTGCTGGCTCGGGTGATGCGGATGGTAGAGGATCACCGTTGCCGGGTCGTCCAGGTGGATGTGACGGTAATCGGGGAGAAGCCCCGGGTGCGGCCCTTGGTTCCCGAAATGCGCGATACACTGGCTCCCCTCTTGAAGGTGCGCCCTGAGGACGTCTCCATCAAGGCCACCACCACCGACCGGATGGGGTGGCTGGGCCGCGAGGAGGGACTCGCGACGCTGGCTTTAGTGCAGTTGGAGTCCGAACACTAGCGGCCCAGGAAGCGGGACACGCCGTTGGCCACCCACTCCGCCAAGAGAGCTTGGTACTGCGCGGACTGAAGGCGCACGGCATCGCCGCTGTGTGATAGAAATCCAATTTCCACATTGATGGCTGGCATGTGCGAAACATCCAGCACCCACTGGCGAATGGGGCGGGGTGGATGGTGGTATCCGCTGGCAGCGAGATTCTCTGTGACGAGATTCGCCAAACGATACGAGGCTCTGCTCTCCCGGGTGTAATAAACAATAGGCCCGGCCATGGTTCCGGACGGCTCCGTATTGACGTGGATGGAGACGAACACCGAGGCACCCAGCCGATTGGCCGCATAAGCCCGCTGGGTCAGGTCCCGTAGCACCGTGGACGATAGGGCGGCGTCTCGGCTGCGGGTGTAGTACACCCGAAATCCGCGCCGCTGCAAGAAAGCCCCCAGCCGAAAAGCCACCTCCAGAGTCAGTGACTTCTCGTACAGGCTGCCCCGCACGGCACCCGGATCCCAGCCCCCGTGACCCGGGTCGATGACGACCAAGGGAGTCGGAGCGCCTACCGCTGAGACAGTCTCTGGGGACCGCTGGATGAGCCAATAAGCGCCCAACATGATGGCGATAACGATGATCGCGAGGCTTTTTTTCATTCTCGTCCCCCTCGCCACACCCTATGCTTTATCCTTGCCGGACAGTCCAAACCTGCCACGCACGCTGCAACATTCCCACAGCGCTGAAAAGGGCGGCCACGAGGCTCATCAAGCCTAAAATGCCGTACCAGGGCTTGATGAGCCAGGTTCCCGGCAAGACCAGCAACAGGGCCAGACCGAGCAGCGAGCCCGCTTCACCGTACACGCCCAAGCGAGCTTGGGCCTCGCCGGCCCGACCGGCTTCAGCTGCGGACAACACCACCGCTTGCACCAAGTCTTGCACCAGCCATCCAGCCAGCCCTTCCACGCCGCCCAGCACCACAAAGACGGGAAACGAGACGCCCTGGCCGAGCCAAATCCAAGTGAGGCCCAACACGCCGAAAAGCAGGGGAATCCAACGATAGGGGCGATGCTGGATGCGGGCCAAGAGCGCGGCCGCCAGGAATCCCGACCCACCCCAGACCGACAGTGTCAGCCCATAGCCAAAGGCTTGGCGGTGGAGGACATGAAAGGTATAGGCGATGGCGAGCGTGTTGGCCTGCCAGGTGAGAAAGCTGAGCCCCATCACCACCCATCCGGCGGTGTCCGGCCATCGACGCCAGATGGCGGGGCTCGGCTGGACATGGGCCGAAGATGCTGGAGGGAGGGGCGAGAGACGGCTTGCCATGGTCATCGATAGTCCATACAATGCCGCCGACGCCAGGAATCCGAAGCGGAATCCCGCCCAGTTCAATGCCACCCCAGCCGCCAAGGGTCCCGTCAGGCGCATCAGACTGTCCGATTGGCGCAGGCGCTGCACAAAGGTCCGCGTCTTCTCAAAGTTGTCCGGTTGGGCGATGTAATGGGCCTGGGCCGTGCCATGGAGTCCAGATCCGAACGCCAGGCCGGCCAGCGCGGCCAGGGCGAAAGCAAAGCTTTCGGCGCGCCACAACCCCAGCACCAAGAGCATGCGGAGGATGTAACTGGCCTGCATGACCCGGCGCGGGGGCCATCGCAGGCTCGCCCAGGTGTACAAGCGGGGCAACAGCAAACCGGGGATGGACCCCGCCAGAAAGTACCAAGCGTAGCTGGATGAGGCGGGATTGAGGGCTGTGAGGAGAAGACTCACGGCCACTTCCCGAAATTGGGCTCCTAAGGTTACGATGCCATCTTCCAGGGTGAGCCACAGCAAATTGTCGCGAGACATAAAAAACCCCTCCGTAGAAAATGTTGGAGGGGAGAATCTGGATACAGGCTTAAACCCGCATCAAGGCAGATCGCTCCCCTTAGAGGGAGTTCCTTGCATGCGGGGGGTGAACAAATCGGTCACCAGCCTTCGTCGATAGTGGGTTTATTCTACCCTAGGGTACGGTGTGCGTAAAGGGCTGAGTCACATGCTGGGCAGAGCCTTCAGGACCACGGTGCGAGCTTGGTCAACCGTACGGCGGGTATCTTCAGCCACCGCGTCGGGATCAGCTTCCAGTCCCGGTCCCTCATCGAACCGGGCTTCGATGTTTCCCAGAATGATCGCCTCTATGCGGTCCAGGAAATATAAAACGGCTGGTCGGTCGGGAGGGCCGTAGTCGCCGGTCACCACCCGTTCCACGAATGGCACCAGCGTGTCCCCGCCCTCCATGGCGAATTCGTAGTACTGCTCAATTAATTGGTCCGAGGTCATATTTATCCTCCTTGTGCATGCGTTGAGGCCGTCAGCGTGGCCACCCCGATCCAAATGCCGTTTCCTATGATAGCGGATTGGTGTGGGCCGGCACTAATGTGGGAGGCGGGGGGCCAGTCAGGTGGCTCGCTGGCTCCAGTGGTGGGCCAGCTCGAAGCCGGTGCCGGATAGACGCTTTGAGGCCAGGGCCAACTTTTCAATGCCGCCCGAGGCTGCCACAGGACGAGATCGTGCGGCGTGGCAATCCAAAGCCCTTGGCCGGGAGCGCTGACTGCGTCGAGCGGGGCCACCCTCACATACCCGACGGAATGAAGGCGCCCGCCCGCCCATCGGTCGATGTTGCCGTTGGCGTCCAAAGTCCAGAGCTCTGATCCCCATTGGCCCATAGCCACGAAGAAGTCCCCGGGTATAGAAAGATTCCAGGCACTGCTCCAGTGTCCATCCGGGCTCAGCGTAAAAAGGGTATTGTTGGTCATCAGGGTGACGAGGGGCGGTACGGTGGTTGTTCCTCCGGTAAGCGCTATCGCGACCGGGTTGTTGACCGAATTCGGCAGCGGGATGTCACGGACGCGGCCCGACGGATTGTTCTGCAGAGCAATTTGGCTCGTACCTGAAAAGGTGCTCGAGACAGACACAGACCATTCGGCATTGTCCACCGTGGGCCCCGGGATATTGTAGCCTCCCGACACAAAACGTGCGGTGGCGGCCAACCATCCGCCCACATAGCCCCAGTGCCGGTACCAGATGGTCCGGGAACCGGCCTCGATAAGCGAGACACCTCCCCAAGCGGCTGCTTGCTGCGCGTCTAAGGCGTTGAGCCCGGATCGCGCGGGAAAGGGTGGATTGGCGCTCGGAACGGAGGTCCAATGATTCACGTGAGTGGCAGGGTTCAGCCACCCGATGGCGGCGGCATCCGCCAAGGGATTGACGGTGCCGTAGTAAATGCGTCCCTTGGGGCCGGACAGCACCGACGAGACTTGTGCACCTTCGGCCCACAGCGTCGGCGACCCCACGCTCACCGGATACCAGGTAATGTGCGGCGTCTCGGTGCGGTTGGGGCGCGCGGCGGCTATCTTAATTGGCGTCGGCACGGCGGCTTGAGTGAAGCCTCCGCAACCCGCCAGCGAGCATGCGGTCAGAGCCAGGGCGCCGGCCCAGACGACAGGGTGCCGCGTTGTCACAAGTCTTTTGTTCTTCCAGCGCCCCATGCAGTCTGTCCGTCCTTTCTCTAAGGAGCCTTGGGAGCGGGCGGCTTGTAGCCGAACGGCCACGGGTACGATCCGCCAAAGGTGCTGTCAAACAATGCCTTGGCCTTCGGATCCTTGACCTTGAAATATTGGTCATAGATGGCCCGGGCCACAAACCCGGAGTGAGCGCCCCACAGTCCGGACTTGACGTAGACGATGATGAGGATCTTGGGGTGCGGCATCGGTCCGTAGGTCAGGAAAAAGGCATTGTTGGGCTTGCCATAGACCTGCGCGGTTCCGGTTTTGGAAGCGACTGAGACAGGGAACCCAGCCAGCGCACCATAGCCGGTTCCGGACACGCCATCTTTGATGTTCGGGTCCTGGGCGGACAAAATCATGCCCTGATGCACCACGTTGAAGACGCTCTGGGGGACATTGAGCTTGCCTTGCACGACAGGGTTGAACTTCTTGACCACCTTGCCGTTGGCGGTGGTAATCTCCGACACCAAATGGGGCTTGTACAGGGTGCCGCCATTGGCAATGGCTGAGTCAGCCCGAGCTAGAGCCACCATGGTGAATTGGTCAATACCTTGTCCAATGGCGGTGTTGAGGTTCCAACCCCAGGTCCAGGCGCCGTCCCCGTCTTTTTGCAGTTGCTTGGGCGTTGGGGGGATGCTCTGGACTTCGCCCGGCAGGTCGATTCCGGTCAGCTTGTTGAGCAGAAACTTGTTGAGCCATTTGTCAATTAAATTAATGCCCATGTCATAGCCCACGGTATAGAAAAACACGTCGTCGGAGAGGCCAAGGGCTTGTTTGACGTCCAACCATCCGAAGCCAGGCGCATACCAGTTGTGGAACGCCGGGTCTTTGGGGAAATATCCCGGGTCGAAAATTTGGCGGGTAGGCGTCAGTATCCCGGCAGCCAAGGCTGCGGTGGCCATGATGGGCTTGAAAATGGAACCGGGCGAGAACAACTGCTGAATGGGAATAAATTCATACAGCGATGAGAAATGCGGATCTTTGGTCAACTGAGCGATATAGCTGTTGCGGGTGGTGCTGTTCGGCAACAGCAGGTTCGGGTTGTAGCTGGGCAGACTCGCGATCGCCAACACATCTCCGTTATTGGGATTGATGGCAATCACACCGCCTTGGTTTGCGCCCGGCGAACGCGCGCCCGTAAAGGCCGGCGCGTTCTGGATGGTCTTCATGTCATAGGCCAGGGCTTCATATGCGGTCTTCTCAAGTTGCCAGTTGATGGTTAAGTGCAGGGTATCGCCCGGCGTCGGTACCGCCTGGCCAAACAGCTTAACGAGTTGGCCTTGTCGGTTTACCTCGGCATACTCGCCACCGGACTGTCCGACTAAGTACTTGTTGTATTGCATTTCGAGACCTGATGCGCCCTTATCCGCAGTTGCGGTGTTCAAGTCCAAAAAGCCCAACACGTTGCCCATCACGCTGCCATACGGATAGTTGCGAATGGCTGTGGGCTGGATGCGCAGATAGGGCAGGTGATTAATGTTTTCTTCAATCACCGTCATTTGTTTAGGCGTCAGGTTGGCGTCAATTGCCACCGGATCGTAGCTCGGCTGGGTCTTTAATTGGGCGTTGATGGACTTCGAAATGTTCGAGGCCGGCTCGCCCAAATAACTGGCCAAGCGGGACACTTCTGCAGTCGGCAAAGGGCCGCCTTGACTCAAGTAATAAAGGCTCCAAGCCGGTTTGGAACCCGCCACCACGACCCCGTCGGAGGTCACGATGTTGCCGCGGGGCGCGGGAATAGGAATTTGCCGCAATTGATCCTGCTGCGCCAGCGCCTGATAGTGGGCGCCATGGACCACCTGCAAGTCCCAAAATCGGACGCCCACGGTGAGAAAAGCGGCACCTGTAAATGACAGAAGAAAAATGGCCCGACGGCCGACTAACTTCGGGGGCATGACGACCTCTCCTTAAAATCCTTATTGCCAGTGTAGCAAAAGGTTTCATGAGTCGACAGCTATAAAACACTCCAATGATGGGAAAAGCTACATGAGGGAGGGCGCGCCGCGCCGCTTCCTATTTTCCACCGTGGGGAGCGAATTTGGATATGCTTTCAAACAAAGTAACACATCGTCAGTTAGCGGGGGTGGCGCTCGCTGTCCTGCTCTGGAGCACCACGGCACATGCGCAAGGAACGCCCAATGTGGTGACGCTGGGGGCCAATCTAACCAGTGGCCAGCGCCAACAAATGCTGACAGAGTTGGGCGCCACCCAAACCGCACGGGTGCTGACCATTAATCACCAGGACGAGGAGCGGCTCTTAAGCGGGGTGGCGCCGCAGTCGCAAATCGGCACGCGCTCCATTTCTTCCAGTGCTGTGACGTTGGAAGGGAGCGGCTATGGCATCCATGTCACCACACGCGACATCACCTGGGTAACGCCGGCCATGTACGCCAATGCCTTGGCTACAGCCGGTATGAAAAATGCCAAGGTGGCGGCCGATGCGCCTTTTCCCGTATCTGGCACGGCGGCTTTGGCGGGGATCCTGACGGCTTATCAGACGGCCAGCGGCAGCACCATCCCCCTGAGCCAGCAACGGACGGCGGCCCAGGAGATGATGGTGACCGGGAATCTAGGAGACCAGATTGGCAGCAAGAGCAAGGCGGCTATGTTGGTTATGCAGGTGAAGAATACCGTCATTCAGAACCACTTGACCACCTCCGCCGCCATTCGGCCGGTTGTGGTCAATGAGGCCAATCGGCTCAACATCAATCTTACCAACACCCAAATTACGAATATCACCAATCTGATGATCGCCTTGAGTCGTCTGCCTCTGGATGCCCAAACTCTCACCTCGCAGTTGCACAGTTGGGAGCAAAAGGCAGCCGGTGTCGTTCCGCCCGGGCTCTGGCAACAGATTACCCTGTGGCTGAGCCGAATTTGGCATGCCATCCAATCGCTTGTGCACGGCGGCTAAAGGCCGGCGTTGACGGGCATCCCAGGCTTTTGTATGCTTGGGAAAATAAGGATCGGTGGCCAAATCGCCTCTCCAGGGATGGCGATTTTTTGCCGGGGGCGGAGGGAGCAGCATGGCGATCCGGGTTTATGACAGTCTCACGCGGCAAACGCGTCCTCTCGAGCCGAGAGTTCCTGGCCGGGTCAGCATCTACACCTGCGGCGTGACGCCGTACGACCAGAGTCATTTAGGCCATGCTCGCCCAGCAGTTGTGTGGGATGCCATCCGCCGCCATCTGATGCGGCGGGGATATTTCGTCACATTTGTACAAAACTTTACGGATATAGACGATAAGCTGATTCGCCGAGCGGCGGAACTGGGTCGGTCGGTGGATGATGTGGCGCGTCAGTTCATCATGGAATATGAGCGTTTAATGGATCAATTGTCGGTTATGCCCCCCGACTTTGCCCCGCGGGTCACCGACAACATCGAGAGCATTGTCGCTTATATTCAAAAACTGGTGGAGCAGGGTGGAGCCTACGCGGCGGAGGGATCCGTGTATTTCCGCGTCAGAAACGACCCGGAATACGGCAAATTGTCGGGGCGGCGGCTGGACGAGATGTTGGAAGGCGTGCGGGTCGATGTGGAGCCCGAAAAAGAATACCCTGGGGACTTTGCGTTGTGGAAGGCGGCCCAACCCGAGGAGCCGGCCTGGCCCAGTCCATGGGGCGCGGGGCGTCCGGGCTGGCATATTGAGTGCTCGGCCATGTCCCAGCGATATCTCGGAGACGCCTTTGACATGCATGGCGGCGGGATGGATCTCTTGTTTCCCCACCACGAGAACGAACGTGCGCAGTCCCGGGCCTACCTCGGCCATGAGGCCGTGAACGTCTGGATTCACAGTGGCCTGATTACCCGGGGCGGCGTTAAAATGTCCAAGTCGCTCAAAAATGGCATCGCCATGGAGCAGCTCTTGGAGCGGTACGCGGGCCACGTGCTGCGCACCTACTTGCTCTCCGTCCATTACCGGCATCCGCTCGATTTTGAGGAGCAGAACCTGGATTCGTGGCAGACTGCGTTAGAGCGCATCTATCGGTTGTGGCAGGACGTCCAGGAGGCGCCGGCGGCGGGCACGCTAGTGGCAGCGGACTGGGCCGCATCGCTGGTTCACTTTGAAGAGCGCTTTCTGGCGGCGATGGATGACGATTTCAACACGGCCAAAGCGTTTGCCGAAGTGTTCGACATGGTCACGGCCACCTATCGCGGGATTAATGCAGGTCATGCCGAGATGGCCAAGGGCTTGGCCCGGCGCAATTTGCTGGCAGCAGACCAGATTTTGCGGTTCTTGCCAGATCGTACGGAATTCGGAGACGATCGATTGGCGGAGGTGCTGCTGGCGCGGCGCAACCAGGCCCGCAAAGACAAGAACTTTGCGTTGGCGGACGTGCTTCGAGACACCCTGGTAGAGGCAGGCTACGAGGTGCTGGATGGTGCGGACGGCACCAGAATCCGTCGTCTAGGGCAATAATTTGAGCGAGGAAGGGATAGTGCGTATGCCAGCAGGACGGAAGCAAACGGGGAACAAGAAATGGGGCGGCCGGCCGACGACCGACCGGGATGGTCGCGGCGGAAAGCCGGCTCGACGCCCGGGACCGCCGCGCAGTCGTGAACGTGACGATGGGCGAAGGGAAGCGCCTCGAGGCCGCGATGTGGATCAGCGGCGGCCGTTCGAGGATTTGGAAGATACTCCGGTGTTGGTCGGACGCCATCCGGTATTGGAGGCCTTTCGGGCGGGGCGCTCGATTACCCGTCTATGGGTGCAGGAGTCGCTTCGCGAGGGCAGCCTCCGAGAGATTGTGGCGTTGGCGCGCGAACAGCACGTCCCCGTCACCGAAGTGCCTAAGCCCTTCTTGGACCGTTTGGCGGGCGAGGTGCCGCACCAAGGAGTGGGGGCGCACGTGGCGCTGAAGCCCACGCTGAGCTTGGAAGAACTGCCAGAATTGATTCAGGCATCGGCCGAACCTTTCGTGTATATCTTAGATGGTATCCAGGACCCCCACAATTTGGGGGCGATTCTCCGCACGGCGGACGCCACTGGGGCAACGGCGGTGGTGATTCCCGAGCGTGGCGCGGCCGGCTTGACGGCGGTGGTGGCCAAGGCGTCGGCTGGTGCGATTGAATACGTGCAGGTGGTGCGGGTGACCAATCTTGCCCAAGCCATCGATAAGCTCAAGGAAGCCGGCCTGTTTGTCTTCGCCGCTGATCCAGAGGCGGATCAGCTATACACGCAGGTCGATTGGACGGGACCCGTGGCGGTGGTGATTGGTGCCGAAGGGCGCGGTGTGCGTCCCTTGATTCGCACGCGCTCGGACGGATTGGTCAAGCTGCCGATGTTGGGCCAGGTGTCATCGGTGAATGCTTCGAACGCTGCCTCGGTGATCGGATTCGAGGTGGTTCGACAGCGGAGCCTCAAAAACTCTGTATTGACGCGGATTTAGGGGCCCGACTATAATAGCGCATAGGTTACTTGTTCTGTTGAAATATTGGCGGTCGGTTTTCAGCAATAATGTTTCCGGATTGTTGTAAAAGACTGATTTTTGCCACTACGTCTGAACTCGATGGAGGCGATGTGGGTGAGCGTTGGCCCTTTGCACAACCTAACCAAGAGCTATGAGACGATGTTGGACGAAGACATCGTGGTGGAAGCGCGTGAGGGCAACGGCGAGGCGTTGGAATTTCTCATCCACAAGTACCGTAATTTTGTACGAGCCAAGGCTCGGTCGTACTTTCTGATCGGGGCCGATCGGGAGGATATTATCCAGGAAGGCATGATCGGACTCTATAAGGCGATCCGAGACTTTCGAAACGACAAATTGGCGTCCTTTCGGGCCTTTGCCGAGCTCTGCATCACGCGTCAAATTATTACCGCGATTAAAACTGCCACCCGTCAAAAGCACATTCCGTTGAATTCTTACATTTCGCTGAACAAGCCCATCTATGAGGAAGACTCGGATCGCACCCTCATGGACGTTATCTCGACATCGAGGGTTTCGGATCCCGAAGAGATGGTCATCAACCGGGAAGAGTTTGGCGATATCGAGGAAAAGATGGGCGAAATTTTGTCCGACTTGGAATGGAAGGTACTGATGAGCTACCTCGATGGGCGGTCCTATCAGGAGATTGCTGTCGAGTTAAAGCGCCATGTGAAATCGATTGATAACGCCCTGCAACGTGTCAAACGCAAGCTGGAACGCTATTTGGACGGTCGATTGGCATTGCCGATGCCGAACATCGATAGCGAGGACTTATAACCCTTTCGGATCTTTTTAGGCGGGCCTGCGGGCCCGCTGTTTTAATTGCCGGATAATCTGGAGAACTTGGGCCATCTCAGCGTCTGTGAGGCGAGCCGAGCGGTAAAAGGCGGCATCGAAGAGGGAGACTAGCGTCCATACCAGGTCGGCATCGCCGGGGTAGCGGTGTATCCACGCCTGTCCCCACTGGCGCGGGCTGGAGAGGGCGGCTTCCGGGCCTAAGCGGCGGGCCGTCAACAGCTTGAGGCTGTGCCAGGCTTGGTCAATGGGGCTGCGGCGGGGACGGTTCACCACGATGCCGGCAAGGGCCAAAATGACCGCCAAGGCGGCGACGCCATCCCAGATGGTCCCGTAGTGCCGGTGTACCTTCTTGCCTGCATGATGGACGGCAGGGCGTGCGTGTGGAACATGCACCGGCGCCGGCCTGGTGGTGTTGGACGAAGCGGGAGCGGTGCCGAATTGGTGAAGCCTGGGCAAGGGCGTCACGGACGATGGAACTTTGGCTGTGAGCGCCTGATGCGGCAGATAGGATATCGGGAAGCTAAAGCCGGGGGTTGGGTCAAAAGGAACCCAACCGACATGATCGATCCAAATTTCGGCCCAAGAATGGGCATCCACCTCGCGTATCAGGTATCCATGCTGGCTGGGGTCAAAGCTGCCGGGCGAATACCCGACCACCCAGCGGGCCGGCACCCCCAGGGTCCGCATCATCATGATGAAGGCCGTGGAGAACTGGTCGCAATAGCCTTGCGGGTCTTGAAACAAAAAGTGGTTGACGACGTTTCCGTGGCTGGGCGTGACCTGGTACGAATATCGATAATGCCCATCCAGATACTTCTTGATGTCCAAAGCGGCTTGCCAGGGACCGCTGGCGTTGACGGTGATTTGCTGGGCCAACTGCCGGACCTTTGGCGACAAGGATGACGGCAACTGCAGGTCGGGGTGGAGGCTCGTCGGCGGTGTATTGAATCCGGTATTCTGCACCAGCGACTGGTTGTATCGGGGCTCCAAGGCCGTAAGGCTGTACCGGTTGGTCGTGGAGGCGAAGCGGGCGGCTTGTGAGTGTACCGTGGTAGACACGGAGAAATTGATGGGCACTCCGGTGTAAAACAGGGTGGTGAACGGTTTGGCCGTCAAATCGATAATGTTGGCTTGAATGGTGGCAGCCTGCCCCACGTTGTTGAAATAGCTGGGGATTAACGGGATGCCAATGTCGTTCGCTACCGTGGAATAGGTAAGCCCCCCGGAGCCGGAGTTGGACCAGCGGGTGCCGTTGAAGTGGTCATATACGGCAGCCTGCCAATAGTGCAAATGCCGGCTTTTGGCGATGAATACGGGTCGGCGGTTAGGAACCAGGGAGTGGCCGATGTCCGTAACGCCGGGGCCGTATCCGGTGCTGGCGGAACCGAGATTCTGCAACAGGGGAAGCAAGTCGTTATGCCACACCCCGAAAGGGTCTGACGCGCGGTGCGGCGGCATGACCCAACCTCCAACCAGAGGCAGCAGGAGGATGGCCGCCCAGAGGCTGGCGACGCGGCGACTGACGCCGGACACTGCAGGGGCCCCCGCCTCGACAGTGAGCCGTTGGCGATGGAAGTATGCCAAGGCCATTAATCCGAGGGTCAGGTACGCAGCCAGCGGGCCTTCAGCCGGGAGGTTCCAGAGTATTTTGTTGAGAACGATGACCACAGTGCCTAATGCGAACAGAGACAGCGCCTGAGAATAGTTGCGGCATTGTCGGAACAACAGCCATCCCGCAAATCCCCCCAGCAATAGGAGCGGGGCCGCCAAGTGGGCGTTCATCTGGTTCCATTGACTCACGGGGAGGACCAGCAGGGTCCGAACCCCGCCGGTCACCAAAATTCCCATCCAGTGCCAACTAGCCCAAGTTTCCCAGGTCATCGACAATCCCAGATACAGGACCACTATCCAATGGCCAAGCCTGAGCGGCCAGCGCCGCCAGAGTTCGGCAGTGGAGAGGGCGAGAGGCAAAAAGGCCAGCACGTTGGCATGCACATAGCCGCCGGCATGGCTGAACGGCCAAAACAACGCAGACATCCACAGACCCAGCAGGAGGGCTGGCAAGGCGCGTGTCTTCATCGCCGTCCCCCGCCTTCGGCTGTCAGCGGACTGAGCCGCCGGGGCAGGTCGCTTAAGTGCTGGAGTCCCTCCGCGCCCACTGGGATGAGGAGATCGGCTTGACTGCGCCATTCATCCATCTTCTCCGAGCTGGTTACCACAATTAGCTGGGTGTCGCCCCATCGCGCCCACACGGCGCGTTCTACCGGGCTTTGATAGGGCAGTTGGCTTAAGAAGTTCATCATTTCTCGAAATGCTCCGGCGCCGGAGGCGGGCAAAAAGTGCGCATCGGGACGGTCCACCACACCCAGACCGATGGATTGGTCAGCATAGGCGGCACACTCCAAAACGGAGCCCACAGTTGACAACGCCAGTTCCCAGTCGTCAGCCGTCGCAAAGTGGCTGGCGCGGTCCAGCACGATGGTGAACTCGGCCGCCGTCGCCGTTTCAAACTGCTTGACCTTGAAGTTTCCGGTATGCGCGGAGGATTTCCAATGAATCCGTGAGAGACGGTCACCGGTTACGTATTCACGTACCCCGCGGAGTTGGAAAGACTCTTCGTGGTGCGTGCGCCGCCCGCGGCGCTCACCTTGACCGAACTGGCCAAACACGGCGTTGACGCCTAAGGACACAGTCGTGGGCCACACCACAATGTCTTCAGGAGCATGCACAACCAAACTGCGATCAACGAGGCCGAAGGCATCACCCGCGGTTAAGGTGATCGCGTCGAGTGCATAGACGCCTCGGGGCAGGTTGGGGACCTCATAGGTCAGCCGCGTCTCGTGGGACGACAACTGGTTTATCACAAAACGCGGCGATTTTTGGTTTAGGCTGGCCGGAAGCTGGTCTTCGACGACCAGGTGCGGCCAAAGCCATCGCGCTGTCGTGGAGACGTTGAGGGCGGCGGTCACCGAATCTCCGGCCCGATATGGGCCGGAAGCCACATCCCGAACCACGCGGACAGGGTGCCAAGGAGCGAACCTGACCACCGAGGCGATGGCGGCTAGGATTGCGATAAAGCCAAATAGATGCCAAGGCAGTGCCCCGCCTTGATAGATGGCAAAAATCAAGACCGCCAGCACCACCGCCAGAAGCGGAGGCCAGCGGAGGCGGATCATGGTGTTTCGGCGGCCGGTATCGGCACGCTGCTCAGGACCGCTTGGAAGACCTCGTGCACCAGGTCAGAACTGGGATTGCTCCCGCTGCGGGCTAGAATCAAACGGTGTTCAACAACATGGGGCGCCAGGGTGAGCACATCGTCGGGCACCACGTAATTGCGGCTGTGCAGGAGCGCCCATGACTGGCAGGCGCGATGCAGAGCCAGCGTACACCGGGGACTCATGCCCAGATAGATGCGGTTGGAGTGACGGGTGGCATGGGCAATTTCGGCGATGTAGCGGCGAACAGCCGGGGATACGTGGACCTCAGCGACATCCTGCATGAGCTCCACCAAGCGGTCTCGGGAGATGACCGGCTCAGTGTCCGCGGCTGGCGGCCGGTCCGAGCGGGTCAGAATTTGTACCTCTTCGTCCACCGACGGATAGCCGATGGTGAGGCGGAACAGGAATCGGTCGAGCTGGCTTTCCGGCAACGGGAAGGTCCCTTCGTATTCGATGGGATTTTGCGTGGCAATGACCAAAAACGGTCCTTCAACCTGGTGGGTTACCCCGTCGACCGTCACCTGTCCCTCTTCCATCACCTCAAGCAAGGCGCTCTGCGTACGGGGCGATGTGCGATTGACCTCGTCGGCCAACACCAGATGGGCAAAAATCGGCCCGGGTTGAAACTCGAACTGCTGAACCCCCGGGTTAAAAATTGTCACGCCGGTAATGTCCGACGGCAACAGATCGGGCGTGCACTGAATCCGCTTATAGGACAGATTCATGGTATTGGCCAATGTCTTCGCGATGGTGGTTTTGCCCACCCCCGGAACATCATCCAATAACACGTGACCGCCTGCCAGGACAGCCGTGACCAGGTATTCCATAATGGTCCGCTTTCCCACGACGGTGCGTTCCAGACTATCTATAATGGCTTTTAATTCGGCTTGAATCGGATCAAGCGGATTAGTCCCTAATGAGGCCTGATTTAGCATGACAATCCCTCACTTGATTACTCTGTAGCAGGGAGCTATTCGGGGTCGGCCGCAGAAAATCCTTTCCCAATCGACAGGAACTGGCCCATATGAGGGAAAACATTCTTTTCCCCAAATCGGTGACCAGGACCAAAGGAGGGATTTTCATCCAGAGGGCGCGTGAGTCAACAGCCCTCGATGGCACCTCGCCGTGCCATGCAGAGACGGTGGGCCCAGGGAACGGCTTCCCTGGGCCCACCGAGTGCATGCTCTCATTATTCTGTGCGGAGGGCTTCAGCTGGCATCAGGCGGGCCGCCCGCAGAGCGGGGAGCACGCCGAAGACAGCACCCACACCAATGGAGAAGAGGACCGCTGTCATCACGGAGCTTACGGTCAATCCGGCGGGAATGCCGACGGCCTTGCCAACGATGTGGGTGGCGAGACCTGACAGGACCGTGCCCACAGCACCGCCAATCAAGGCTAACAGCACCGACTCGGTCAGAAACTGCACCAAGATGTCGCCGTCGCGGGCTCCCAAAGCCTTACGAATGCCGATTTCCCGAAATCGTTCGCTTACCGTCACCAGCATGATGTTCATAATGCCGATACCGCCGACCAGTAAAGAGATGCCAGCAATCCCAGCCAGGAAGTCGGTAATCACCGAGGTCGTGCTGGTCACTGTTTTCAAAATCTCCTGGGAGGTGATAATCCGATAATTATGGCTCGGGTGGCTCTTCGCCAGAATGCGGTTGGCGATGCCGACCGCTTGGTTGACGTCTTGGGCTGACGCGGCTGCCAAGATAATCTCCGATACCGTCGTTTGATGAGAGAGCGTCATCGCCGTGTGAAGCGGCAAGTAGGCGGTGTTGTTGGGGTCCGATCCCGGTGCGCCGGAGAGCGACTTCAGCACACCAGTCACTTTGTACGTTTGGGTGCCGATGGTCACGTCTTGATTTAGCGCCGGGGACTTGCCGAAGAGGTCGTGAGCCACCGAGTCGCCCAGTACTACGCCGGAGCCTCGCAGGCTTCCGGCTTTAACGGTCATGCGCTGCATCCCGTAATATGGGTACGAGACTCCCATGACGCCCGCGGAGCTGCTGGTCGAGCCCTTGGCAATCAACATGGGGACGGTGACAACCCCCGCGGCTTTACGGAGTGCATTCGTGCCGCTGTGATTGAGGGCACTCACGTCCTGGGCAGTCAACGTGCTGGGCACCGCCTGGAACGAAGGGCCATTTCCGACGGGGCGGGAGTGACGGTGGCTATGGGAATGCGCTGTGGGTAAAGCCGGGGCGACCGTGATGAGATTAGCGCCGATTCCCGCAAACTTTTGATTCACGAATTTTTGGACTCCGCCGCCGAGTGAGGTTAGCGTCACAACAGCAAACACGCCGATGATAATACCGAGGGCGGTCAAGAAGCTTCGGGTGCGGTGGTGCCAGATGGAGTCCCAGGCAATGGCAAAGGTGTTCACGATTGTTCTCCCTTCGACGGCTCGTCCTCATGGTGGGCGATGAGCCGGTCCTCGACCCGCGTGTCGCTAAGCACGTGACCGTCTTCCAAGGCGATGATGCGCTCTGCATGTTGAGCCACATAGGGGTCGTGCGTGACGATAACAATGGTTACGCCCGTTTCTTGGTGCAGCGATTGAAATGCTTCCAGAACCAATGTGCCGGACTTGCGGTCCAATGCCCCAGTGGGCTCGTCGGCCAACAGGAGGTCGGGACCAGGAGCGATGGCACGGGCGATGGCGACACGTTGAGCTTGGCCTCCCGACATTTGGCTGGGATAGCGATCCTTCAAATGGTCTACGCCGAGCAGTTGCAACGCTTTTAAAGCCGCGTCTTTTCGTTGGGCAGACGACATGCGGGCATAGGACATGGGCAGTTCGACGTTGGCGAGGGCGGTCAATCGCGGCAGCAGATGAATGCCTTGAAACACAAAGGCGATGCGGCGTCCTCGCAGGTTGGCCTGCTGTCGGCCGGTGAGCCGGGTCATATCTTGGCTGCCCAAAGTGTAGGTGCCGCTGGTCGCCCGGTCGAACAAACCCAACACGTTCATGAGAGTGGATTTGCCGCTGCCCGATGGACCCATGAGGGCCACCATTTCACCTTTTTGGATGTCTAAATTAATCCCCCGCAAGGCATGGACCGTGGCTGGTCCTTCGCCATAAGTGCGGGACAAATCTTTGACTTGAATGAGTGCCGAGGTGTCAGCACGTTCAATGGCCATTTGTGGAACTCCCTTCACTGTCGTCTGTTGACGTCCACACCTTTACCACCTTGTCTAATATCGAAACCAGCGTGCCGCGCTCCTCTGGGCTGAGTTGGTCGAGCATACGGCGGACACGAGCTAGACGTTTTTCGAAGCGTTCGCGCAACAATTGGGCACCATATTCCGTGAGGTGCACCTCATGCCGCCGTCGGTCCTGAGGAGAGACTACGGTCAAAAGCCATCTATGCTCGGTCATGGTATTGACCAATTGGCTGGCCGTGGGGATGGACACGTTCAGGATTTCCGCGAGCTCCGACACGGAGAACGGTCCCCGTTCTGAGATCGTGCGCAAAACGAAGGTTTGCATCCGGGTTGGCTGGCCGGGATCGCGGTCGGCGCGTCGTTCTAAAAATAACGCCGCAGCACTTTCTTGTATTTCGATAAGTTTTTGCAAGGCCTCGTCAGTTGTCGGATGCTGTTTCGACAAAATACATAGCATCTCCTAAAGGTTTGGTTATACTATGGATAATAATTAGCATGCTAAAGCTTGTCAACAGCGTGGGGATTGAGAGACAGCGGCCGTCCGTGCTATAATACTGTTCTGCAGATGGAATGCTGGCGTAGCTCAATCGGTAGAGCAGCTGATTTGTAATCAGCAGGTTGCGGGTTCGAGTCCCATCGCCAGCTCCACTATATCAGGCGTTGCCCGTTCCGATTTGTGTTTACCAAACCCGAGATTTCGCATAAAAATCGGCCCCTATAATGGAGAGGCCGATTCCTCGATGCCGTACGCTATTCCGCGTTCTCTCGTGCGTATTCGTCGATGTTTATGGCCTTCTGTCTGTTTGCCGTATGCCGACTGACGCCATGTTGCCAAGAAACATGATGCCTGTAACTCCAATTATGATGTGGTCCCTGACTCCAAGGGCTCGACCATCTTTGTATCCCTGGGTATATCCCACATAACGATCGGTCGCCCTTTGATACCCACGTTGACTTCCCGACCTCCCAATGTCAGTCACTGAAGTTCTCCTCCCTTGTGCTCCTAAGCCGTAGTAGTTGTTAGGATTCCCACATTTTGGGAGGGGCAACCCAGCGGGGGATGGGTGCAGCGAGGCGTCCAAAGGAAAGTCCGGTTATCTCAATGTGATCGGAAGAAGCGCATGATTCTTTGGCGGATAAGGACCTACGGGCAGCCCTGTCGTGGCGTCGCATGGGAGACTATGGATGAGCATTTGCTGGGTAGGACGGGGGATGGACGGCCGCGGCCGATGGGAAAGATGCGATCCCCAATTGGGCGGTGTTATCGCTTAAGCCAATTTGAGTTAGATGAGATACTCAAATCGTGTGCCTTTGTAATGACGGTGTGCGAGCGCCAGAAGGGCGTATTCAGGAGTCGGAGTTCTTCTCCAGTACCCTTCCGCCATCAAATCCGTGTAGGCGATGACGCCGAAGCTGTTAATGGTGACTCGGGTCGGCCAGGTCGCCGAACCTGACGCCAAATACTGCCCCATGGGCGAGAATTCTTCGATGCGCTGGTTTAGCGTATCCGCGACATAGACGTCGCCGACGGAGTTCACCGCAATACTGGAGGGTCCGTTGAACTGGTCCGGTCCCGCGCCATAGCCGCCCCACTCGGCCACCACGTGACCGCTGGGACTGTACGCCACCACATCATTGGCGCCGCTGTTGGACACATAGACGATGCCGTCCAACCCAATGGCCACCCCCGAGGGACCCAAAAGCTGGCCAGATCCAGTTCCCCAACCACCCACCGTCACGGAGCGGCCATCGTAGGTAATGGTGACGGTCGATTGGCTGGGATGAATGACAGCGGTTTCCCTGCCCTGGGTCGCCCTGAGCGGTGCACCCGTCACATTCGTCACCGGCGCGGTGAATTCTGAGGGGCTATTCTCCGGGGGGGTGATGGGTGTGCCCGCTTGGCCTGGCTTCACCGTCTGCACGACAATCAGCGGCGGTCCTCCCACGGGGGCGTTGAAGGTCGCTTTTGCGCTGTGAAGGCGTGCGGGTGCTAACGACAGCGTGAAGTCGCCGCTCTTCTCCGCAACAGAATGCGCCACACCATCGGCGCTAATGACGGAAGCGGTTCCGGCATAGGCCTTAAGCTTGACGGTGGTGGGTTGGAAGCCTTGGTCCCACACCACTTGGACTAGTCGCCGCACGCCGCCAAAGGTAACAACCGCCGGCTGCGATACGGCCTTCCACTCTACGGGCAGCACGGACTTGGACAAAAACCGGGTACCCGTCAGTGCGTGCGTAATTGTCTCCACCGCCGTATAGGCCGGGCTGGTTGACCCGTTCACCGATACTAAGCCGTAGTTGACACGTCCGCGCGGATTGGTCCGCATTTCGTACACTTCCACATGGGGGGCGTAGGCTAAACTGTCGGCCAGATTCTCAATCAGAAAGTCGGCCTGCTCGCTCCGAGTAATGCCACGATCCATGGGGGCGTTGGTTGCCGCATTGGTCTCCGAAAGCCACACGGGCAGTGTTCCCAGCCCATGTTCTTTTAGGATGCGGTGGTAGTAGCCGAACACCGAGCCATTCCACTGCAGCGTGTTGTACAGGTTTAAATCGAGCCCGTCAATGAAGTCGTGGTTCTGCTTTGCGCCGGGTAGGCTCGCCAGATCCGTCAGCAGGGCATCGGTGGTGCGACCCCTGTCATACCAGTACGGGTCGGCTGGCGGGAGAATGGACGCGGCGGGATTGGCGGCTTTTATGGCGTAATACGCCACCCGAATCATTTCTGCCATCTGCATGGGAGTACCATCGAAGCTATGCAAGGGGCCTTTAGGTACCGTAATTTCGTTGCCGATAATCCAAGTGTTGATGAGGCCGGCGTAGTGCAGGGCCAGGTTGTACA
Organism: Bacillota bacterium; assembly: GCA_021799435.1. GTDB lineage: Bacteria > Bacillota > Sulfobacillia > Sulfobacillales > Sulfobacillaceae > Sulfobacillus_B. The sequence continues at coordinate 16,916 of JAJZAN010000009.1, read as the reverse complement.
TGTATTGGCCCCAGTAGTTTTTGGGATTATTCAGCGGCAGCGAGAGCCCTTGCGGCACCCCATGCGGCGCTTGGGAGGGAATAGTGGATGCCCAGGCGGGAACGCCTGTCACGACCCCGACCGGGACGATGCCGTGGGCGGCTAGTCCGAGCAGCTTCCGGTTGTGGTACTTGTAGTGAAAGTTCCAGTCACCGTTGGACGGCTCGACCGATGGCCATGGCAGGGGTACCCGTGTCCAGCCAATGCCCAGCGACTTCGCCTGGGCCAGCTCCTGATCGGCTTCCACGACGCCCACCAAATAATTTGGTCTGGGCGGGACGGGGATGCGCTCGAACCGTGGCGCCACTGCCAAGAGGCTATAGAGAAGCGCCGTGAGCAGGGCCATGACAACAGCCACCGGGAGGGTATACGCCACCTGGCGCATGTTCATTCTAGCCGGAGTCAAAACGGGGTCCACTGGCCTTCGTGAACGGTCGCCACTGACAAAGGTCCTAGTTGGCATAGGGACGCTTCCCTTGTTTTGTTTTGCTTTTTCGGGGATCGGCACCATGAATTCGACATTGGGGAATAGCATTTCCTGCCAAATTCTCCAGATCGCCCATCTTTTTTTGGGCCCTCAAATGTCTAGGTGCCAATGCGTCGATCGGGGCGGCGTCAAGGCCGGATGGACGCCCCGCATGAAAAACGCCGCATCTCCGTGCTAATATCAATTTGAGATAGGTTCGTCACATTATGGAAGATAAAGGGGTCATCATCGTGAACCCGCGCGTGGCAATTCTTTGGCATGGGGATCGAGAAACGCGCCGTCAGGCAACGGCGGACAATAATAGGTTCAGCGCTGCGTTTGCGGAGTTCGAAAAATACGGCATCACGGCGGAACCCGCCGTGTACAGCGATGAATTTGCAGACGACGTGCGCCAGCAACTGACGGGTGTGGATGGCGTTCTGGTTTGGGTGAACCCCGTTCAGGACGGGACGGATCGTGCCGTACTGGATGCCATGCTGAGAGAGGTTGCGTCTCGCGGCACTTTTGTCAGCACACACCCCGATATCATCTTCAAATTGGGGACTAAAGACGTGTTGTTCCAAACCCGGGATATGGATTGGGGCGGAGATATTCACGTCTATAGAACCCTAGCGGAACTCCGCGAGCAATTGCCGATTCGGCTCGCCCAGGGAAAATCTCGGGTATTGAAGCAAAATCGCGGAAACGGCGGGTCTGGGGTAGGCGCGTGGAGTTGGCGGAGGGAACACGTGGGGACCACGCGATGGTGCGCGTCATTCAGGCACTTCGCAACAGTGCTCCCGAAAAGATTCCTCTCAGTGATTTCATTGATCAATGTGCAGGGTATTTTAAGGGGTTCGGACAGATGGTTGACCAGCCGTTTCACTCACCCGTGCCCGATGGCATGGTTCGTTGCTATCTGTCCCATAATCAAGTGGTAGGCTTTGGTCATCAATATGTCACCGCATTGCTGTACGAACCTCAAGAGCCTCAGCCCAGGATTTACTTTCCCGAAACCCAGCCCGAATTTCAGGGTCTCAAAGTGAAAATGGAAACGGAGTGGCTCCCAAAGCTGCAACAGCGGCTGGACATTAAAACCGAGTCACTGCCAGTCATTTGGGATGCCGACTTCCTTTATGGTCCAAAAACCGAACATGAAGAGACCTATGTGCTGTGCGAAATCAACGTAAGTTCGGTCTATCCCTATCCAGAGTCAGCCCCTCCCTTGTTTGTGAAAAATGCCGTCGACCGGATCCTCAGCCATGGAACCCGTTAATGGTTAGGTCAGTCAGGTGATACCCCCCGTATAAGAGAGTGCCTTCAAGAGTCTTGACGGCTGCTTTCGAGTCGATCGCGTACTTTGTGTTTAGACTGAGGCCCGCCGGTGTCAGTCGGCGGGATTCGCGAGCGACTGAAAACCCTGGAAGAAAAAGAGGAGGTCTTGGGCGAAAAGAGGCAGCAGGGTGGGACGGCGCCGCGTTGCTAAGGGGTGGTATGAGGCGGTTAGCCATATACCGCGGCTTTGTTGCCAGGTTTCGCGGGTCTGGCGAACGGAGGCCTCGGCGTCCCCCAAGAAGGCTCGAAGGGCGATGTCGCCAAGACACAGCAGCAGGCGGGGCGGGTGTTCGTTCATGCCCCGATGGAGGTTTTGGAGGCATTGATGTCTCTCCGCCTCCTTGGCATAGGCACGGCGGGGCCGGCGGCGAAGGACGAAGGTCAGATAAAGGCCCTGGGCGCCAAAGCCCGCCTTCGCGACTTCGTCATACAGGGTTTGGCGGGTTCCACAGACCCAAGGGGTATGGTCGCCGCTCTCTCGAGCTCCCGGGTTGTCCAACAGGATCCAAGCCCGGGCAAGCGGGTTGCCTTCCCCCCAAACCAAGCGCGGCGAGTGCGCCTTTAATTCGCAGCTGTTACACGGGACAGTCTGCGATGGGCGCGGTACTTCGGGCCATAAGCACATATTCATGAACTTAGGCTCTCAACATGGGCACCCATTATGCAACAAGTGGCCTTCATTTGTGCACGAATGCCTCGGGTCAGCCGCATCCGGTTTACGATGAAAATGCCCGGAGCATTGCCGCCCAGATCGCGTTAGCGGAACGTGGGTTGCGTCGATATCAGCCGTGATATGACAGAGTGGCAATCCTCTTTGGAAGGGTGGGACGTAGATGAAGGTCTTATTTATCTGCAGCCGAAACCAGTGGCGAAGTTTGACGGCCGAGAAAATTTTTGATGGAGTGAAGGGACATCAGGTTAGGTCGGCCGGCACAGAACACAATGCCCGGATTAAAGTGACCGCGGGTCATGTCGGATGGGCCGATGTTATCTTCGTGATGGAGCGCAAGCACCTAAGGAGGCTTGGGGAGAAGTTTGGACGCTCGGTCTTCGAGAAGCGGGTCATTTGCTTAGATATCCCCGATGACTACCCGTATATGGATGAGGAACTGATCGAGATTTTGCGGTCCCGAGTTTCGGACTACATCATCGATTTTTCTTGAGGCGAATGTCTACATTCTTCCAGCAGGACATCACTCCCGCCGTCGCGAACGGTTGAGGGGATGGCATGCTGTCTGCGACATCACGTTCTTTCGTGGGGAGATCGCGGGCGTCCCCCCATCGCCCGGCATCCATTGTCGTCCGCTTGCGAAAGGAACATGAAATGGCTGAGATTCTTCTGTTCCACCATGCATTAGGCCGCACGTCCGGCATTGACGCCTTCGCGAACGAGATTCGACAACGGCAGACCTGAACCATCGCTTAAGAGATCTCTGCCATTTTTCCGTTTTTCCGTGAGATCGTCCCTTGTCAAATGGTCCCAGCCCATACGGCGTTTAAGCAAGAAAAACAAGGGACACGGCCGCGTGAAGGGCCTCGTGTAAACGGGAATCTGATGGCAAGCGGCTCCAAATCACAGACTCTGGCATTTTTCGACAGTAACCACGGCGGGCTTACGCACGTTATCATAGAAAATGATCATTTCCACAAGGAGCGACATCATTTTGCGCACATCGTATATCGTGTCTCTTGTCGTGGCAATTCTCGTGGTGCTGGGAATTGTCCAAGTCGTTCGACCCGTGCCACAGCCCACGGTCAGCGCGTCTGTTCCTTCGTCCAAACAAGTCGCGGGTGCAACCCCCGCCTTGCCCTGGCCCCAAGGTGTACAGGCTGATGTGGGGGTCACGGGGGTAGGAATATGGCCGCAGCACGGACCAAGCCAGTCCGAGCCAATTGGCAGTTTGGCCAAAATGATGACCGCATATCTGGTGTTGAAAGCCCATCCCCTGAGCGCGTATCAAAATGGTCCCACCCTGACTATGACCGCTGCGGATGTCCAACTCCTGCAACAAGACGCCAGTTCGCACCAGTCGATATTGCCGATAGCGGCGGGGGAGAAGATATCGGAACGCACTCTGTTGGAAGGGTTGCTGGTGCCTTCAGGCAACAATGTGGCGACCATGCTGGCCCAATGGGTGGGCGGCTCGGTCACGCAGTTCACAGCCGAGATGAACGCCGAAGCCAAGGCTATGGGTCTCAATCACACCCACTTCAACGGACCGGTGGGACTAAACTCCACTACCGTCAGCACCGCAGCCGACCAGCTGAAGTTGGCCGCCATCCTCATGAAGAATCCGGTCGTGCAGCAAATTGTGGCTATGCCTCAAATGACCGCCGACGGACAGTTGGTCTACAACTACAACTACCTTATCGGCCACAACGGCATTATCGGCGTGAAGACCGGGTCGACCACCCAGTCTGGCGGATGCGTTGTGCTTGCCACGGACAAGACCGTGGGCGGACGGACCCTGACGCTCTATTCTTCCGTCCTTGGTCAACCGGCCACCTCGCCTAAAGGCCAAGTATGGGCGGCACTCGATGCGGGCAACGCGTTGTTGCACGCTCTTGACAAAACCATTGGCGAGCGTACCGTCGTGGCTCAGGGGCAGGTCTTTGGACATCTCGATGCAGCCTGGCAATCGCCTATTCCGTTGGTGGCAGCCAAGTCTGCGACGATTATAGGATGGCCCGGCATGTCCTATGCGCTTCATCTCACCACCCACGTTCCTCATGGCAACACCCTGGCTGCCGGAACCGTGGTTGGCACGCTGACCATTCACGCGGGTTCGCAGTCGGTCACCGTTCCCGTCAAGACCGCGGCCAGCTTAAAGGCCCCGACGTACTCGTATCGGCTAAAGCGGTAAGACGACTAGCTCGCTTTTTCTATCGCGTCCTAAGAGCCCCGCCAACGCGGGGCTCTTTGGCGCCGGCAGCCATCCCGCTGGGCTCACGATAATCCGAGACAACCGGGGAGGTCAGTCCAGCCATAGGCGCATTTCTTGAAATCGAGGCGGCCAATGCGAATAGGTTCGGCGGTGAGATATTGAGCACATAAACTCTCGTAAAAGTCCCGGGCCGAGTTTTGCTCGAGCGCCCAAACCAGCACACCGCGGTTGGGGGAATCGTGAACAGCCTCAGCCAGGGGCCTGACCAGGGCGCGTCCGACACCGAGCCGCTGCCACCCTTTCACCAAGTAGATGGCGTAGAGCTCGACGGGGTATTCAGGAAAGCCCAGGTCCCGGGTCGGCCCGGTTTGCAGATAGCCCACGACATGGTTGGCGGGGGTGACCGCGACCCATGTCAGGTCGTCGTGCCGCTGCGATCGTCGAGCGGCAATTCGGTCGTCCAAACCTCGGTCAAAAAACTCGTCCAAGAACGCGTCTTCCACCAAGCCTTGGTATGTGGTCCGCCAGGAGGCCGCGTGCACCCGGGTTATGACTTCGGAATCGGCAGGACCGGCTCGACGAATAGGAAACGTATTGGCCATGGGCTCACCTCAGTTCCATTATAGGAATCGAGCGGGCGCCATGAAGAAATCAGATCCACAGGACTCGCGTTGGGATCTAAAGCCGTGGTCACGGACTCAGGAATGGATTAAGATTGGGTCACATTTCGCGGGTCTTCATTCTGTTCGAAAGGCGGATCATTCCATGCGCTTTATCGATGCCGCGTCATTTATCGGCGATCATCCTTGGGATGCCTTAGATGTCACTGAGATCGACGCTGCCACCGTGCGGATTCACTGGACCAACCAGCCGTATGTTTGGCATGTGAACGATGGGCCTGAGGTGTTCGTGGTACTGAATGGGGCTGTCGATATGCACTATCGGCATGGTGGGCAGGAACGGGTGGAACGGCTGACCCCGGGTCGAATCTGTTACTGCGAGCCGGGAGACGAACATGTGGCTTATCCCGCCCCCGAAGCCCAGATTTTAGTGGTTGAGCGCAAGGGCAGCATCTAAGTCGCAATGGATTTGTCGTAAAAGACCGGGGTCTTTTTCAAGAAGGAGGCGGACACGACATGCGGTTTCTGGCGGTCGGGGCGCACCCCGACGACATCGACGACTCCATCGGCGGAACGGTGAGCCCCTTAGCCAAACGGGGTCACGAGATTAGCTACCTCATCTGCACCGACGGATCCAAGGGGACCTCCAATATGGATGAAGTGGCGGGCTTGGCGGCCCGGCGTCGGGATGAGCAGCGCGCCGCCGCTGAAGCTGTGGGAGCAGATCCGGTGTATTTCTTGGACTATATTGACGGCGAGTTGGCCCCGTCTCTTACCTTGCGGCGAGACATCGTCCGGGTTATTCGCACCGTCCAGCCCGACGTGGTACTGGCCTGGGATCCCACCAGCTACTGGATTGGCGACATGATCATCAACCATTCCGACCATCGCGTGGCGGGTCAGGAAACACTTGACGCCGTTTACCCGGCAGCGGGTCATGCCACCATGTTTCCGGAACTGGGCCTTCCCACAGCGACTGTTCAAGAGCTTTGGCTTTACGGCAGCAACTATCCGACGGTATTCGTAGATATCGAGTCCGAGTTCCCGCAAAAGCTTCAAGCATTAGCGTGTCATGCATCTCAGGGGTATGGCGTGGAGGCCGTGCTGAACCACTGGCTTCGGGATGCGACGGCGTGGGTGGGGCGCGATTTCGTTAATCCCCTTACCGCCGCGCACCTCGATCACCCCGAGTTCATCGAGACCTTCCGACGCCTCAGACTTCACCCCGGATCCCGTGCCAGCGAGGATCTTGAACCCAGTTTGGAACGGCATGGGGCGGACTAGACACACAAAAGGAGGGCGGAGCCGCCTGTGGCGCTCGGCCCTTCTGGGTTAAGTTAGTTCAGGGTAATGGAACTGGACGTGCCAATGACGGTATTGCCCGCGGTGTTTTGATAGATCAGCCGAACCGATCCGGTTTGACCGCTCATCGCCGACGTGTACTGAAATCGATAGGCTCCATTGACAGCCATAAACAGTTCCCCGGTGGTGCCGTGGTTGGCGTTGTATATGGCCTGCGGCAGGGTGTTCACGGCCGTGTCGGACGTGCCGCTGGCAGGAATCCACTCCAACTCCGCCAGTTGGTATCCCGCTGGAGGGTTGTCGATGGAGAACGTGAAATAGGAACCTTGGCTTTTCGGTGCCGTGGTGACGGTAATGGACGGGTTGGACACGGTCTGGGCCATGAGGTTTACGGTCCCTTGGGGCCAGGTTACGTCCACATGATCGACCGTGTTGCCGGTCTGTCCGGGACCGCCGGAAAACACCCAGAGAACTTGGTAGTCCGCCCCGTCCGGATACACATAGATCGTCGTGTTGTCAGCGTAGCGTGTGGCGGGCGGCTGTCCCAGTACCGAGAACAGCGTTGAACGGGTAATCTGGTGCAAAGCGGACTGGAACGACCGGACATCAACGATTTGGTTGCCTTGGTTCACCCCGAAGGCAATGCTATGAGTCGGGTATGTTATGTAAACACCGGCTCCAGACCCTGACGTGGACGTGCCCGATCCCCATTGCTGCTCCACCGCGCTGATGTTCTGGCCATCTCCGATAGGCATGCCCGGACCCTGTCCGCTGGCCCCGCTTTGCATCCACGCGCGAATCAAACTGACCGCCGCCTCGGTGGAGCTTTGCGACGGCGAGCTCGATGCTTGGGGCGGAGACGATGCATCAGAGGCCGCACTTGTGTGGGACGGGGAGGTGTTCGCAGAGGAGGGCGTCGAGGAGGGGCTTGCGCCCGAGCCCGGGTTGATTGGCGGCGCAGGCGGGTATAAGGACGCCGATGCCGAAGGCGTGGATGCCCCTGCGCCAGACGAGTTTTGCACACCACAGCCGGCAATCAGCGCTGAAGCCATCAACGCGATGATGACAATCCCCGGTGTCTTGTTCATGTTGCCTCCTTAGACTGAATGAGATGCGATTCGCCGAGCCTCCATCCGTGAGGTATAACGGCCGATACGAAAAAAACGTTACCAATCGACGGCCGCGCCCAATCGGCCAGCATGACGTGAAAGTTCATGGGAGGATGAACCGTCTCATCATCATGAGGCTTTCACAGGTTTGAACGTCTGGCAGGAGAACCGGCTCTCTGAAGGTGATTTCCTGCCCAGTTGATGATAGCCTGAATGTATCACAACGGGTGCAGCTCGGAGGGGATTCCGAGCTATGCGACGGGGACACTGAAAGCGCCAACAAAGCGAGGATGATGCAAATCGTGAAAGCACCGACCCAACAGCAAATTATCCAGGACCTTCAGGTCAAGCCGGTGGTCGACCCGGAAGAGGAAGTGCGGCTTCGCCTAGAATTTCTTAAGGAATACCTCAAATTCTCCGGCATGAAAGGGTTTGTGCTGGGGATTTCGGGAGGGCAAGACTCAAGCTTGGCAGGCCGCCTGTGCCAGCTCGCCGTGGAAGACTTGCGGCGCGACACGGGTGAGGATTACACGTTCATCGCACTCCGACTGCCATATGGAGTGCAGAAGGATGAAGAGGACGCGCAGCGGGCCCTTCGCTTTATCCGCCCGGACAAGTCTTATGTGGTCAACATCAAGCCAGCGGTAGATGGGGCGGTCCAGTCTTTCGAAGAGGCAACCGGTCTTACGATGTCCGATTTCAACAAAGGCAACCAAAAGGCGCAAGAGCGCATGACAGTCCACTATCGGTTCGCCAATGCCTTCAACGTGCTGGTCGTTGGTACCGATCATGCGGCGGAGGCACTGCCCGGCTTCTTCACCAAGTATGGCGACGGCGGCGTGGATTTGACGCCGCTGTCGGGATTGAGCAAGCAGCAAGGGCGGGAGTTGCTGCAGTATCTGGGAGCAGACCCTGCGATTTACACGAAGCCTCCGACGGCCGACCTTCTGGATAACACGCCGGGACGGCTGGACGAGGATGAGTTGGGGCTATCCTATGAAGTCATGGACGCGTTTCTGACTGGGCAGTCTGTCCCGGATTCGGCAGCCCAACGCATCATCCGCCGCTATCAGATCACGGAGCACAAACGCCGCCTGCCGGTCACCCCCTTCGACACCTGGTGGAAATAGCGAGTCATGAATCAGGATCGGGCTGCACGGCTGCTCTCGCGTTGGAGGATCCGCATGACCGGGGGGATTTGACCCGTAGAGCGGATATGCCGGCGGCCGGAAGGCCAAGACAGAGGCGTACGTTTTCACGTTGCCGTAACCCGTGGACCGGGTCGACTTCTACTGGGCGCGCTCCATCGGATCGATACCATAGCCGGCCAGGCTTTCCACGAAAGACGCCCAGTTCGTGTACACGTGGGTATAAAATCCCATGCCGGCCGCTGCTTCCGTGTTGCGCGGCCTGTCGTCGACGAACAGGGTTTCCTCCGGACGGGCTCCGATGAGGGCGGCGGTGTGTTGGAAGATCGCTGCGTCGGGCTTGGCCATGTGGACTCGGTGGGAGTTGATCACTTCGTCGAACAGGTGATAGAGGCCGAACTGCGTCAACCGCCGTTCCAGTTCAGCTCCGGCATTGGACAGGGCAGAGATCGCATAACGGGTTTTGAGGCGGCTGACCAGTTGGGCCAAGTCCATATCGGCAACGACCGTCGCCTCGTAACCCGCCCTGAGATCAGTCCAAGCCGTGCCGGGCGAAAGCTCGTGGGCGCACGCCTGCCAGTAATCCGATTCGGACATTTCCCCGACCCTGTATGCTTCCCACAGTTCTCCTCCGAACAGAGTTTTCTCGAGAACCTCCGAAGAACAGTCCAGCCGTGCCGCTAGTCGGTCCATGGTGTCGGGGTTGTTATGCAGAAATACACCGCCAATGTCGAAGACCAACGTGGTAATCATGCGAGTTCCGCCCCTTCTTGTGTGATGCAGTCATCGACGGTAAGGATAGCACCTGGGAGCTTTGCGCCGCAAAGAAACACGCCATAAATTTCTGGCCGGAAAGCACAAGGTATCCCGCTCCCATCCCGGCCTGCTAATATGGAAGAGACGTCAGTTCTCCGGGAGGAACTGTCTATGTGGTTTCGGAAGAAGTCCGAGAAGACCTTCAAACAAACAATCCCAGCCCCGCCGCCCCGGCCGCCTGAACCTGTACCCGAACCGCTGACCCGGCGGCCCGTGGCAGGCGCATCGTCGGACTGGCTGGATGAGATTATTGCCGAGCATCAACAACAGGGCGCGTTCGACAATCTCCCCGGATCGGGACGCCCGCTCCACCTCGAGGGCGACTTTGACATGGCTTCCCATCTTCTCAAGAACAGCCAGGTTCTGCCGCCTTGGCTCGACCTCCAGAAAGAAATCCGGCGGGACATCCAGAATCTGGCCGAAAAGGGTGCCGTCTCTTCGGATGAGGTGGAGGCCCTGAATGCCAAAATTTCTCGGTTCAATCGTTCCTGCCCCAGCCCCTCGATGCAAAGACCTTTGGTGACGCCTGCGACTTTGAAGGAACAGCTGCCGCGCTGGGAATAACTTACTCCACACCACACGACTTATGGCTAGCGTGTCGGAACGAGTTTGTCTCCTTTTACGATCGGGCCCGTATCGGGGACTTTGCAACAGGGGGCTACTATACCAGTGACCTGAGCACCCGATAGCGGGGTTGCCGGATCCCGTCCGGTAGGCCACTTATCCCGGACGGTGGGACGCGATGAGGGATCATCGCAGACTTTCGCTCGAAGGGCTGAGTAGGGGAGGAATACATTCAGGGTCTAAACGTGTCCGTGGGAATTAGATCCGCGATATTCGGCACAGCGTCGACACAACGCTAGTTCGCCCGAAAGTGATTGATTTTCAGGTCCGCAAGGGCATTAGGCGGCCCAGTACTCGTAATTTCAGGACAACCTTCTGGACAACTTGCTCGCCGGTTGACAAGTGTATGAGGGGTCATCATATTTTCTCGCGCCCCGCCTGCGCATTTACTTCCCACAGGGCGGCTGATGGCCCCCAAGGAGTCCTCCGCCTCAAGCCCCATTTAGTCAGCGTTTCGTTGGCGTCTTCGTCACTCGCCAAAAGGTGTATTGAGGACCATCCCAACGATTTGAATAGAGACTTAGTACCGAGCTTTGTGCTGTCCGCGACGACGATTACCTGATCCGCTCGGTTGGCAAAGGTTCGACTTACGGAGGCCTCTATTTCGGCGGCAGAACTTGCCCCGAATCGCTGATCTATTCCATTAGCTCCTAACACAGCACAGTCTAGGTGAAGAGACTTTAAGGTCTCTTCAGCCATCCGGCCAGTGGTCTCATAGTTTGAGGGCCGCAGAGCCCCTCCTATCACCACGACAGAACATGGGGAGCCGGTTAGCTCGAACGCTATGTTGACAGCGTTGGTCACCACAGTGACTTCTTTTTTAAGACGGGCGAGGTGACGTGCAACCAAGGTAGTGGTGGTTCCGCCATTCAAACCGACAACACCGGCTTCCGGAATATGGGCTGCTACAACAGCGGCGATATGCTCCTTATGCTCAAAAGCCTGTTCTAGCTTTTCCTGGAATTTTTTCTCAAGCACCTCCGGCTTCATAGCGATGGCTCCCTGGAATCGACGTATCTCGTCCACTTGCCTAGAGAGCGAGGCGAGGTCGCGACGGATGGTTGCCCGCGAGCAAGAGTAACGCTCCGCAAGCTCGGCTACCGAAACCAGACCTGTAGTTCGGAGAATCTCCAAAATTTCCTGATGCCGCCGTATCGTCGCCGATCGGGATTGACCTCGATCCGTTCGTGGCACTTATGTGGTACCTCCTAGATTTCGCTGAAGTATGAGGAGTTCCGAGATAAATATTAACGCATCTGCGCATGTTTACACAAATGAAGAAAGGAGTTGATAAAAAAATTAATAGATATTGCAGGAAAATAAAGCATATTCGGCGAAATGTGCTCAAGATCAGTCAAAGAGACCCATTGACGCGAACGATCCGGTCCTTGGGTCCCAGGAGGGAGCAACTATGAGAAAAACATGGGGCGTAGGTGTGGCTGGGCTCACCCTTGCTGCAGGGGTGCTTGCTGGCTGTGGGAGTTCGCCCACGCAAAGTAGCGGGAAAACCGTGACCATCACATATTGGTCCATGTGGAACCCGGGAGAACCGCAGCAGATTGTTCTGCAAAACGAGATTAATGCTTTCGAAAAGGCCTATCCAAATATCCAAGTGCAGGCCGAGTGGGATGGGAGGCAGGTACTCAATAAGGTCGAGCGAGCTGTATCTGCCGGCAACCCTCCAGATATCACGGACCAAAGCGGCGGCGAAACTGCCGGTGCTCTTGTCGTCAAAAACTTGGCGACACCGGTAGACAAGTTATTGAAACAAGATGCATGGCATTCCCACCAGCCCTTGATGGACTCGTTCCTGGGGTCCACAATCAATCAGTACAAATGGAAGGGCCACTACTACTTTTTACCGTATGAATTCATCACAGGTGGCATTTGGTACAACAAGGTTCTCTTCGACAAGTATCACATAAGTCCGCCGGCGACTTGGTCTCAGTTATTGAGCGTGGTCCAGACGATGAAAAGTCATCACTTGTCGCCGTTTGCCTTGGATGGGAACGACGCTAGTTATGCTGCGTATTGGTATAACTGGCTCGTAGCGCGGATTGCTGGACCCGATGCGCTCTTGAAGGCGGCCTCCGACACGAGTGGAAAGGCATGGTCGAATCCGAAGCTTCTTGAGGCGGCGAACTTGGAAGAGCAACTCATCAAGGGCAAAGCCTTCGAGCCCGGGTATCAGGGAAGTATCTATCCGGCTGCTCAGACGGCATGGGCCCAAGGTCACAGCGGAATGATTCTCTTGTTTGACTGGATCACCAGTGAGACCCAGAAATATGCTGGGTCAAACTTCCAATATGCTATGACGCCCTTTCCGCAAGTAGGAAACGGTAAGACCACCGATATGCCTTCTTATCTCGAAGGATTCGTAATTCCCAAGGGAGCTCCTCATTTGGCGGCCACGGAGACGTTCCTGCGGTGGCTCCTCAATCCGCAACATCTAAGGGGCATCGCCACCAAGGCGCTAAACTTCACCGACCTGAAAGGTGACCCGACTCCGTCGACTCTCAAGTCCATTGAACCCACGCTAAGCCATGCAACGAGTTTTTACGACCCGCATGGGGGCATCTATGCCTACGCCAGTGGATGGACCTCGACGGTTTACTTCCCAACAAACTCTAAGTTCATTGATGGACAGTTGACACCCGCGCAGTTCATTGCTCAGTTGCGCCAACAGACGTTGCAGTACTTGAAGACTCACAATAACTCTCCGCAATAGGGGTTGTGGGGAGAGAGGCAAGGTACTCTCTCCCTCCCATGACCCAGGGACAAAAAAGCCGAGAGTGTATATGAGGAGGGCGACATGCGAAACAAGGTACTCTGGATAGCGGCGCCGGCGATGGGGGTGTACCTGGTGGTATTTGTCCTGCCGGTTTTGACCAGCATCGGCATTAGCTTGTTTCACTGGTCTGGTTATTCAGGCAATTTGCAATTTGTGGGGCTCAGCAATTACGCTCACCTCACGACTGATCCGCAGGTGGGCTCCTCCTTGATGAAGAACTTCGAGTTAATGATCGTGGGTGGGGCGGTCATTTTCTTCTTTAGCCTCTTGTTTGCTTTTACCGTGTGGCGACTCCGACATCAGAGTCTTATTCGTGCCTTGCTATTCTTTCCCTCTGTGGTGCCGCCGATTGCACTGGCAATTCTCTGGGCATTTCTCTACAACTTTCAGTACGGTCTCATAAATGGAGTGTTGTCGTTGTTTGGCGGGCACCCTGTGGATTGGACCGCGCCGCATACTATCTTCCCAGCTGCCGTGGTTGCGATAATTTGGATTAACGTTGGATTCTATACCGTAATTTTACTCGCGGGCATATCCAAGATTCCGCAACACATCATTGATGCAGCCCAGGTGGACGGTGCTAACGAAGTCGTTAGTTTTGCGCGCATTGTTTTGCCGATGATCCGAGACGTGGTGACCGTTGCTGTGGCTCTCTGGGTGGTTACTTCCGTCAAGACATTCGACTTCCTCTTCGCGTTTGCGGGGGCTGGTCAGGTGCCCACGCAACTTTGGACCTTGGGGATTTACCAATACATTTTGTCCTTTGGAACTCGCGACTTGCCCATCAGTAATTTAGGGTATGCGGAGGCAGTGGCAGTGGTCATGGTGGTAGTTGTGGGGGTGGGGTTTGGCATTGTAAACCTCGTCTTCCGACGCAAGCAAAGGGTGGAATTCTAATGAGCATGGAACGCGTAAAGGGATTCGTTGAAACCCCCGAACAGAGGAAGGTAAGCCTAAAGCCTGACGTTGTGCTAAACAGGGGCGTCCAGGGATTGGGCTGGGTTGTACTGGTCGCATGGCTTGTTTTCACGATTGTAACGATACTTTGGTTGGTGGCGTCCTCTTTGAAGAGCAACCAACAGTTTTTCGGAAGCCCCTTCAAATTGCCATCACCGCTGGTGCCCTCCAATTACTCGCAGGCATGGTCCGTCAGTAATATGGGCGATTATTTCATGCGATCGGTTGGGATAGATGTCCTGGCAACTGCTGTAGCCGTGGCGCTGTCGATTCCAGCGGCATATGTGTTGTCGCGTAGCACTCTTAACCTCAGTCGATGGATCGTGAATGGGTTTGCAGTAGGAATTGGCATACCAATTCAGATCGCGCTTGTGCCGCTTTACGTGGCATTGTCTTGGACGAATTTGGTCAACAGCATGATGGGCCTCGGCTTGGTTTATGTGGGCATGACGATACCGTTAACTGTGTTCTTGCTCACCGGGTTCCTATCAACAGTTCCAACCGAACTTGAGGAAGCAGCGCGTGTCGATGGGGCATCATTTATGGGGACCTTGTTTAGAATTATCGTTCCCACTGCACGAAGTGGCATAGCTACCGCCTTTATTGTTGGAATTGTAGGCCTTTGGAACGAATTCATCGTGGCTTACACAGTCTTGACCACCCAAACCAAGTTTACTCTACCGGTGGGCCTGTATTCTTTGTACGGCTCTCTGCAGTATACGTCTGACTGGACCGGGCTGATGGCTGCATTCATCATTACGACATTCCCGATTCTCATTGCCTTCGCTATATTGTCTCGCCATATAATCAGCGGGCTGACATTAGGAGTTGAACGGTAATAGTCATCTTAGGGGGTATTCACCACATGGCACGGTCGAAGACTATGCAAGCATTCTTGGCGCAAGGGGAAGCGTGGCGACAGGCTCTTCATTCTACCGAGAGGTTTGGGCAGGAAGATCTCGCGCGGTCCCTACTGATAGGTAGCGGGACTTCCTATTATCTCGCACAAGTCGTGTCCTGGATAGGGCGGGATTTGGGCTTGGATATATCGGCGGCGCCTTCTTGTGAGGTTATGTTGTATCCAGATCATTATCTTCGAGACGCATCCCAGCTCATCATTGTGTCACGTTCTGCGAGAACCATGGAGGCTTTGCGAGCAGGGCAGGAAGCTCGAACGCGCGGCGTTCCAACTACGCTCGTTACGTGCAATGGGGACTCGACGGACATGGTGTATCGGGTAGCCGACCGTGTGGCGCTATCACCTCAGGGGGACGATGGTGGGGCGGTTATGCTGCGGTCATTTACGAGCATGCTCATGATCTTGCTGGGTGTGCTTCAGCCCGGGAAGCGGGAGGCGATGCAACGCGCGGCGTTGGAGGTTGATGCGTTTGCCGTAACGGCGCTTGACTACTTTCGGCAGGTGATCGGTAACGCCCCTCCCCGGCGGGTCGTGTTTCTGGGGGGGGGAGCTCTATACGCTGTGGCTCGCGAGGCGGCGTTAAAGGTCACCGAAATGGCAGTTACCGTCGCCGAGTCGTTTCATCCTCTTGAATATCGGCATGGACCCATTGCTACGTTGGATCCGGGAGATGCGGTTGTGATGTTTGTTCAGTCCGAAGTGTGGCAGGACGAGAACCCGCTGCTCGAGGTGGCCAGCAAATTTGGGGCACATGTGATCGCTGTGTCTACTAGCGAGATCATGGGCACAAGTTGTCTGAAACTCCCGGAATCGCTCGCATCGGCTGCGTTTCCGGCCGTAGCCACTGTAGCTTCTCAGGCCCTTGCGATTGCGATAGCGGAAGCGAAAGATATCGACTGTGACAGGCCTCGCCACCTTCGATCCGATGCCGGGATGCCCGAAGAAACGAAATAGGTTAAGGGAGGTTTAAGTATGGAGGACGTCTATCTGAGTGATTTTGACCCGGAGCCTGCTCTGGTTACCGAGACGCACGTGCCAGAACGTTCGCGGTGGCCGGTGTTGGACATGCACAACCACACGCAATGGCAGGAGGACTGGCATTATACTGACATCTCAGCATTAGTTGACACGCTAGACGAGTCGAATGTGGCCGCCTACGTGGACCTGGATGGAGGTACCGGGGCTCGTTTGGCACACCATTTGGAGCGGTTACGCGGCCCGTACCCCGACCGATTTGTGGTATATGCGAGACTCAACTGGCAGTGGGCCGTTCAGGAGTCAGGTCAATTTGGCGAATTACTGGCGCGGCAGGTCCGTCAAGCGGTGGCACTGGGTGCTGAAGGGTTAAAGGTGTGGAAGGACGTAGGACTACGCATCCGCGACTTGGCCGGGAATCGGGTCACAGTCAGTGACGAGCGCTTGGATCCTTTGTGGAGCACGGTTGCCGAGCTAAAGATCCCGGTCTGCATACACACCGGGGACCCGTTGGCATTTTTTCGGCCCGCAGACAATCATAACGAGCGGATAGAGGAACTAAACCGTCATCCAGACTGGCACTTTTACGGCCCGGGATTTGTTTCGTTAACGCAGATCTTAGACGAGTTCGAGGAGCTCCTTGATCGGCATCCCGACGTGACCTTCGTTGGAGCCCATATGGCCGCCTCCGCAGAGGATTTAGGCAGATTGCGACGGATGCTCGACAAACATCCTAACCTATTGGTCGATTTGTCCGAGCGAATTGCCGAGCTTGGTCGACAACCTTATTCGGCGCGTGATTTCCTTCTTAAATATAGTGACCGAGTGCTCTTTGGTCTCGACGTCAGTCCAGCGAGACCGATTGATTATCGAATCTACTACCAGTTTCTTGAGACATGGGATGAGTATATGCCATAGTGGGATCCGGTG
>JAJZAN010000081.1 GCA_021799435.1 Bacillota bacterium | reverse complement strand
GCTTCGCCGTGCAGGTTACCCCGCACGACGCAAGACTCGGTACCGGGCCGCTGGCTAGGCTTTACCCGGGCCGCCATTTCAGGCGGCATGTGCCCCTTGAGCTTGCAAGGCGCAACCCCCACCGTACCGGCCCTGTTGGTCGATTCGGTGAAAAAGTCGTTTCGCGAGCGCGATCCGGAAACCCGCCAGTGGCGGGCGGTTGATGCCGTCTCCAATATCTCGCTGACCGTACCCCGCACTGAAATTCTCGGCATCTTGGGACCCAATGGGTCAGGCAAGTCAACCCTAATCCGCCTCATGGCCACCCTCTTAGTGCCAGATGCGGGACGCGTCGAAGTGTTTGGCCACGACGTCACACAGCACCGCATGGCAGTACGCCGACTCATTAATCGGGTATCTGTCGAAGCCAGCTTCTTCAAGAAGCTGACGGCGGAAGAAAACTTGGCTTACGCCACGGGACTGTACGGCGTGCCCAACCGCCAAGCGCAAGTGGGTGCCCGGGAAATTCTTGACCGATTGGGGCTGCCGGAGCGAAAGCTGAAGGTCCCCCTGGAGCAACTGTCGCGGGGCCAGCAGCAAAAAGTGGCCATTGCCCGGGCACTCCTGACGTCGCCCACCTTGATGTTGTTGGATGAGCCCACCACGGGTCTCGACCCCAAGTCACGGCGCGAGGTCCAACAGTTCATTCTCGAGGTGCGGAAAACCCACGATGCCACCATCGTAATTTGCACGCACGACATGGACGAAGCGGATCGGCTGTGCGACCGGGTTGCCATTATGGCCAGCGGCCGCTTTGAAGCCGTCGGCACTTCGGCGGAACTGAAGAGCCGGTACGGCGGCAGCTTGGAGGAGGTTTTCTTCCGACTGATTGGTTCTCCGTTGGACGAAGAAGCGGCCGAATAAATCGAACGAACACTCATCATAGGGAGGTTTCACATGTCACTGGTATTAAGCGAAACCCGTGCTATCTTCGCTCTGGTGCGCCGCAATTTTCACCTCCTGCGCCGGTACTTGGGATGGGAACTGGTGTTTTGGTTCTATAACGTCATCAACACCCTCACCATCGGGTTGATTGGCTACACCATCCCCGCCGGTGCGGCGCGCAATCGTGAGGTGGTGTACCTCGCCATTGGCGCGCTGTTATGGAACTTCCTGTCCATATTGTTTCAAGAAGTGTCCAACTCGGTGCAATGGGAGCGCTGGGAAGGCACCATCGAGTACAGCTTCATGGCCCCGATTCGCCGATTGACCTATCTCTTGGGCGTGTGTGCTTGGGCGGTGCTCTACGGTCTAGTACGGACGGTCGTGATTTTAGTCGGTGTCGCCTTCTTCTTCCACGTCAGCATCCGCGGAGCTGACTTGGGCGGGGCCGCTCTGGTATTGGTCGTCTCCAGCGTGCCCTTTATTGGCTTGGGACTCATGGCGGCGGTGCTTCCCCTCTTGTCCACCGAGCGGGGAGCACAGGCGACACAAGTAATTCAAGGGGTTCTGCTGTTGGTATCTGGCGTTTATTACCCCATCTCCGTCCTGCCTCATTGGATTCGATGGGCAGCGGTGCTGTCGCCCGCCACCTATACCCTTCAGGCTGTGCGCCGAGCCATTCTCGCGGGCGCGCCGCTGCACTCCCTTCTCGGCGTGTCCTTGGGCTTGTTTCTCGCCGGTTTAGTGCTCATTCCACTGGGACTGGCCATTTTCATGGTGGCGGAGAGGCATGCCATGCGGGTCGGATCGTTAAAGCGCAACGGCTAGCGCCGCTGATCCTGGACCGCTATACTAATGCAATGTGAGTTTGCGAGAAGGGATCGTCGGTGAATGAGTGAGGTTGTCGAAGCGCGGTCGCGCATGTTAGTGGTTGTGGCTCTGATGCTGACTTTGGCATTGACGGCCATGGACTCGACTATCATCGCGACCGCGATTCCTACTATCGTCCGCGACTTGGGTGGATTTTCCCTGTTTCCCTGGGTCTTCTCAATCTATCTTTTAACCCAAGCCGCCATGACGCCGATTTACGGAAAGCTGGCCGACCAGTTTGGTCGAAAGCCCGTGCTCTTTATTGGAGCGCTGATCTTTCTCTTGGGATCCGCCTTGTCGGGCGCCTCCTGGAACATGGTGACCTTGATCGTTTTTCGCGGGCTGCAAGGGATTGGCGCCGCCGCCATTCAGCCCATCACCATGACTCTGGCGGGGGACTTGTTCAGCATTGAAGAGAGAGCCAAGATGCAGGGATATCTGTCCAGCGTGTGGGGGCTGTCCGCCATTATCGGCCCCGCCATCGGCGGTTTCTTTGTGCAATACGCCTCCTGGCGCTGGGTGTTTTACATTAACATCCCCATAGGGGCGGCCGCATTGATTGCGCTCTCGATTTTTCTCAAAGAACAGGTGGAACGCCACCCTCACAAAATCGACTATGGAGGCTCGTCAGTCCTCATCGCGTCCATCGGCCTCGTGATTACCGGTCTCTTGGAAGGCGGCGTGAAGTGGGCTTGGTTGTCAGCGTTCTCCATCGCCACCTTGGGGGGCGGTGCCGCCCTGTTGGCGCTCTTCTTCGTCATCGAGCGCCGGGCCAAAGAACCGGTCCTTCCGGTCTGGGTGTTTTCCAAACGCGTCCTCTTGGCCGCCAACCTGGCTAGTCTGGGCATTGGGGTCCTGACGATTGGACTTAGTTCCTACTTCCCCACATTCCTGCAAGGCGTACTGCATCAGACCCCGCTGGCAGCGGGATTTGCGCTGGCGGCGATGTCGATTGGCTGGCCTTTATCGTCGGCGTTTTCTGGACGTCTGTACCTCAAAATAGGGTTCCGGAGCACGGCGCTCCTCGGAGCCTCTATTTCCGTGCTGGCTGGGGCGGGTTTTGTGACATTAGGCCTTCACTCCACCATCTATGTGGCCGCGTTCTTCAGCTTTTTGACTGGCGTTGGTCTGGGGCTGGGGTCTACCTCGGTAGTCGTGCTGATCCAGTCCATTGTGCCTTGGAACCGCCGCGGCGTGGTGACCGGATCCAACATGTTTACCCGCCAGCTGGGCAGTACTTTGGGCGTCGCCGTATACGGCAGTCTCGTCAATGCCTCACTGGCTCATGCTTTTCGGCATCCGCCTGCCTCCGTGGCGCGCCACGTGCCGCACAGTCTCAATGCGGCCAGCTTGGCCTTGGGCGGCGTCTCCACCCACCTCCCGGCAGCGGTGGTGCGTTTTGTGGACCTTGCCTTGGCGGGCGGCATTCACCGCGTCTTCGTCGGGATTTTGATTGTGGCGGTGCTCACCTTCCTGGTAGAGTGGCTGCTGCCGAAAAAACCCGAGAATGTGGACAGCACCGTTTAACACGCCTGCCAACTACCCCTTGGCAGACTCAGGCGCTGCCGCCTGCCAGCGGGGATTGTCCTCCATGTGATAGAAGTCCGGAATGACAAAGAGACTCAGGAACAGCAGGGCAATCAAGATGCCAGCCCCCATCAAGAGTTCTTTCGGGAGCAACAGCTTGGCAGACAAAAACCACGAGCACAGTGCATAACTCACGGGCGTCAGCCCAATGCTGGTCATCGTCATGAGGGACATGACGCGTCCCATCAATTCCTGGTCGGCGATAACCTGCATGTAGGTCATGATAGGGATGCTGACCAGCGTCATGGAAGCTCCTGCGAGCGCCATCAATGCGGCACCAGGACCCCAAGCGGACACGAGCGAGACGCCTGCCAGGGCCATCCCGGTGATGGTGCCCAGACCCCCAATCCATCGATAGTGGCCCCGCAGTCCCTTCAGTACGGCGTTGCCGACGGCGCCCAACACCGCCCCCACGCCGAATCCGGCCTCGAAGTATCCATAGATGGCCCCACTCCAATGGTGCTGGTTCACGAATAATGGCAGCCCGACGTTTAGCGGCCCCATCAGCACCAGTCCAAAGATGGTCGCAATGCCCATGATAAGGGCCATAATGCGCACCGAGGCCACATAGCGAAGCCCTTGTGTCAGGTCCCGCCAGGGAGAGGCAGCCCTGGCCTCGCGATCGGCGGGCAGAGACGCCTTCAGAAAAACCACTGCCGAAGAACCCAACAGATAGATAGCGGCCACCACCAGAAAGGTCTGGTGTGCTGGGAGTCGCAGCAGAATGCCCGCCAAGAGCGGGCCAATCACGAACGAACCTTGCTGCACCGTTTGGATGAGGCTGTTGGCCACGCTAATCTGGCGGGGCTCGACAACCCGCGGCACCAACGACCCTTGCGTGGGCCAATAAAAAGCATCAACCGTGCCGAACAAGAGCGCTACCACATAAAAGTCCAGGGCTCGCTCGCGCATCCCGGCCATGAACAAGAGGCCAAGCGCGGCGAGAATAACACTCCGCGCCAGAAGCGACATGAGCAGCAAAACTTTGGGATTGACACGGTCCGCCGCGACTCCCCCAAAGAGCATCAAGGCCAGGCGAGGAATCGACGCCAACAAAAGGGTTGTGCCGAGGGCCAGCTCCGAGTGCGTGGCCTGCACCACAGTCCAGGCCAGGACAATAAAATAAGCGCTGTCAGCTAGTGCCGACAGCGACGATGCCGTCCATAAGACGAGGAAGTTTGCCTGTTTTAAAATCGCCGCCGTTTCCAAATCCCGCTCCTATTGTGCTTGTCTCGCATGCTCTTTGCTTCCATCATACCTGATGCCGGGCCCGGTTGCGATTCTCACGCTGGACTAGCGATGGATATAATACCAGGCAAGTGCAAGGGAGGAGTGATGCGTCCATGCCGGTGGCCTTTGACCCGTCGGATCCGGCCCAGTGTTCAGCGGTGTTTGATGCGACCGGCCATTATCGCTACTGGCTCACTCGCACATGGAATCCCCAGGGGCCAGCCGTGAATTTCATCATGCTGAATCCCAGCACCGCCGACCAGTTTCGGTTAGATGCCACCGTCACGCGCTGTCTTCACTTCGCGATACGCTGGGGGTTTGGCACGCTTGTCGTCACCAATCTCTTTGCCTGGCGCTCCACCGATCCGTCAGCGCTGCACCGCGTCCCGGATCCGGTGGGGCCTGAGAACAATCGCTTTCTGCTGCAGGGGGCGGAGAAGTCCTCACTCCAAGTGGCGGCTTGGGGTCTCCACGGCTCCCTGCAGCAACGGGATCAGGCCGTGATGCAACTTTTGCGTTCATACCCGCTTACCGTGCTGGGAGTGACCAAGCACGGCTATCCCCGGCATCCCCTGTACCTTCGGTCGGATGCCACACCGCAGCCCTGCGTGAAGCCCGCCGAATACTAGATTATCGGGTCAACCCACAATTCTCGGGTGAGACTGAAAATCTGGTGATCCTCCCAAACTCCATGAATCTGAAGATAGTAAGGAGCCAATCCTTCGTAGACAAAGCCTGCCTTTTGAACCACCCTCAGCGAAGCGGCATTGCGGGGCATAATCGCCGCCTGCAGGCGATGGAGATTTAACCCCTCAAAGGCTGCCCGAACTGCCAGCTTGACGGCCTCGGTGGCGACACCTTGTCCTTGAGCGCGCGCATCCACCCAATACCCTAGAGTGGCACTAAGCCAAGCACCCCGCACGACATTGCTCAGAGCCACGCGACCCACAATGGAAGTTTGGCGGCATATGGCGAAGGCGTAGGCCTGGTCGGCTTCCCAGCGAGTTTGGTCCGCCGCGATTTGGGCCTGTTGCCCATCCCAGGTAAAGTAAGCCTCCGTACGCAGGGGCATAAAGGGATCAAAGGCTTCGCGGTTGGCTTGGTGAATGGACAATAACTCGGCCGCATCCCCAGGCTCAAACGGTCGCAGGAATATACCTGTGCCCGGCACGACAAATGAGGGAACCACGGCAGCACCACCCCATGTTAGGTTGCCGGCGCAGGTGGAACACCAGGGGGGTTCACTGTCACCAGTGTCCCATAGTGTACGTCACGATAAATGGTGTGGGCAACACTCGGCGGTACTTCGACACACCCGAGGCTCTGCGGGAATCCGTAGGACTGCCGGACAAATCCATGGACGGCGTCGCCGCCCTTAAAGTAGTTAATCCAGTAGACGGGGTCCGCGTAGGGGATACCGTTGGGATTTTTGCCCCGCATAATCTGGAATGGCAAACGCTCGTAGATGGGGAATGTCCCCAAGTAGGTAGGCGTCGCTGGAATTCCCGTGTTGGTCAACGTCTTCAAAGCCAGCTTGCCGTTGACCCAAAGTTCCAGCGTCTGCGGCAGCCCTTCCGTGACGGAAATGTAGCTGTATCCGTCAGGACTCACACGGCCAGCCACGCGGTCGGCAATCAATGCCTTCCACACGAGTGGCCCCGCGATGCCGTCCACCGGCAACCCATTGGCCCGTTCAAACTGCATGATGGCCCCGAGAGTGACCGCCGACATTTGGCCAGGCGTCCACAGTGCCTTTAATTGACCGGGAAGATGCGGGTACTTCCATTGAAACGTTCCGACTGGCGGCTGATACAGGGTAGAGATCTGCCCGCGGACGGTGTTGGGTGTCGGGGCTCCGACAGGACTCCACGAAACGGGTAGATAGCCCTCCTGAGCCAACAATTGCTGCAGGCGCAACAGGGATCCCGGCGGCGTGGTCCACGACAATGTCACCGGGTTCTTCAGATAGGACCCACTCTTAGACGTTGGTCCGTGAGAACCACTAGGCATGACCAGCGCAACGCCAGCACCGGGTCCGAATCCCCAAGGCCCGGACGGTTGGAACACAAAGTTGGTGGCATCCTCTCGATGCCAGGTGCCGGGCACCGCGGGGCTGAGCCGCCACGCTTTAAGATGTGCAAACTCGATGGGCTGACTGAAGTGGACGGTCAGCGACCCGTGTGCATTCACTTGGGCCACGGGTCGCGTGGCGGTTAAATATGGCATGGTCGTCCAATGAATCTGCTGGGGTTTTGCTCCGCGCTCCCACGAGCGCGCTACCGCCTGCACGTCCAAAGTTCCGTGGGCGCCCGGCCCAGCAGGCGGGATGGCGATTGTCACGGTTCGCCGCGGCCCCGGCAAGATCTTGACTTGGCGCTGCAGAAAAGCGGACGCGTGGTAGCGCACCCGTGACACCGCGCTTTGAAACTGAATCGTGACGGCTCCGTCCGCTAGTGCGGTCACCTGGCTGGCAGCCAAGCGCGGCATCGACGGCGTTGTCAGGCGGAGGGCTAGAGTACGGGTGTTCCAGGGAAGCCAAGCAAGGAAAGACGGTCCGGCTAGGTGCACTTGCAGAAGTCCGGCCAAACCGCTCTTTAGAGGTACCGACGGATACAGCGCGCGGCCCCGTACATCCACCGGAATGATGCGGTTTTGGGCCAAGAACTGAGCTGCTGTGGGATGAGTTCCTGGAGTCAGTCCTGTCAGCTCGGCCATGCCCCGCCCGCCCGGAGACAGGTTGGCTCGCGGCACGGCCGCCAGCGCCACGCCTCCAGCAGCCAGAATGACGCCCAAGCCGGCAACCCACGCAATCCATCGACCAGACGGTCCTCTGTGCCGTGACCGGCCGCGGTTGGCACGCCTTTGGTGCAAAGCCATTCCGGTAACCCCCCTGATTCATTCCCGTAACGACACATTCATCACTAAACAAACGATAGTATTCTATCGGAAGTTTCGCGAAACGGTTCTTTTGCGGCCGATTTTTTCACGACAGTTTTTGCATGGATGGCGTAAAATGACGTCTTATGTCGGATCGGCAGGAGCCGACGAGGACAGCGAGACCAGCTTGGGATGGCGGTGTGGCATCGTTGTCGCCGCGGCCGCTCCCCGTGGCAACTTCTCCTTGCCCCTTGGCCTAGGCATTTCTCGCACTACAACTTCTGGTCAACACGGTATAATGGGTCCATTCGCATTGGGGGGATTGGCATGGCGGCGCGCCGTCAATGGCTTTTGGGTGGACTCGCCATTACCATGTGGTACGTGTGGGCCTTCGTCCGTCTGTTGCCGCCAGCGAGCGTGGCACACGGCATTATTTTGAACCACTATCGAACCTGGGCCTTCGGTCATTTGGCCTATTCGGACATCTTTGCGCTGTACGGCAACCACAGCTTATTTAATCACGGTCTTCCATACATCGTGACCCCGATTGAATATCCCGTGCTGATGGGTGTCATCATGTGGCTGGCCGCTTGGGCCACCACCGCTGTGGGTTTTTATGCGGTCACAGCCACTCTGCTCTGGATTTCGGCTTTGGCAGCCTATTGGGGCTTTGTGCAGTGGCGTCCGCAAAAAGCTTGGGCATTTGCCTTAACACCGCTTTTGCTCACCTATGGGCTGTTAAACTGGGATGTCATGGGCATCGCGCTGATGGTGTCGGCCGCTTGGCTCTATCATCAAAAGAAGTTTGATGCCTCAGCGGTTATGTTTGCCGCAGCGGTATTTTTCAAGTTCTTTCCACTCTTCTATCTGCCCTTCATCATCGTGGAGCTGTGGCGCCAAGGCGAGCGCCGCCGTCTTTACCGCATGACCGCCATTTTTGGCGTGGTATCCGCCGTCATCAACGTTCCCTTCGCTCTGCTGAACTTCAACAACTGGTTTTTGTTTTTCGGATACAACGCGGGTCGGAGCGTCTCCGCTGACGTGTGGAACAATGCCCTGATTCACCTGAATTCGGTGCCCGCCGTGGACCTCATCTCGCTGGCGTTAGTGGTGATCACCTTAATCGCGACCGTGCGGATTGTCTGGCGTGGCGGCTCCATGTATCAAGCCGCGGCTTTGCTGTTTTCCATGTTCCTGTTTGTCAACAAGGTCTTCTCCCCCCAGTACATGCTGTGGCTCATGGCTTACGGCATCATTGCCGAGTGGCCTTGGGACAGCCTCGCCATTCTCTCCGGGGTCGGCCTCATCGATTACGTCAACTCCATGACCATCCTGCACCTGTTCCGCGATCCGGCAGAGCAGCAAGCGGCCAACTGGTATGCGGGCACGGTCTTCCCGTTGGGCATTTTGGCCCGTTATCTGGGCTTGGCGGCGGGTGCGGCCCTGGCCATGGTCAAAACAGCGCAAAAAGACGCGTCTCCGCATATCGGCGCATCACGCACCGAGACAGAAGCGTCACTTTCGACCGAATTCTAATCCCGTTTCAGGGCGCTATGGGCTGAGCCGCGTCATGCCTCAGAACCAGCTTGTTCGTGACCCCGGAGGGCAAAGATCGGGACGGTATGATGCGGTTGCCCGTGATGTGGTACGTGACGGTCACCGGCGGCAACGTGGGGTCTACCAAAGCATCCGTGGGCGTGTAGTTGGCAAAGGTGGCCTGAAAAGCATGAGGACCGTCAGGCGACAACTTGTGGATGGACGTCGCCTCATCCAGC
Source organism: Bacillota bacterium (assembly GCA_021799435.1). Taxonomy (GTDB): domain Bacteria; phylum Bacillota; class Sulfobacillia; order Sulfobacillales; family Sulfobacillaceae; genus Sulfobacillus_B. The sequence goes on along the minus strand of JAJZAN010000081.1, from coordinate 6,095 downwards.
GAGTTCAATCCGAGGAACTGAGTCCCGCGGAAGAACAATATGACCTGGCCGTACCCATCAGCGGTCGGCCAGCGACTGGCAATCACGGCACTGAGAACCGGCGCAGGACCCGGGGCCGTAACCCAGGTGTTAAATTCGGGTTGCAGAGTCTCTCCTGGCGTCCCCACTTCGCGATATTGGCGGGCCATGCGGAGTATTTCTGCCCGACCCGGCAATCCGAGTATCTCCCGCTGGGCGGTCTGCCGGTCCAGCACGGTCTGAACCAAGGGCCGCGACGCGGTCACCCCATGGAGCCCAACCTGGTAGTCCACGGTGTACGGGGGTAGAGTCGGATCGACCATGGGATCGCTGGGTTTGTAGTTTGCGTAGGTCACCGCGAATCCGCCGCCCGCCCGGGCGTGGATCTTGGTGACGGCATACACTTCGTGGGTGGAATTCACCCCGACAAACCGCTTCCCATCAAAGAAGAAAACCAACTGTCCCATGCCGTCGGCCGTGGGCCATCGCATGCCCACCACGGCCGTGTTGACAGTCCCCTTACTGTCGCTGCGAGTCACGGTCTTCCAGGATGGCTGATAAGTCTCGTCGGGCACTCCTGCCTCGTGATAGGAGCGCATCACGCTTAGAATCTCGGCCCGTGTAGGGACGACCGGCCGGCTTGCTGCCATCGCCACGCTGCTGGCAACTCCTGCCCCCAACAGCACGGATGCCGCCAAAGTCCCAAACCACTTCCTCAATGGAATCCCTCCTCAGTCAATGTCACACGTCTCAATAAGATACCCTATCAACGTCGCCTCCTGATCTTAGGTTACCAATATGTCCCAAGCTCAATGTCGAATGATGGAAGGATTTTGGACAAAAAATCGGGACCCCAGCGCGAACCATGTAGGTGTATCCGATGGAGAAAGCGACCCGACAGTTCCAGTAAAAATGCTGGACCTCAGCCGGTCTTGTCCCCCTGTTTTTCAGTAGCAGGGCAGCCGTATGAGTACACCGCAAGGCTGCGCCGGTAAACCACGGTCAGGTCATCCATCCGCCATCAATTAATTGGGTTATTACTCGGACCTTAAAGGGGATTTGACGTTTCATGCCAAGACCTGTCGAAAAAGGTTCCCGATACATGGCGGGCATAGACGGCCTGCGAGCCATTGCCGTGCTGGCGGTCATTGCCTATCATCTCAACCTCGGCTGGGCGTCAGGCGGCCTCCTCGGCGTGGGAGTCTTTTTCGTCCTCTCGGGTTACCTAATTACCAACTTGCTGGTGGCCGAATGGGAACGGTATGGACACGTTCAGTTCAAGAATTTCTGGTTTCGTCGCGCCCGGCGGCTGCTTCCCGCTCTGTTTATTATGCTGGCGGTTGTCATTAGCTGGGTCACGCTGTTTAAGCCGGGCGAGATTGTCAGCCTGCGGGGAGACGCTTTAGCGGCAGCTCTCTATTTCAGCAACTGGTGGTATGTATTCCACCACGTTTCCTATTTCGCCAAGTTTGGTCCTCCATCCCCGCTCACCCATTTATGGTCGCTGGCCGTGGAAGAGCAGTTTTATCTCATCTGGCCCTTGCTGCTCTCTTTCGGTCTCCGTTTTGTCCGCAAGAAGAGCGTGCTCATCCCCATCACCATCGCTCTGGCTGCCGCCTCCGCCTTGGCCATGGCGCTCATGTATCAGCCAGGCACGGATCCCAGCCGGGTGTATTACGGCACCGACACCCGGGCATTTGCGCTCCTGATTGGCGCCGCGTTGGCGCTCGCCTGGCCCTCGCGAAACGTCAAGCCGCCTGCACGGCGCGCCCCCTGGGCGTTGGACCTCATCGGAATCGCCGGTCTGGCGGGCATCCTCTGGATGGTTTGGCAAACCAACGAATACCAGACATTCCTCTACCGCGGCGGATTGGTTGTGCTATCGTTGGCTGCCGCGGCCACAATCGCAGCCGTCGTCCATCCCGCCAGCCGTCTCGGTAAAATTTTAGGTTGGAAGCCGTTGCGGTGGATTGGGGTACGGTCGTACGGCATCTATCTGTGGCATTACCCGGTCATCGTGTTGACCAGTCCGACGGTTAACACCGGTGCCTTCAATCCCCTCCGGGCTGGGTTGCAAGTGGCCGCCAGTATTACCTTGGCATCTCTGAGCTGGCACTTCATTGAAGAGCCCATCCGCCAAGGCGCCATTGGCCGGGCCGTGGAGCGTTGGCGTACTCGGCGCTCGCTGCGGGGCACCCTCCGCTGGTCCACGTGGGCGGCTAGCGCAGGACTTCTGGGAATATTGGCCTTGTCTATTGGCGGGCTTTCTGGCTGGGTGGAAGCAATGCCGGTCGGTGCACCCGGACCATCCACCATTGGTCTCGGCCACCACAACCATCACGTGCACGTGGGTGGATCGTCGGCCAACCCGAGTCATCCATCCGCCCCTCCATCGGGAGCGCCGCGTCAGGCCAGCCCGTCATCTCCGAGCCATTCGAGCAGTGCGCCTGCCACCTCGCCATCCCCCGACGGAGCCAGCGTCACCGCCATCGGAGACTCGGTGATGGTCGACGCCGAACCGTATCTTAAGCAGGACTTGCCCGGCATCGTCGTCAGCGCCCACGTGGGTCGTCAATTGATTCAAACGCCGCCCGTTATCGCCCGTTTAAAGGCTGAGCACAAATTGGGGCAGGTTGTCATTTTGGAATTAGGCAACAACGGACCATACACCAGGGCACAGTTGATGTCCCTGCTCCACTCCCTGGGGCCGACCCGCCAGGTTATCATGATTAACACCCGAGTGCCGATGCCCTGGCAGGACGTGGTGAACCACTTGTTGGCTCAGGTGGCCAGCACTGATCCCCAGGTCACGCTGGTCAACTGGTATCAGGCCAGCGCGAACGAAAATGGCTGGTTCTATCCAGACGGCGTGCATTTGAATCCCACCGGTGCGCAAGCCTATGCCCGACTGCTGGTCGACGCGGTCAAGCCGTTCATGGTCCGTCCGCCGGCCAACCACAGCAGCCATTGAGATTTGCATAAATCCGGTCTCGCAAGCCATACTACCCGCACCATAGTTTGGGGAGGGGTATACGATGACGCCGAAATTTATGAAAGCGGCGATCCTCCTGGCGGGGATCGCCGCTCTGCCGATTGCTGGAGCATCCGCCCACTTCGGTCCGCTGTGGACCAAACACCAGTCGCTGCTGGAGCATTACGAAGGAGCCCATCACGGTCGTTCGCCGCTGCCGGCTCAAAATGAAACCGAGCCGTCCAGCCAACCGTAATCTCAGCCCGCCCTGCGGAAAAATCTGCGCCGCTTAGGCAAGCTGGACTGATAGTTCAAGAGGTGGCGGTGGAAGAGACGCGCCGCCACCCGCAACAGGCCCGCCCAAAATACCAACTGCCAGACGACGTCGATGAGCACCTGCCACCATGGCATACCCCCCAGTTGCAACAGCGCTAAAGCCAGCATGGGTGCCAAAAATGGTACAAAGGCCGCCATGTGAATGACGGTTTGCACAACGCCCCCCGGATGACCCAAAGCGATGGCTGAGCCCATATACCCCAACATGGCGATCAGCGACAGGGGCATCACCGCTTGGTTCATCTCTTGACTGCGCTGAGCCCGCGATGCCAAGGTCGCAAAGGCGGTGCTGTATTGGAGATACCCGATAACGGCCCACACCAGAAACAAGATTAAAAACGAGGGAGAGAGCCCCTGAACCGAGAAATGATGAGTCTTGACGGACAAGGCGATCAACCCGCTGACGCTCCACAACGCGACCTGAATAAAGGCTAAGGCAAAGAAACCCAGAATCTTGCCCATCAGCAGGCGCACGGGACGAGTCCAAGCCATCAGCATCTCGGCATGACGGCTCTCCTTCTCTTCCACCACCGACATGCCTATAAAGACTCCGTACGTCATCACCACCACCATCATGATGACATCCAAGGCATAAATGGCCACCGAGCGGACAATGAGCCCGAATCCCGGCGACACCGACACGACTTGCACCTGAGAATGAGCTTCAGCCGCTGCCAAGGCCGCCAACAAACGGGGAGGCAGGGCATGGACCAGGGCATCACGGTTGAGCTGGGCAATCATACTGCTAATGCCGGTATTAACCTGTCCATAAAAGGCCCAATGCCCGCCACGGGCAGCAAAGAACCCCGCCAAATTATGATGGCGGATGCGGGCGATGCCGTCGGCCAATGAGGCAATGGGCAGGATCTTTAAGGTGGTTCCGGGTGGAGCGGCCGCCATCAACACCGCATGCGGCACATGCAAACTGCCCACCGTCAGGGACGGGTGCAGTCCCTTGGCGATGAGACTGGGCACCACCACCAACGCAATCATCACCACGATTCCCAGTGCCGTGGTGGCCCAGTACCCGGGACGGGTGATGCGTTCTGACACTTCACGGCGAAACACCGCGCCGATCTGATTCCACACCTTTTAGGCCCCCTCTCCCAAGAGCTCGCGAAAGATGCTCTCCAATCCCGTCTTGGGCGTAACAGACAGCACCGGCCAGCCATGAGCCGCACATTCCTGCACTTGGCTGGGCAATTCATCAGAAGCCACTTCAATGCTCCGATCCGCGCCATCCTGATCGAAGCGGACCCGGTACCCAGCAGGCTGACGCGGCGGTATGTACTCCACAAAGCGCTTTTTGGCCAAGATATATGTCCGATCGGCGAGGAGCTCCAAGTCATCCAGACGGTGCGTAGACAGCAACACCGCCACCCCCCGGCTCCTCAGATCCCTCAGTACGTCCAGCAGCAAGTCCTGGTTCAACGCGTCCAGTCCAGAAAAAGGCTCGTCCCACAGCATTAAGTCCGGCGATGGCACCAGGGTCGCGGCGAGCTGCACCTTTTGCTGATTTCCCTTGGACAGCGCTTCAATACGGCGGCCTCGGTACTCTTCCAGGCGGAATTGCTCCATGAGCCGATCCACCGCAGGCCGCAAATCAGCCTTGGGCAAGCCATTCAGCTCCCCTACAAACCGAAGATATCGCTCCACCGTCAATCGCCGGTATAGGCCCCGTTCTTCCGGCAAGTAGCCCAATCGTCGGTAGGTTCGCTCCACCGCCCCACGCTCAGGATCCAAAATTCCGGCGATAAGGCGCATGGTGGTCGTCTTTCCAGTTCCATTCAACCCCAAGAGCCCCACCACTTCACCGGTAGACAAAGCCAGTGATGCCTCTTCGAGAATCGGACGTCCATCATAGGAAAACCAAACCCGGTCGAACGCCGCCAGCCGTTCAGCCATTGCTCCACCTCCTCGAGTTCTGTACCAGTGTAGGACGTGCGCCCAACCGGCCGCAAAGATCAGCAAACCATTCATCACTCTTCTTGATGAGGGACTTGAGAGAGAACCCATTCACAGCAGAGATCCCCATCTACCCATGGACCCCCATCCGTGTCCCGAGTTGGGCGCCTAATCTGGGCACAGAGTACCAGGATGACGCCAAGCCGCCGGTTCTTAAGCCACATCAAGCGCATTGGGTGCCGCTGCAAGTTTTGAACTACGGTTGCCGACGATGGAGATACAGCACGAACAAAACGCCGAGAGTTCCATAAAGGATGACGACCACCACCGTGACCAGCAGCGGGTTTTGGCTTGCTCGCACCCATAACGGCGTGCTGACCGGTCCATTGAAGTAAAACCCGCTGTGCACACCATAGCGGCTGAAGAGAATAGCCCACGCCTCGTAGACTTTAGCCACAATAAATCCCACAATCGTGCCGCACAGCGCGCCCCAAAAAACATCGGTATCTCTATCCATAGTGCCCTCCCCTTCCACTGGCGATCCGCCAGGCAGAGCCTTCTCATAATGAATCGTGACTTACGGGAAACGTATGAGAACAATACATGACCATAGTCTATACTCCGATCGCGACGTGGCCTCCGCGCATTCACAGCCGATATTGAGGCAGGAATGGGCCTGCTGACTGGCAAATCCCCCACACATCTCAACCGTTCTGTTGACTTGTTGGAGTTCCCTCGCTATTCTGACCACAATCCAACTCTAAAGGACAATGCCTGTGATTTCCCCGATTAGCCACCTTATGAATCCCGAGAAAAATCATCGTTGCTGAGGGAGAGGAAACGTCCCCGGTGACATCAGATCGGA
>JAJZAN010000080.1 GCA_021799435.1 Bacillota bacterium | reverse complement strand
TTTCACCCCATCACGCATTGTAGCGTCCCAACCTGTGGGACGCCTGAAGGTTTGGTTCAAAAATATGGGTTTACCGGCAGGACATCCAGCCGGTAGTCATGTCACGAACCACGGCTGAAAGCGTTGTCGAAGGAAGCCTGGAGCCAGCCATTGAGGTCTCGTCCAATAAGCTTCTGCGTGCGCAAAATGTCATCGCGGTAAAAAGATTCCAGCTCCCGGCGGGTCTTAGCCAGCATTGCGGGCGGTTTGTCCGTCAGTTGGTCGCGGAGATGTGAACGCATGGGGGCTGGTAGAATGCGCCGAGCAATGAGCTTCAAGGGATTGCGACTCTTCAGGATCCATGAAGCCATGGAGCCTTTAGAGACGCCGGACTGATTCACTTTACCCTCTAGTTTTATCGGAACCGCGTTGTCCAATCCCAAAAAATCGAATACGCGCTTCATGACCCAGGCTTGGTCTTGGAAATCCTCTGTTAACAAGATGAGCAGCTGGTCTTTGCCAAATAAGTCGTAGTAACGGGCAATTTGACTGCCGTACAGTCCTGCTTCCCGATATCTCCAGAGGATGTTCCAGTTTTTCCGGCTGCGATTAGCCTCGTCGGCCAAGGCATCTTCAAAACACTCGGCAGGTTCTGTGTGCAACATGCGGTGATACATATAATGAGAATAGGCGCGGTCAACGGGATTGCGCAAAATCGCGATCATGCGCGGAGGTTCTGTTAATCGTGCTTTGATGCGCTCGGCAGCATGGCCGTCCGCTAGATATGTGGTTGACGCCTCGCCGCGCAAGGGATAGCTCTCACTACCATCGAATAAATGGACATACTCATCCCACGATCGGATATGATTGGATACCCCCATGGGAGACACCCATTCCGGTGCGCGTTGGTCATGAGAGAAAAACCCTGGTTCTTTGACAGTACTCATGAAAATTTTTGGGTGTTCGTTGACCGCTCGGTACAGGAATGTCGTGGCAGAGCGCGGTGCTCCGAGAATTAGGAAGTTCGGCTCAGGCACGCAAAAACCCCTCTCTGGAGTTTATTCCACGCTAGAAATGCGTGTAGCGAGGCAATTCGGAATTGCCTCGGACAGCTCGTCATGGCCATCGTAACATGGGACGCGGGCCGTGACATTGAAGATCTCCTGACAGATCCTAAAGGTTTGCTGAGGATCGGCTAACCTTGGGCATAATGAGGTCAGACAGATGGAGTGGGGGGTATCCGTGCGCGGAATAAAATGGGCTGTCGCGGCCTTTGTGTTGGTGATGCTGGCCCTCACCAACCCGCCCATGCCGCTTTATACGGCATGGGCGGTTCAAGAAATCCGGACCCATGCTTCAGGAATTTTGGGAGCGTTGTCATCCGTGTTCCCTGGCAGTCTGGAGTCCGCGCTGGCCTCCAGCACAGTGCGCGACAATTATCTTCTCTTCAGTATCTATCATACGGCCGCTCTTGGATACCACGTGACCGTACTGGGGCTCGTGAATCACTTCATACCATTGTCCAAGTTGCCTTAAAGCACCTTAGCCCCAACCTCGGCAATGCCCCGTCCCACGGTGTCCACCAATTGCTCGCACTCTTCGTCAGTGATGATGAGGGGCGGGGCAAAGATGAGCACATTGTTGTGCGAGGCTTCCACGTCGGTGGCTTTGCCGGCCAGGATGCCATGATCAATCAAGAAACGCGCCATGGAGCGCATGAAAGTATTGGAAACGGGCGTCTTGCCGCTCTGATCTTGGACCAACTCGATGCCGACCAACAACCCGCGGCCGCGGATATCCCCCACCCATGGCAAGCTGGAGAGCGACTCTTTCAGTTGACGCAGCAGAATATCACCTTGCTCGCGGCTGCGCCCTACGAGATCCTCCTGTTCAATGACGTCGATGTTCGCGAGTGATACAGCGGCCGCAACAGGGTGTCCGCCGAATGTGTTGACATGTCGGAAGTGCCGGCCGCTGTCGGGGTCGCCCATAAACGCTTGGAAGATGTCCTCGCTGACGGCTGTTGCTCCAATGGGCATGTAACCGCTCGCCAACCCCTTCGCCATGGTGACGATGTCCGGTTTGATGCCGTAGGCGACATGAGCAAACATGTCTCCCGTGCGGCCGAAACCGGTCACTACCTCATCGACAATCAACTTGACGTCATACTTTTGCGCAATGCCCGCCACCTGTGCCAGGTAGTCGTCAGGCGGCACCAGCACACCGCCACCGGCGACCACTGGTTCCACAATGATGGCAGCCACCGTCTCCGGGTCTTCCATACGGATGCGCCGTTCGAAGTCGAGGGCACATTGATGGGGGGCATGGGGATCGCTTTCGCCAAAGGGGCAGCGATAGCAGTAGGCCGCTGCGACCTGGATGAATCCGGGCGCCAGAGGACCGTAATCGCGGCGGCGTTCGGCTTGTCCCGTGGCGGACAAAGCCCCCAGAGTCGATCCATGATAGGCGCGGTGACGAGACAAAATCTTCACCTTGTCCGGCCGCCCCTGCTGGCGCCAGTATTGACGCACCAGCTTGAAGGCCACCTCGTTCGCTTCTGAGCCAGAATTGGAAAAGTAGAAGTGGGGCGTATGCGGCAGAATGTCGCCCAGCCGTTCTCCCAATTGAATGGCGGCTGGGTGGCTTTGGGTCAGAGGATAATACGCGAGTTCGGACAATTGGCGTGTGCCAGCGTCGATAAGCTCTTGACGACCATAGCCCACATTGACGCACCAGAGTCCGGCCGCTGCATCCAAAAAGGGACGACCGTCCACGTCGTACACCCAGGATTTGTTCCCACGCGCAATGATGAGTGGACGGGCTCCTTGATGCTGGGTTAACGGATGCCACACATGGTCAAAATCGGTTGATTCCAATGAAAGACGCTCAGATGACGGGTTGAGCTGGCTAATGATAATTCACGTCCTATCCCGTGTGAATTTTCGAACCAATCCTGTCGATCCAATATTGGGCCTTAAGACCCTATTGTCAAGCGATTTGCGTTGACTGAGCACCATCTTAGGGTCAGGGCGTGAGGGCAGGAAAGGGCCACAGCCCCGTCGAAGCAAGAGGCATCGCATCTTCGAAGGAGTGGCCACACCGTGCGAAGCTATTGGCAGGGAGACATGCTGTTGAGTTCCGGTCCCCTGCAGGGCCGCACCACGGCCGATGTGGTCGTGGTTGGGGCAGGGTTCGCCGGCCTATGGTTCGCATATTTGGCATCCCAACGTGGCTTTCGAGTGATGGTGCTGGACGGAGAAGCCCCTGGTTACGGCGCGAGTGGCCGAAACGGCGGATTAATGACCGGCGGGTTGGCCCTGTCGCCGAGGGATGCGGTGCAGCAGTGGGGAGAGGGCCTATCCGTGAATCTCTACCGCCGGGTCATTCGTGCCCAGGAGGCGATACGGCAGGCTGCCGCTCGCGCCATGGGGGCGAGCGACTTGAAGCAGGACGGATGTTTGGTGCTGCCCGGGGATCATACGGAGTGGGAGATGCTGAAGGCGAGTGCTGCCTGGCTCGCGGCTCATGGATTTCCGAGCCGTCTCGTCTCCGGTGCAGACCTTCCCGGTATTCTGAAACATTCTTGGCCCGGCGGTCTGGTCTATCCCAGCGATGGCAGTTGGCAGCCGATGAAACTCGTCCGTTGGCTCGTGCGTGCTGTCGAGAGTCGAGGCGGTACAGTGTTTGGACGGTCTTTGGTGCGCGATATCCGAGAGGAATCCGGATCAGTGGCGGTGCGGACGGATCGCGGCCAGGTCGAGGCCGATTATGCGGTCCTAGCAGTTAATGCGTCCTTGGGTCGACTCATTCCCCCGCTCGCGGCGGCAGTTGTCCCCACGCGAGGCCAGATGCTTGTCTCTGAACCGGTTGACCCCTTGCCCTACACGTGGGCGGTCAGCGCAGACTGGGGTTATCTGTATTGGCACCAGCGCGTGGACGGGCGCATCGCGTTAGGGGGATTTCGGAATTTGGATGTGGACCGCGAGTCCTCGGACACATTGGCGTTGAATCCTCGTATTCAGGAAGCGCTGGACCAATGGCTTTCCGATCGGATTGTCGGTCGGCCCGTGGCGGTGGACTACCGATGGGCAGGTATTATGGGATTTACGCCTGACCGTCTTCCTCTAGTGGGGCCGTGGACCCCTCGTCAGTTGGTGCTGGCGGGATTTAACGGGCATGGCAGTACGAATACGTACATGGCCGCCGAACATCTGCTCCATGGGATAGTGGGAGATGAGGACTGGCTGGCGCCGCTCGACCCGCGGCGGTTCGATTGAAGGAAGGGAGACAGCTCATGAAAGCATTGACGTTGCCCACGGTCGGGGAAGTGTGTGTAAAATCGGTACCCGAGCCGAAATTACTGAATCCCCAGGACGCTATTATTAAGGTGGCGGCCTCCGCAATCTGTGGTTCGGACTTGCACGCCTATCGGGGACGCATTGCCCACATCGCACCGGGGGTTCCGATTGGCCACGAGTACGTGGGGGTCGTGACCGACGTGGGCGCTGAGGTGCGCCGTGTTAAAGTTGGCGACCGGGTCACGGGGTCATTTTTTACGGCATGCGGTCAGTGCTGGGAGTGTCGGCGCGGCCTGTTCTCGCAATGCCCAAATTCGGCCATGTTTGGGTTTGGTCCGGATCTCGGAGACTTGCCGGGAACGCAAGCCGAATACGCTCGAATTCCCTATGCGGACAACACGCTCATCCAGATCCCGGACGGGGTCAGCGATGAGGCGGCGATTTTTGTGGGTGACGTGCTGTCCACCGCGTACTTTGCCGTTGAGCGAAGCAATATCAAGCCCGGTGAAACCGGTGTGGTAGTGGGATTGGGACCGGTAGGGCTGTTGGCGGTGGAGCTCTTCTTCTTAATGGGGGCAGCACAGGTGGCGGCCCTCGACGTGGTACCGGAACGGCTTCAGAGTGCTCGCTCGCGGGGGGCCATTCCCGTGCTGGCAGACGCATCGGCCGTGCGTGAGATACGGGCATTGACCGGCGGCCGTGGGGCTGATGCTGTGGTCGAGGCGGTGGGCAGTGAAACAGGACTTGCGCTCGCCCTGCAGTTGGTGCGAGGATTTGGGACCGTATCCTCCGCGGGGGTGTATACGGAGCGGGCGGTTCCCGTCTCTATGGCCCGGCTTTTTGCCAAGGACCTGACGCTAAAAGCCGGGAAAGCCAACGTTCCCGCTGTGGCGTCCACCGTCATGGAACTATTGAAACACGGGCGCCTGCATCCGGAGCACCTCTTCACCGAACGGATGCCGTTAGCGGAAGGCCCCCGCGGCTACCAAATGTTTGCCGATCGCCAAGCGTTGAAAATTCTCCTGGTCCCGTAATCTCCGTGGTCTTGACACGACTCTTGGGGCGGTGTACCGTTCAAGTGTACCGCTTGTTATGGTACACGCAGACACGCTGGAGACTCACCAAAAGGTTTCCCAGGAGGTTCGCCATGTGGTTTCGCATAGATGCTCGGTCGCCCACCCCCATTTATCAGCAGATTGTGGACGGCATTAAAGAGGCCGTGGCCAAAAACGTCCTTCAGGGCGGTGAACGCTTGCCCTCCGTGCGGGAGTTGGCCGGCTTGATGACGCTGAACCACAATACGGTCGCCAAGGCTTATCAAGAATTGGAACGGGAGCGCGTGATTGAAGTCGTGCGCGGTCGAGGAACTTTTGTGGCCGAGCCGGGTTCCACGCCGGACCGGGCCGAGCGGGTCGCACACATGAAAGACATCATGAAGCAATTGTGGGTCGAGGCCCATCACCTGCAAATGACGAGCCAAGACCTGATGACACTGATGAAAAGCGCAGTCCATGAATGGGACCAAGAGAGGGGGCGGGAGGAGTCATGAGACCGGCAATCGAGATGTCGGACGTCACCAAGGTATTCGGCGGCAAGATGGCACTGAACCACGTCGACTGGCGAGTCGATGCGGGAAGCATTCACGGCCTGATTGGAGCCAACGGGGCGGGCAAGACCACCTTGTTGCGGCTCGCGCTAGGCACGCTTTGGCCAGACCAGGGCCGCATTGAAGTCTTGGACCAGCAGTTGGGGCGAGAGAATGCCGACTTGCGCCAGCACGTGCACTATGTAGCCACCGGCCGCAGCCTGCCTCCCCACTTTCGGGTGGATGAGTGGCTCCACTATATGGGGCTTCTCTATGACCGCTGGGACGAGCGGCGGGCTCGGCACCTCGTAGAGGCTATGGAGATTAGTGCAAGTTCGATCATTCGGTCTTTGTCCACTGGCATGCAGGCGAGCTTGCAATTAGCAGGGGCCATCGCGGCCCGGCCCGCGTTGCTGTTGTTGGACGAGCCGACAAATGGGATGGATGTGGTGGTCAAGCGGCAGGTGCTGCAGTTGATGATGGACATGGCGGCCGCCGAAGGTACCACCATGGTGCTGGCTACCCACAATATTGAGGATGTGGAGCGGTTGGCGGACAGCGTGTCTGTCCTGTATCGAGGGCGATTCGTCTTAAATAGCAGCTTGGAGAGCCTCAAGGGACACATGCACCGATTGCAGGTGGTCGCGGACGGGGAGTGGTCAGACGCTGTCTTTGCGCAACCGCATATCGCCCACGTAGAGAAGCGCGGACAAGTTGCGCTGGTCACGGTGGAAGGGCCGCTGGAGCCGGTCGCGGCGCATTTTCGGGAGGCCGGAGCCCTGTTGGTAGAACCCATAGATATGGATTTGGCAGAGATCTTCCGCATGGTGTTGGAAAAGGAGGGCTATTCGCGTGATACCTTGGCGTGGGACGCCTAAAGGGCAATGGATGCGGGATGCGGTCAGCTTTCGCGAATGGCGGGTAAACCGGTCTCTGTATATTACCGCGGCCGCTGTGATGTTGTTTCCGTGGATTCTCATTTTGTCGACCAGCATCGGAGGCCCCGGTGGCGAGCTGCTTGAACTGCGGGCTATCGTCGGAGACAACGCAGGCCTCGGTCCCATGAACGGCTGGATTACAGCGCTAGCTGGACTGTTGGCTTTGGGCGTGTTTTGGAACGATCGCAGCCGTGGCGGTTTGGATACCTCCATGGAGGGACCTGTGTCGCGCCGCGCTCTCCTGATGGCCAAAATTCGATTGGGCATTTTCACGATCACGGGAGTGTGGGTTCTGCTCTTCGTGACTCTGGCATTCATTGCTTTGGCCATCGGCCAGGCGGGATTGATTGGACCCTTGGTGGTTGCCGCGTTGTGGTCGCTCTGTTCGGCAGTCGCTTTGTATATGGTGACCGTGTCGTTCGGGGCGGCCATGGGCAGCGTCTTCTTCACCGCCCTGGCATCGCTGCTATGGGTGATGTTGCCGCGTATTGTAGATTCGGTGGTTTTCCAACTGACCCTGGGGTTCGGCCAGCGGCTGTCGCTGGCAACGGCTACGGGGTGGGAAACGACGCTCATAGATATTCGTTGGTTTTCGGTGCTCACGGATGGTCGTCCGACAGGCTGGGTCGCCGTTCTCTATGCAGGCTACTTCGCCGCATTGGCGTTGTTTGTGGGCTGGCGGGCGCTTGTATGGTGGCAGCGCACTCCCATGGAACGGTTTCACGACCCGTTCTATTATCCACAACTTTGGAACTTCTGGTATGCGTTCTTAGCCATCCTGTCAGGGATGTTCGTCGCAGCTCTCACAATTCCAAATGCTGGTTCCCAAGCCCGCCTATATGTCGGAGCTTTGGTGTTCGGCGTGCCCTTGTGGTTCCTGTGGCGGTGGATTTGGCGCCTCTTAAGCCGCAATGCCCTCAGCTGGGGACCCCAGAGTTAAGGCGTCAGTCGGGTCGCGGTAGGGCCGCGCTTCGCTAGGATGTCCAGGATCAGTTGAAGAGCGCGGTCTCCTGTCTGGGCTGTGGTAGGATGGGAAAGACAGGAGGCCGCGTATGCCTAAGGATAGAGAGGACAGCAAGAGATCCCGAGTTTTGACGGCGCTTCGCGAGATGTTGGGTTTGCCCGGCGATGCGTTTTTGGGGGCCATGAAAGAGGCAGTTTGGGTGCCCGGCGGGGTTGACCAGCTGGCTGACATCGTGGTCCGGAGTTTTGCCAGCGAGGATTTGGTTCGGTTAATTGACGAGCTGCCTGACGAGCCTGAGATGTTTGCCCTCATGGGGCGCATTTTGGTGACGTTGAGCGAGCACTCCGAGCGCGAGGATCTGGGCCAGGAGGTCATGGAACGCGCCCGGAATGCCGGACCAAAGGCCGTTCAATATTTGTCTCCATACTCGTGGTATCCGCCCAAAGATCAGATTGAGGAAATTTTGGTGTCCTATCATCGACTGCACGATTCCCATGTCACCCTGCGCATGCGTTGGGGTGGCGAGTATGAGGGTATTGAAGCGATCTGGCATATCTCCTATGCCATTGGCGAGGTGGGCGAAGTCTATTTTGTGACCGAGGAAGCAAGTTCGTCGGGATACGATGACGCCGCCTGGCAACCCGTCGACCTTGACCACGCTTTGGGTCTTATCACCGCTGCGGGCATGGTGCAATCGGCGGTCAACAACCGGTTTCCGTTCGACGGGATGATCGGGGTTGGCCTGTGGATGGTGCTGGCTGGTGGACGGGAGGTCATCCCTTGGATTGATGCGGCCTATGCATTGGAACGCGACATGCCGACAGCCAGGGAGGTCGTACTGGCGGAGGGCAACGCACTTAGTGCCGGGGATTTGCTGCTGGCTTACGATTTATTGGACCCATCCCTTCGCCCCAACGATGTGCTGGATTATATTGACGAGCAAATGACGCGTCGTCCGGATCTTGGGCGGTTGTGGCGGCTGGACGTGGAGCCCAACATTGATGAAGACCGGGCGGCCCGGATGACTCTTTACGGGTGGTACCTGCGTGATGGCGCGGTGTGGGACCGCGTGATGGCTGTCGAGGCGGCGCGCGATGCGGCAAGCCATTGGCGCATCCGTCGCTGGGATATCACGTCCGAGCGACGCCTGCCAGACGCTGATTTGAACCAGTATTTATCTATGCATCCGTATTATTTTGCGGCGTTGCCGGTATACGACTTGGAGGCCCTGGCGGAGCTTTTGCCGGAGACATCGGAATCGCTCCATGAAGGCGTATTGGCATTCACGACGGGTGAAGCGACGGATTACCTCAAACCCTATGATGTGGCCACGTCGCAGACCATGCTGTGGATGGTAATGTTGGAAGATGACGGACAGGTCGTGATTGTAGCCAGCGACGAATTGAGTCTCCGACGGGAGATCCAGCATCTGGGGGACCAAGGAGCGACAGGCGACGCGCAGCAAACCGGCACCCTCAATTTGATGGACGTGGAACGACTCAAAGATGCGGCTAAGGAGGGACCGGAGGCTCTCGCGGCTCTGCTTGGCAGCCTGCCGCACTGAGCCGCATGTCCAAGACATTCGAGAAACAAGGGTTTCGGGCCCGGGTGGGCCCCATTCCGTTCCTGGCAGCGGCCACGCTTTCCCAGACGGGCATGTCCTTCGTCCAGCAAGGGATTGTTGTGATGGGCGTCTTTTTTGCTCAGCTCTACCATTTGACGTTGGCACAAATGGGTTTGGTAACGACTGCGCTGTCGCTGGGAGTTACTACGTCCATGGTAATCATGGGCGCGGTTGCTGACCGCATCGGGCCGCGCCGGTTGTTGTTCTTCGGCACCGGGTTTATGGCCTTACTGAGCTTGGGTCTTCTGAAGGTTACCGGATTTTTGGCGCTCCTTCTCCTGCTGTATGTCTTGGGGGCAGCCTTGGCGGTGGCCCCGGCGTCAGGTACCAAAGCGGTATTTACGGCCTTCCAGGATCGCCCCCGGGGAATGGTGATGGGCATTCGTCAAACGGGAGTGCCGTTGGGGGCGCTGCTTTCGGCCAGCCTCCTGCCGCGGTTGGTGCGCAGCTTAGGTTTTCATGATGTCTTTTGGGTATTTTTCATCGAGCTGTTAGTTTTCGGATGGACATTTAGCGCAGTCATGCGGCCCCATCCTCGTCCGCCGCGGGCCGTGCCGGCGCCGGAGGGGGGCGGGCGGAATCGGGCCGTTCTTGCAGGCATCTGGCGTCCAGCTCTCATTGCTGTGTTGCTCGTATCGGGTCAGTATTTGCTGTTGGGGTTCAGCTTGAGCGACCTGCACCGGGTGCATCATTTGAGTCTGGCGGCCGCCGGACTGATTGTCGCGGCAGCCCAGTTGGGGGGCGGCGTCGGCCGCGTCGTGACGGGTACCATTAGTGACCGGCTGGGTGGGAGTAAAACCCTGGTTTTGGTAGGCTGCGCGGCCACGGGCGCCGTGATGTCGTGGGTCGTTGCGCTGCTCCCGGCATCTGTCCCGTTTCTCCTGTTAGCCCTGGTGTGGTTTTTCTTCGGTGCGGGGGCGGTGGGCTGGAACGCCCTGACCATGACATGGGCTGGTGAATCGGTGCCTCCCGAACATTCGGGCTTCGCTATGAGCAGTGTGGGCACGTCCGCCTTCTTAGGCTCGGCAATCTTTCCTCCCCTGTTTGGGGCTTTTGTGGACACCACCCATCACTTTAACTGGGGGTGGGGGCTTCTGGGCATCCTGCTCGCGTTCACCGGACTCTTAGCCTGGCGGTTTGGCCGGGAGCAGGCTCGCTCTGCCCGGGCCCCCCTAGCGGGGGCCGGGTCCTGACGTCTCGCGTTGTCGCAATTCCACCCGCCGAATCTTGCCGCTGGCCGTTTTCGGCAGACTTGTGACGTATTCGATCGCTCTGGGATATTTATAAGGAGCTGTGGTGCGTTTCACGAACTCTTGCAATTCGTGAGTGAGTTGCGGGTCGCTCGCATCGTCCGGATTGCGAAGAATGACGAAGGCCTTGACGATGTGGCCGCGCTCGGGATCGGGACTGGCTACAGCGGCGCATTCAGCGACCTTGGGATGCTTGACCAACGCATCTTCAACTTCGAACGGTCCAATGGTGTATCCGGCCGAAATAATAATGTCGTCCGCCCGGCCCTCGAACCAGATATAACCGTCTTCATCCAGACGCCCTTGGTCTCCGGTAATGTACCAATCCCCACGGAAGGAAGTCCGGGTGCGTTCGGGATCGTTGAGATACCCGTGAAAGAGGGCAGGATGATTCTTGTGCACGGCAATGTCACCGATGACCCCGGGGGCCGCCGGACGCCCATCGGGGGTGACCACGGTGACGGGTGCGCCCGGAAAGGGTTTTCCCATGGACCCGGGCCGGGCTGGCATGTTTTTCAGCGTGCCAGCCAGCAGGGTGCTTTCCGTCTGGCCGTAACCGTCCCGCACGGTCACGCCAAATTGACGGCGAAATGTTTCAATGACCTCACGATTGAGGGGTTCACCGGCCGACGTGGCTGAGCGCAGCGTGAGCCGGTATTGGTCTAGACGCGGCACTTTGGCCATGAGGCGATATTCCGTCGGGGTGGCGCACAACAGCGTGACCCGATAGTCCTGCATCAAGCGAAGATAGGTCTCTGGATCGAAACGGCCGGTGTAGACAAATCCGGTGGCACCATTGCCCAATACGGAAACAAACGGGCTCCATATCCACTTGGCCCAACCCGGTCCCGCAGTGGCCCACGCTAAATCGCGAGGTTCAGCGTCAAACCAGTAGGTTCCCGCGGACTTCAAGTGTTCGAAGGGCCAACGATAGGTATGAATGACACCCTTGGGTCCTCCAGTGGTCCCGCTGGTGTACGACAAAAAGGCCATATCATCCGGCCTGACATCGACGGACAACGGCCTCGTGCTCCCCGCCTTCAATAGTTGGGTGAGAGAGATCCAGGATTCGGGAGGGTTTTCGCTGGAGGTGACGTAATGGACCACGTGGGGAAGCTTGGCCCGAATCTCCTCGATTATCGGGTGAAGCGATGGATCGGCAATGATAACGCGCGCCTCGCCGTGTTCCGCGCGATACAAAATGTCCGAGGCACGCAGAAGGTCTGATCCTGGCATAATCACGGCGCCGCATTTGAGCAAGGCGAGATACACCCGATAGGGCCACGAACCCCGGCCCAACAGCACCAGAACACGAGAACCTGCCGCTACGCCCAAATCGCGAAATCCATGAGCCAACTGGTTGGACTCTTCGCGCAGCTGGTGATACGGGATCTGTTCCTCGGGACTGTTTGGGTGAACTACGAAAAGCGCCGTGCGATGCGGCGCCGCCTCGGCAATGCCATCGACCAAATGGGCAAAGTTCATGCTGCGTCCCTCCTTTGATCATGGTTGTCGCATTTTACAGAAAGGTTTGTCAACAAGAAAAATGCGTCATTTGGCGGCAGTGCCATTTTCGGCGCGATGGTCGTATCGTAGTGATGAGGAGGGAGGTGAGCCGATGCCGCAGACGGTGCATCACGCAATGGGGTTGTCCGTTTGGTGGATTGTCGTTGCTGTGTGGGCATTCGTGGGCATTCTGGGGTTAGTGGTCTTGTTCGTGGAACGGCGCGAGGACTCCGCGGCGTGGTCCCCTATCCGGCGTCTCTCTCCTACCGTATTAATCTTTCCTGGGCCTCTGCGCCGACGTCGGTGGAAGCGCGATCGGAACCGATCGGGTCAAGACGCGCCGACGCGAAGCGGCGGGAAAGGATCTCCGCCCGCCAAACCTGGTGGGCGGGATCCGCGAATAGGCTAAGGGCCTCAATCGAGGCCCTTTTCTCATGTCTCGATTGATTGATTCCAGGATTCAACATTGTTATACTCCAAGTCAAGTAATCTAACGATTGCTTGGCCGTAAAAGTTACCAAGTGTTAAATAACTTTTCCGCAGCGTCGGTATTTTCCGGCAATTCGGAGAGTGTTGGGCGAGCCGTCGGTATTGCAGAATCTTCGTAGAGGTGGTTTTCACATGTTTCCGATGCGGTTCAAGCGACCCTATCGCAAACTCATCCTCGTCGCCATGGTGGCAGGTCTGTTGAGTGCAGGCTGTGGACAGCAGTATGTCCTGCTGAAGCCAGCCGGTCCAGTAGGACAGAAGGAACTGCACTTAATCATTTTGGCTTCCATTGCTATGGCGATCGTGATTGCGGTAGTTTTTGTCTTGTTTTTCTATGCCATCATTCGTTTTCGTGACAAACCAGGCAATACTGCGCCATACCGTCCTGACTGGCACAGTCATAAGTGGTTGGAGACCCTGTGGTGGGTGTTGCCGGCGGTGTTGCTGACGGTCATTGCCATACCCACCGTTAAGACGACGTATGCTTTAGACCGCCTGCCCAAGAGCACCCAAAAGCCCGTGGTTATCGATGTAACCTCGCTGACCTGGAAGTGGCTGTTCCAATATCCCGGTCAGCACGTGGCCACGGTCAACTACGCCGTCATTCCGGCCGGGGTGCCGGTGCTGTTCGAGTTGACCGCCGACTCCCCCATGAATACCTTCTGGGTGCCACAGCTGGGTGGTATGGAGTACACCATGCCCAACCGCGTCTTGCCGCTGTGGTTGGAAGCGAATAAAGAGGGCGTCTATGCGGGACGCAGCGGTCAGTATTCAGGCGTTGGGTTCGAAAAGATGACCTTTAACATCAAGGCGGTGTCGCCTCAGGCCTTTCAATCGTGGGCCCATGAGACCCTCACGACGGCGCGCCCCATGAGCATGCATGACTATAACCAGCTGCTTAAGTTCAACACCGTCGGTACAGCAACCTACAGCAGTTACCCGTCAGACACGTTCCCGAGCGTTGCGAGCGGGTTCACACTGAACGGAACCGGGATGTACATGACGATGCGGAACAAGAACAGCATTTCTTATATGCCCATGAGCGCCAAGCCCTAATGTGGCCATGAGTCAAAGACACTGAAAGGTGGATCGGTATGTCGTTTTCCCATTTAGCTCAAACCCTGTTTCCGCCAACTGTGACGCTTCCCGACATCTTGCTTATCGATGTGGGCTTAATCCTGGCGGGACTGGGGATTATCGGGCTGTTGACCAAGACGCGCCGCTGGGGTTGGCTGTGGCGTGAGTGGCTGACCACGGTGGATCACAAGAAAATCGCCGTGATGTACATGATTGCTGCCTTAGTCATGTTGCTCCGGGGCGGGATTGACGCGGAGATGTTAAGAGCCCAGCTGGCGGCACCCGGCGCCCACTTCATGCCGGCCTCCCAGTACGACGAGGTATTCACGACGCACGGCACCATCATGATTTTCTTCATGGCCATGCCGTTCATCTTTGCCCTCTTCAATGCGGTAGTTCCGCTGATGATTGGGGCGCGAGACGTGGCCTTCCCGCGCCTAAACGCGATGAGCTACTGGCTGTTCGCGGCCGGCGCCATTCTGTTCAACGTCTCTTTCATCATTGGTGGATCGCCCAACGCCGGGTGGACAGGGTATCCGCCATACTCAGAACTGCTGTTCAATCCGGGACCGGGTCAAAACTACTACTTTCTGTCCTTGTTGATTGCAGGTATGGGAACCACCATGACCGGCATCAACTTTTTGGTCACCATCGTTCGCATGCGGGCACCAGGCATGACGCTCATGCGGATGCCGCTCTTCATCTGGTCGGCCATGGTTACCTCGGCCCTGGTGCTGTTCGCCTTCCCGCCGTTGACCGTGGCCTTGGCCATGAGCTTGTTTGACCGGGTCTTTGGCTCGTCGTTCTTTACCTTGGCCCACGGCGGCATGCCGATGATGTATGTCAACCTGTTTTGGCTGTTTGGCCATCCCGAGGTGTACATTCTCGTCATTCCGTTGTTCGGGGTGTTCTCGGAGGTGGTGGCAACCTTCTCCAAGAAGCAGCTCTTTGGCTATCCCATCATGGTGGTTTCGATTTTAGCGATCATGTTTCTCTCGTACGGAACATGGGTGCACCACTTCTTCACGATGGGGGCTGGGCCGGGCGTCAACGTCTTCTTCGGTCTATCCACAATGCTGATCGCCATTCCTACAGGGGTGAAGATCTTCAACTGGATTTTCACCATGTGGGGCGGACGAGTGCAATATACGGTGGCCATGCTGTACCAGTTGGCCTTCATTCCGACCTTCGTCATCGGTGGCGCAACGGGGGTATTGTTGGCGGTTGTACCAGCCGACTACCAGTTCCACAACAGCTACTTCCTGATTGCTCACTTCCACAATGTGATTATCGGTGGTACGTTGTTCGGCCTCTTGTCGGCATTGTATTACTGGTGGCCCAAGATGTTCGGCATGAAGCTCAACGAGCGCCAGGGCAAGTGGGCGTTTTGGTTGTTCTTCATCGGCTTTTGGGTGACCTTCACACCACAGTACCTCTTGGGATTAAAGGGGATGACCCGCCGCATTTACACCTACCCCAGCGGTTTGGGATGGCATAACTTGAACGTCATCTCCACCGTGGGAGCGCTCATTATGGGTGCTGGATTCGTGGTGTTGGTCTTCAACTTGGTGTGGAGCTATGTGTATGGTGAGCGGGACCTGACAGGGGACCCGTGGGATGGCCGGACCTTGGAGTGGTCATTGCCGTCACCGGTGCCCGAATACAACTTCGCC
>JAJZAN010000008.1 GCA_021799435.1 Bacillota bacterium | reverse complement strand
CGGACGACCCGCTCGGTTCCCGCCACGGTCAGGTGCACACGGATGTCCGGCGCCTGTCCTGCGATCCGCTCGTACGCCGCCCCGCGAATGACCTCCATCCCCGCCTCGTCCAGCATGTCCGCGATCACCGCACGGACTTCGTCGTCGTACGCCGGCATGAGCACCGGACTCCGTTGAATCAACGTGACCTGCGATCCCCAACGGCGAAAGAGTTGCCCCAACTCGAGCGCGATATATCCCGACCCCACCACGATCAGGTGATCCGGTCGACGGGTCAGGCTCAACGCCGACGTGCTCGTCAGATACGGCACGTCATCCAAACCCGGAATGCTCGGAATGCGCGGGCGGGCACCCGTGGCAATCACATAGCGCCCAGCCGTCATCACCCGGTCACCGACTTGAAGGCGTCGGTCATCCAGGAAGCGCGCTTCGCCAGGGATCCAGTCAATCTGGTATTCCGGAATCAGATCGGCATACTTTTTCTGCCGCAGGTCCGCGACTAATGCGTCTTTCTCCGCCACCAAGGTGGCCAAATCGGGGGCATCGGCCTGGGTCTTGAGACCTCGAAACGGATTCGTCGACGCCAGGTGATGCACGTCCGCAGCCCGCAACAGGGTTTTGGATGGCACGCAGCCGATGTTGACACACGTGCCGCCGAGCGTCCCCCGTTCGATCATCGCGACCCGTGCACCCGCTCCCCGGGCTTCAATCGCTGCCGCGAAGGCCGCGCTGCCGGAACCAATCACCACCAAGTCGTAGTCCGTATCGGCATCGGGCGTTACCTTTTTTACCATGGGGTCGCGAACTTCCCGAATGCCGCGGAGGTGATATCCGGCCGTTTCCACGGCCCCCCGCGCCTGATTAAACGCCACATCCGGGGACGCCCAAAACGTGGCCTCTCCGCGCCGAAAGTTCGCCTGGACATCCGACGCGCCAATCCCTTCGAGGGCATGGGTGACGTGCCCTTCACAATCCGTACAGGTCATGCCCTCAATCGCCATCTGATACCGGGTCTTGTCTGTCATTGGCTATCGCCTCCTCGATAGGGTCGACATCACGTGTCGCCCCCCAGCTATCCCACCGTCAGCAATGCCTTATTCGTGTATTCGTCGCTCGGCACATCCGGGCGGCTCACCGCCGCGTGGCCGGTGACGCAGCGTCAGTGTACCCCGTGTGCACGCGCTAGCCCCGCGCCGGCACCGGTCTCTGACTCACGACCGCACAGGTCGCCACATCCGCCCAGTGATCGCGGAAAATCGCTTCCCCGACATCCAGCAGAGTGGGGACCCGATCATCGGCCAGGTGATAATAGACATAGCGGCCCTGGGCCTCCGTGGTCACGAGCCCGCAATTTTTTAAGCAGGCCAAGTGATTGGACAGATGGCCTTGCCCGATCCCGAGGCGGTCGACCAATTGCCCGACATTGAGGGCCCCCTCGCAACGCAACGCTTCGAGCACCCGCAAACGAATCGGGTGGCTCAGCGCCTGCCAGAAATCCGCCCACAACGCGTAAGTCTCCGTGCTCTGTTGGTTCATGACCTTACCCCACTACACTCTAGTATTGCGATATTACAATATAATAGAGGGATTCGCAAGACGACGGATGCAACCAGCTCGCACCCGCGCATCATAATGGGGCAGTGATGTCTTCACAGCGCGAACTAAACAGACCCACCAACGAATCCTCATGGAACTGTATACCCATGAGTCCGCAGCACTGAATCAATCTATTGCCATTTTCGTTCCATTGCTACAAAAACCCCAACGATGGGCAACCTGCCAGTGCTGCGGCCGCATTCTGAAATCTGGAGAAACGGCCATGGCCGGCTACGGCGAAACGTGCGGAGCGGGACGTTGCAAATGTCACGAACGAGCAATAGTCCGCGACCACAAACGTGCCTTAAAATTCCAGAGAGGAGCTAAGATTTCCAATGACCATCAATGAGTTGTTTTTGACGCGAACAGGAACTAAGGGGGCTAATTGTCCGAACTCCATGGGTCGACTACCTCCTCGATGGTACTAAAACTTGGGAGATCCGCGGTTCAGCTACAAGTATTCGGGGCCGCATTGCGCTTATCCGTGGCGGTAGCAGGCTCGTTGTGGGAACCGCTGACATGGTAGACTGTCTTGCTCTGACGAGAGATGAGTACAACTGCGCAGAGGTGTATCATCGAATTCCCGCCAGCCAAACGGATAGCATCTCCTACAAACACATCTACGCATGGGTCATTGATAACCCCAAGCCACTGAAGGAGCCGATTCTTTATCGGCATCCCCAAGGCGCGGTGATCTGGGTGAATCTGGCGCACCTCCAATTACCGGTCGGCTAGTCACAGTAACTACCAAGTGTACAATGTAGATGAGGAGATGAGTCTATGAAAGAATCATTGCTAATTGAAGACGGCCCCGGATTCGGAGAATTACTAAGGAAACTTCGATGGCAGAGAGGGCTCACCGAGAAGAGTTTAGCCCAAGGATTGCAAGAAGCTTTCCCAAAGGCACTTCCTTTGAAATCGTGGACAATATGGGTCAAGCAAGCGGAGGAGGGGTTCATCGAAAACGTGGATGGCGACCACGTTATTGCCGCTGCCGTGGCGTTGAAAGTTCCCGTATCGGCGCTTTTACCTGTCAAAAAACCAGCTTCGCCAGAAGAAGTGGGGCCAACGGTTCGGGAACAGCTTTTGGCTTTAGGGATGTCCGAAGAAGAGGTCCGCGCGTTCGGTAACGGGCTTGACATTGGCTTAGACGATCACGGCCCTGTCATCGCTTGCTTTGGCGATAGTTCAGAGGATGATGAAGGAGACCTATGGGATAGGGATGAGCCATGAGCGCTGACACGGTCGCATTTATTGCAACCACCAAGGAAGAAGTTAGCCGGTGCATGGCCGTAGCGCGTCAAGCCATCCAAGACCGCAGGCCCGCGACGGTGGGCGATATGTTGGAAGCCTTGAATATGATAGCAACGCGCGTCGAGGCGTATAGAGCGGCTAAGCCAGACTCAGCTCCTACGCTGGGCAAATTACTGGAAGATCTTGCACTCGCCCAAAGCGTCTTGGCAAAAGAATTACGGGAGCGGTTTAAACCTATGAGCCCAAAGGATCTACCTGCCGGCGTGACCACCCGGAGCATGGCTCACCCCGCAGGACCCTGTTATGCATTTCACCACGATGCTTTAGGCGAACTGGGCCGCATCGTGCTAATACCAGCGGGCATGGCTCACATTGAACTTCGCGCGGAAATTCACGAGGAGTCACGGGGCAAAGCCGACAACGAGAACTTGTTTCGCGAAGTGATCAACAGCATACGACAGGCCCTGAAGCAACTCGATCCACGTGAGAACCCATTTATTGTTTAATATTGTATTAAGACAAGTAGTTCTATAAGAAACGAGGCACTATTATGGCAACATACGCACCAGGAAATGGGAATTTACATATGTCACGGTCTGGAAAGACTGACGAATTTTATACACAAATATCCCTCATTGAAAAGGAACTCCGATATTATAAAGACTTTTTCAAAGGGAAAACAGTTTTTTGTAATTGCGATGACCCAGTAGAAAGCAATTTTTGGAAGTATTTCGAATTGAATTTTGAACAGCTTGGATTGAAAAAACTGATTGCAACCCACTATGAAACAGAAAAACCGTCCTATAAGTTGGAATTGATGAAAGACGAGAATGAGGACGGCAAGGTAAAAAATGCGCTTGACATTGTACGTACGCCACTCCGACAGAACGGAGACTTCCGAAGCCCAGAGTGCGTAGAAATTATGCAAAGCGCAGATGTAATTGTGACCAACCCGCCTTTTTCCTTGTTCAGAGAATATATTGCACAGCTTATGTCATACGGGAAACAATTTCTAATAATCGGTAATCAAAATGCAGTTACTTATCGGGAAATTCTTCCGCTTTTAATGGACAACAAAGTTTGGCTTGGTTACAACAGCGGACATTTTTGGTTCAGAGTCCCTGACGATTACGAAGAAAAGAAGACCGACTTTAAGATTGATGAAAACGGTGTGAAGTGGCGACGCATGGGGAATATATGTTGGTTCACAAATATCGATATAGAAAAACGCCACGAAAACATGACGCTCTTTAGAAACTACACGCCAGAAAAGTACCCGAAATACGATGGTTACGACGCAATCGAGGTAAGTAAAACAGCAGATATACCTTGTGATTACTACGGAATTATGGGTGTACCGATCACATTTATGGATAAGTACAACCCAGCACAGTTTGAAATTTTAGGATTAGACGATCATAGAATTCCTTGGCTCGGACATGGACCGTCGCTCAATGGAAAAACACTGTACAGGAGACTTATTATACGGCGCAAAGGTCATAATGACGAAAATAATAATGCAGAAAGCAGGGATACGATTGAAAATTGAACTGCACCAGATACCAGTTTCAGAAGTGGTAAATGGATATCAGGACAGCGCGGAGGATGGCGTTGTAGGTTATGGCGGGAGTCTCAACATTCGCCCAGCGTTTCAACGGGAATTTATTTACAAAGACAAACAACGTGATGAAGTAATCAATACCGTGCGGATGGGATTCCCGTTGAATGTCATGTATTGGGTCAGAGACGCAAAAGGAAATTTTGAATTGCTGGACGGTCAGCAACGTACAATCAGCATTTGCCAGTATGTTAACGGGGAATTCTCTGTCAATTACCAATACTTTTTTAACCTGACAGACACAGAGAAACAGCAGATATTAGACTATGAACTGATGATTTACATTTGCGATGGGACAGACAAGGAAAAGCTCGACTGGTTCAAAATTATCAATATTGCAGGAGTACAACTTGCCCCGCAAGAATTGAGAAACGCCATCTATACGGGGGAATGGCTAACAGATGCTAAAAGGTATTTCAGTAAAAGTGGTTGTCCTGCCTCTATGATTGCCAGTGATTACATGAAAGGATCTGCTATCCGACAAGACTATCTCGAAGCCGCTATTAAGTGGATTGCAGCAAAAGAAAACAAGGAAATTGAAGAGTATATGTCAGAACATCAGCATGACACGAATGCCAACGAACTATGGCTATATTTCCAGGGTGTAATAAACTGGGTTCGGGCGACATTTCCAATTTACAGAAAAGAAATGCAAGGAATTGAATGGGGGATATACTTCAACAAATTCAGCAATAAAAAGTACAACCCGAAAGTCCTTGAACAAAGAATTCTTGAACTAATAGACGATGAAGATGTAACACGCACCGCTGGAATATATGAGTTTCTTCTTGATGGAGAAGAAAGACATTTAAGCATACGGGCATTTTCGGAAAAAATGAAACGTGCGGCATATGAGCGACAACAAGGGATATGCCCTGTATGTAACGAGCACTTTGAGTATAAAGAAATGGAAGGTGATCATATTACACCTTGGCACGAAGGTGGAAAAACCATCGCTGAGAATTGTCAAATGCTATGTAAAGAAGATAATAGGCGAAAATCAGGAACATAAATAGCCTATGCACATCCTTTCGCTTCTCACCCAATGGAATACTAAGCTGAGGTCTGAACGCGCCACCACCAAGTTTCACCTTCTCCATTCCACCAAATCCCAATTTCGCGCCATGTCTCCAAAACCTCTCGGACGCGATAGGGTTGTTCCCTCCAGCGAAAGGCATGGGGCTGCCCGTTCAATAACTGCATGGATGGAATTTGGTGCAATGGCCTCGCCTCCAACTTCTCTTATTATATGGAGAGACAGACGCCGCGGATACATACCTAGCTTGGTTCACGGTAGTTGGGGTTTCTGTAGCTAGAATGGAACGAAAATGGCAATGGAATTGGGTACCTACTCATCCAACGACGACGATAGTGGCCGGAGATGACCTGGCGCGACGATCTCCGGGACATCGAAGGAGTAGAGCCCCAACATGGTAAGGTGGTCATGCCCGAGCGGGAAGAGACGCGCCACGTCGTCGTCCAACACCGTGGTTCCGTGTAGTTTAGTTCGACAGGGAGATCAGAATCTTTGGGCGCTTCGACATTTGGTGCTGTATCATAATTTCAATGACAAACTTTTAGCAACTAGAAGGAGCTTCTATTATGGCCAACTATCGTCAACTCAAGAGCCTCGTGGACAAACACATCCTTGAGCCGGAACAAGCCCAAACCTTTATCGACCGCTTCAATAATCCTGACGGGTATGGTGATGCCGCTATCGCCGAGCGGTATTACGGATTCCGTGCGGAGGCAAAAAGACAGGAGCTCAGCAATAGCGCCATCGTAATTGCCATTCTTGTTGCACTGCTAGCCAGTGTCATAACCGCAACGACGTCGCATTCTCCATTCACGATAGTCACCTTGATCGTGGCATATCTGGCCAGCCTAGCGTTCATCGGATTAACGTATTACAACAGCCATAATGCATACGTCGCCTTGCTCCGGCATTGGGCGGCAGAAGAAAAGAACCAAGGCTGCTTGCCAATAATCAAAGAAACCGCCTCTTAGAGCCATGAAAACCCGCCATAATGCCGGACCTGAGTCGCACGACGATAATAAACCGACACTCCGAACCGACCCCGAGTGGTATGTTCGGAGTGTGGCTGGTTTCTACCATCTTCTTGATCGCAAGATTCGTAGTGGCCTCAAGGATTTGCTTGGGAAACCGCGTCCAAAGGAACGCCCTAAGCTTCCGACAACACAAATTCTTATCATCATGGCCATCATCGTTGCCGCCATCGTCATCAGCTATAATGGGCCGCATTACGTGGGAAGCACCTTTTGGATCGGCGGCTTGTCGTTGAATACCGTTGTGGCGGGGGGGTTTCTAGCGTTTGCACCTTGGCTGCAGGAACGGTCTCCGGATATCATGATAGCTATGGTCGAAGAGGCGGTGAATGCAGGGCTAGCCAAGTGGGGAGACGGTCTAACAGCTGAGGGTGCTCGAGATTTGTTTCGCACACTCACATTGTCAAATAGAGTTTGGATGTCTGTGAGCATGACAGCTTCCGGGCTAATCATGCTTACTCTCAATTTGACGGCCTTCCCAGTCATGGTGTGGCTCCCAAACGCAACACGAATCGGTGTTACGACGGCTCTCGTCGCACTTATGGTTAACGTAGTAGTCTCTGTAGCATTCGGTCTGTCCATCGTTCGGGCATGGCCAGTCGTATGGAAATTCTACGGTGCTCTTAAGGACGAGCATGCAACATTTAATCCCTGTCCCCTGTGCAGTTTCAATAATTCCGAACACCCGCCCGAAAGCGAGATTTTGACCATCACGCAACTTCAACGAACCTCGTCCCTGTCTCAATAACGCCTACTGCCTTTGAACTACGAAGGCCTTTCACTTATGCTATTGATGACGCATAAAATGCGTTTTTGCAACGTTATTGCACAAGAAAGAGGGGATGCCATGCGAGTCGTGAGGTCTCCGGACAGCGGTACTAATCGCGGTGTCAGTGACCAAGCGCGCGACGCCATCCAGTCAATGATTGCCGCGCTTGAAATGGAAATCCACGCGACCGACCAGGCACTCGGGCGCCAACGGGGTGTGGCGTTGTCATTTGGCACGCGGGAATCCGAGAACCCTAATCCCGTCTACCAATTTCATCCCGCATACCCCATGCCGGATTCAACAGATGAGGTTTGGGCCTTAATAGCGAAGAACGGGCGTCGGGTGCCGGGAAAATTGGTCCAGTGGGATGCAGAGACCGTATTGTGGGAAGCCCAAGGAGATTTTGGCGCTGAGATCACCGATGCCCGCTTGGTACCCGACCAAACCCAGCTGTTGCGAGGGCTGAAGGATCGTCTTAATACGATGCTCGAGACAGCCGATCAGGAGGGTGGGGCGGTCAATTGGAGTCTGATTCAAGAGACGCTCAACCTCAAGCCGCCCGAGGCCCGTGACCACAAACATCCCGTACCGAAGTTGCCAGCGTTGAATGAGCGGCAGCGGCTGGCCGTTAAGAGCGCCCTTGCGAACAGCCTGACACTTCTCTGGGGGCCACCTGGTACGGGCAAAACCACCACCTTGGCATATTTGCTTACGACGCTGGCCGAGGCTGGACAAACGGTGCTCCTCATCTCCAATACCAATGTCGCCGTCGATGCGGCATTGGCCAAAGTGGTCGAACGATGGCGTGGGCATCCGGCCTTGGAGCAAGGGGTAGCGCAGAGACTGGGACACAACTACACTGAGGCCATAAAAGCGCCCGAAATCGCGGCCTATGTTGTGCCGGAGGAGATTGTACTCAGGCGAAGCGCGCACATTCAAGAAAAGCTCCATCGGGTATGGCAACAGCGTGATGAAGCCGCACGAGACGTTCGGATATGGGAATCCGTGGAGGCCCTGGATGGGGACGTCAGGATTCAGAGCGCCAACGCGGCCGCCAAAGCCAACAGAATATCGGTGTTGCAACAACACGCGAATCACTTGCAGGGTCAATGGCAAAAGGTTCAGAAGGCCCTCCAACGAGGTCCGCAACGTTCCCGCCCGACGTCCATCGGGCAGAAGCGGCGTCAGCGCCAACGGGAAATCTATGAACGGATTTTTACCCAATGGCGTACCCTGACAGCCGACATCGAACGGATGACCGTAGAAGAACGCGAGCATCGTACCGCACAGGCCCGGGCCATTGATCGACTGAAAGAGCTGCAGTCACAATATGGTATCAACCCGAAGCACATCGGAGAGGCATCACGCTTTGCGGAAAGTGCACGTTCTGCGGTGCGCCGATTGAAAGAGCAAGAAGCTCTGCTGGAAAGCCAGATCGATGCGATGGCACGTGAAGTGCGGCGAGCCCGCCGCGTAACAGCGACCACACTGACCCAAGCCTTTCGGGAAAAGCCCGAGACCATGCGGGCGGATGTGGTCATTGTCGATGAGGCGTCTATGGCGGTGTTGCCGACCATCGTTTATGCTGCCGGCCTAGCGCGGCAAGCGGTCGTTTATATCGGGGACTTTCGCCAGCTTCCCGCTGTCGTGCTGAGTGATCACGAACTCGCCCGCACGTGGCTGCGGAAAGACGTGTTTTCTCTGCACAGTGTTCCGGAGGCGCTGGCCCAGGGCCGGAAACTGCCGTATTTAGTAGCGTTGAATGAACAGCATCGTATGGACGAGGCCATTTGCGAAGCGGCCAATGCCCTTTTCTATCCCGACAGCCCTTTGATTACCAAGGTTCGTCGCGACGAACCGCCGTCCCGTGCGTTTCCGACCGGGGCGTTGCTGTACGTGGACACGGGGCCGTGGGGAAGTTTCACTCTACGAGGACCAAAAGGAACGTCCAAGACCAACCCACTGCATACTGCTGCGGCAGTCGCCCTAGTCCGGACGTTGCTCGAACGCGGGGACGCGGGAATCGGAGTGACAACGCCGTATCGTCCACAAGTGGCGGCCATCCAAGCCGCGATGGAAGAGGCGAATATTGCCGACCAAGTGATGGTGGATACCATTCATCGCTATCAAGGCAGTGAGCGGCCCATGATGATTTTGGACGTATCCGATGCGCCGGGTACATCGCCTTCGCAATTTATGCAGGCCGATTCGCTGGATGCTGATGGGGCCCGTCTCTTGAACGTAGCGCTCACCCGAGCTCAGAAGCAAGTCATTGTCCTGGCCGACATGGCATATCTCCTCGAGAGTAGAGGCATTCCAGAACGGGCGTTGAGCCGTAGAATGGTGGACTACCTGAAACGGAATGGGAAAGAACTCGATTTGGGCGAAGTCATGCCACTGTACGGGGGTGACGCCATATGGAAGGAGATGACAGAAGATATACAGGCGGCAAACAAAGCTGTGTATCTGTCCGTACCCGATTTATCGGAGGACAGGGTAGACCAGATGATACGGTGGAGCGCAATCGCTGGCAAGAACTATACTCCCATGACAGTGACGACGCGGCCGCCTCAACAACAGCGCGTGGGATCTCAGGTGGCGGCCCGATGGCTGGATTCCTTGCGAAAAGAGGGCATCGCGGTAAAGACCGAATCGCAACTTGTGAGAAGGACGCTCGATATCGACAATCGCCTGACGTGGTTTTACACGGAGGCTTCACGCGAAAAGCTCTCATGGGTTAGCGGGTTTAGGGTGTGATATACGTGGACTTCGGTCCCGGGAAAACCTTGATTGGTTGTGGAAACAGAGCGCCTCCTCAGCGTGCAGGCTGGGAGGCGTAATTTATTCGGCCCTAACTCGCCTCCCACAACCGCCGAGCTTTGTTTCGGATCCGCTGGACCGCGTTCTCGTAGGATTTATACGACACGCCGAGGTAAGCGGCGGCTTCGCTTAACGGCCGTCCGTCGAGCATTTGCCGCATTACCTTAACCTCAAATTTGGACAAGCGATCAAATAGAGCGATTTCCTTCGCCAGCGCAATCTCCTCGTCAATGAAATGCTCCTCGGGTCCAACATGGCTCGACAGCATGAGCCCCATGCGAGACTTCGTCCAATCCTCCGCGTCCAGTGAGAGCGCGTGTACCATCGCTTGATGCTTTACACGAAAGGTGGCGCGTACGAAATCGCGAAGTCGCCGGCGCATAATCATCATGGCCCATGGTTGAAACTCCATGCCATCGCAATAGGATCGTGAAGCTTCCCAGAGACCGAGCCAAGCCACTTGCCACAGGTCATCCATCGTCACACCCGGTAACCGCCAATGGGCAATAGACTTGTGAATCCAACGGGTGAAATAAGGCATAAGTTCCTCAAAAGCCGCTCTGTCACCCGTGCGAACCTTGATAGCCAGTTCCTCGATGATAGTCGTATGGGGCATCGCCGCGGCTGCAACCATGCTAACCCTCCTGCTTTAAGTTATCGACTAACGCCCGTTGCCTGCGATTTAGCCGACACGGCACCGATGGGAAACGACCGCCACTCTTGATCGACATCGGATATCGCCATTGGACCCGCAACGTGTGAGCTTGGGTGATGATGTCGGACCACGACCGCCCGGGCAACTGCGCCCACGCCATTCGGGGTCCGGACGCCACTTGAAGAACGCCGTTCTGCCGCTCTGTCCATTCGCACATTACTAACTCTCCATCCAATCATCGAGAGTATCAGCGCGCCGAGCGCGGTAGCTGAGACCGCTTACCGGCACCAGAACGCACATTTCCCGTATCCGGTCGTATAGACGCTGACCTAAGTACCCTGATAGCGCATCTGGGGCCAGGTTGGTCGAAAGGAGAAGCGGGCGGCCTTGCGCATAGCGCTCGTCAATAAGGCTATGGAGCTGTTCTCCACGCCAACTGTCTAGCGGCAACGCTTCTACGCCGACGTCATCCAACGCGAGAAACGACACCCGTTGGTAGGCCGACAGCACCGCCTCGGGACTAGTGCCCGGTTGGTCAAATGCGGCCTTGAGTGCCCCAAAGAACTGACCTAGACGGATGTACCGGACATCGTGGCCACGGTCGATAAGACGAAGGGCGATAGCGTTAAGCAAGTGGGTTTTGCCAGTGCCGGGAGGGCCGATCAACGCGAGTCCGCGGCGACTTTGGTGGGTAGCCCGTTCAGCAAACCGTTGAGCTAACCGATAAGCGTTGCCGATGTCCGGAGAAGGGGCGGGGTCAAAGGCCTCAAACGTCTGCCAGGTGACCAATCGGCTCTTTCGCGCGGCTAGAGTCCGTTTGTGATGCTCCGAGACGTAACGGGCATCTCGCTCGGACTCCTCACGCTGCGCCACTTCGGCGCTGTGCTCACACTCACCTAAATAAGGCGGCAATTGAGGGAAGTTCGGCCACATGGTCACTGAGACCCAACACCCGCAAGAGCGTTGGATTCGATTCTCAGTGGTTGGCGAGCTGTCGGGCCAGTTGGAAAGGATCGTGTTCATTGCTGTTTCGATCAGGGAAGACATTCGCATCACCTCCATTTTGACGTTCTGACACCAGGCGGCTCAAAATGCCATCAAGATAGCGCCAGTGTCGGCGACCGCGCCGAGCGGATTCGGCCATTGCCCAAAGGATTTGGTCAACGGACAAGGCAGGCCCACGGTCGCTAGGCACCATGTATTCGTGCAGGTATTGGAGATATACAGAAGAGATGTGACCGCTCATGTGGGTTGCCCAGCCATGCACCAATCGTTGCGTGTCATTGACTTGGCGGGAGGCCGGAAGGGTAAAGAAACGGTCGACAGAGGGCCAATGCCATGCGTCCGCCAACTTCCGGGCATGGGTCAAAGGAAACGATTCCGGGTTATCTTCCCAGCGCTGTAGAATCTGCAATGAAACTCCGCAAGCTATCGCGGCTTCTTGGAGACTCGCTCCTTGCGCTGCCCGCCACTCTCTTAAATACGGTCCCAATAGAACACCTCCCAGACGCAAAGAAAAAACCGGCGGTTCCCAGCCGCCGGCTTCATTCATCCCTAATTCCCGGGCACCCAAAGGAGCAAAACTTAGGGTAATCCCTTACTCAGTGTAGCAGAAATCACCGGCTTGCTAACATCATAACTTCCGAACCCAGAGATGTCTAGATGCTTTCGGATACATAAACACATTTTTTGTCCGCTATTCCCACCGGCTAAGATGGCGGTCGCCATGAAATCGTAACGCGCGCGCTGTGTAGTTTCCATCGGGCTGCAAGTAGATCGTGGCGCGAACTCTCCGATCTTCGTGAAAGTCAGTGACGTATTCCTCGACAACTACGCACACGGCTTCATTCTTCATCTCGGGCTGAGTCACTACCCACCATTGTCCAATGGGCCAGTATCTTGTGGCTTGTTCGGCAAGCGTCAAAATCGCGTTTTCCGCGTTGCGCGGCATTGGAACACGCTCGAATTGCTCCATAACATCAACCTCCTGGCCCCAAGACTAGCGAGTCAGAGACGCACCAGCAAATTTAGTGGCCCATTCCGGAGGCATCGAGGATGGGAGAGCATGCCAACTCATCGAGAAATGGTTTCGGCATAAAAGGACTCAATTGCTCCAAAGTTATGATGTCCACGGGGATTTGTAATCTGGCTGCGTGCGCCAATTCACCCTGCATGCCTGAGCTCGCAGGTACATCAAGCTTCCACAACGCGCGGCAATCGCCCATCCATTCCAATCCCCAGTCCAGCGCCAAACGCCTCTCGGCGGCGACATCATCTCGCACAAAGGTTGGAAGATAGAGGTGCGGAGTAACTGGGAAGAAGCCCTCCTCAAATGCCCGACGCGACATAGCGATTGCCCAAGCAACGTGAAGCTGATGCTGG
The DNA here is from genome assembly GCA_021799435.1 of Bacillota bacterium. Classification (GTDB taxonomy): domain Bacteria; phylum Bacillota; class Sulfobacillia; order Sulfobacillales; family Sulfobacillaceae; genus Sulfobacillus_B. Next base: position 49,247 of record JAJZAN010000008.1, on the reverse strand, counting down.
CGAAGTGTGGCCCGGGCCCCGCGCTGGCGGATGTGGTCCGGAACACGAAACGGAGAGCAGATATATACCTTGTCGCGTTCCATTGTTATCCCTCACTATAAACTGTAGTTGACCTTATTCGCCTTAACGCCACCGTAAGCGCCGTTCCGCGAACCATTGCTTTGTCATTGACGACGGTACGGACTGAACTTGAAGAGAATCCCATGCCGCACGCATTTGGAGTGCGGCCCGCCGCACCGGAACGTGACCGACTCCCGTCCCGAGTCCCGGACAAGCAAGACGGTCAATTCTCTGATCCGGATTACACTGGTTCCAATCGGCCACCGCAAGCAGAACGGCTCGGAATGCTAAATATGGATTCATCGAGTGTGCTATGGACTGGGGCGTCCGCATTGTGGGGGCGACGATCAGGAAGGGGTGACTAGGATGTTCAGGCGTCGGTACAACAAGGGCTTGACCTACTGGCAATTCGCCGTGAGCTCTATTACTAATGGCAGTCATCACGCGATCCTCGATGTCAACACTATGGTCGCGATACGTCTTGGCATATTGCTTGTCCAAACCGCCTCGCATCACGCCAAAGCTGTTAGCCGGCGACACCAGCGCGGTGCCTGGTAGCTGCCCTAAAATGTCGCCATTAATGACCGCAACCTCAGGCGTACTACGAAACGTTACCTTCCATGCCTGCGCCAAGCGCCGCGGGCCAACGAGTACGATATCGGGTAGTAATGCAGAGATGGGTGTAGGGGACACAATTGAATCGTTCTGTGCGCCAATGAAATTATGCAAACGGAGATTAAGATATGGCCACCAATCACGAATACTCATCACGCATCGGCCTCCTCCGCAGGGTGAGGGCGCTTCAAAAGGGGCATCACATGCCATGCGAGTCGCACGAAGATCTGCGCCAATCCCAACGTAAGGATCTGGACGATAAACCCGAAAAACACACCCAGTCCCATAAGGAGAGCGTCGACACCATTAAGCGTCATGTGTAGGGGCGTCAGGCCATGGATAATTCTATGGGTCAGCGCCATTCCAACGACCGTTACCAGCAAGCTTCCGGCAGCGAGGGAACGACTGTGAGGTTTCATCGCTACAATGCGCCACGAGCCCGTTGCGGCCCCAACCAATCCAACCGCCATCCCGAAAATAAGCCAGCCAACCCGCAAGCCCACCAGATACACGGGAGGCATGGATGAAGCTATTCGCTGGAAGGTCAGCCAAACAAACAACGCCAACAGAATAGCCATGGTCAGAAAACCAAACAGCAACTTTAGTCCGGTCCGTTGATATATTTCTTTGTAATTTGCAGGTCCGCCAATCATCAACAATCATCTCCTTTCAACGTTTCAGACGACACAACCGCACTGCTATGGGTGACGCAAAGAAGCATGGCGTGAAGCCAAAACGCTTTGGAGGCCATGCCAAGCCAAATTGATTAGTGCAGACATCACGAGGTACGAGGCCTCTTGAATAGCCATTCCACACAACGAGCCAACCACCAACGTAACGACTCCGCCGCCGGTGAGCATCATGTGTACGGAAGACGCAGCATGCAGAATGGGGCGACTCCAATAAATGGACACGAACAACAAGGTCAAACCACTACCGATGACAGCGCCAGGCAAATGATCTCCGCGGAACGTCACCACGCCTGCTTGAACAGCCGCCCAAAGACCATAGAGAAACCCGACGATGAACCAACTGACCCAGACGCCGACAAGATAGGGGGGCGGAAGCTGGGCAGGGAACCATCGGAATACTACCCACGACGCGAACGCCAAGAGCGCCGTCCGACCAATCCACTGCGCCAACAACTGAATTCCGGGCCGACGATACACCGTTCGATAATGATCAAGCCGTTCCGTGACCGACATTGCCATCCTCTCCTCTCTCAGAACTAACCGCACGGACTGAAAACCCCGGACGATGATGAGCATTCACTGCAGGAAATGGTGGTAGAGCCATAGAAACGGCAGGATGTATCCATGCAAGTTTGCATGCCATGCTAAAAATCCGTGAACAACGGCGGGCCATGCCACGGCGTGACGTGCGATAGGCCGCGGTGCCATCGTGACCCGGAGGAGAAATCCCCCATAGTTGACCACGAAGGCTGTGCGCACGATGCCAGCAATCCCATTAAGCCCTTGTTTCCACCATGGTTGAGGTGACATACGCAGCGGCGGTCCCCAACACCTTATTGCCGCGAGTGCAATAAGGGTCCATGAGGGGTTCTTCGATGGGCCCATGTAGAACCGGCGCTTATCCATGGCTATATAGATGTCTCGGATATCCTCGCCCGTAGCCTTCGTCGGGTCAGTCCGTCCGCTCATGATGCGTCTTTCCACTGGCGTTCCGCCCATCCGCCAAACCTTCGAGTTCCTTAAGATAATCACGTAAGGTCACTATCCCGGTCGGCTCTGCGGGCAAGGCCAGTTCCATCATCCTCCGGTACATCGGTTCTAGTTCTCGCTTTTGCTCATCGCCGCAATGAATCGTGGTCATCAAGCAAGGATGCCCCTTGATGATGGCTTCAAGAAACGGGACTGTATCCTCACTCGTTCTCAATTTACCAATGCCCGAAGCGCGAGCTACCCCAAATATCGGGTTCAGACGATCCGACTTATCTACGGTATGAGTAAAACGCCCGCCTCCGGAGACCACGCGCTGACCATCCTGATTACTAGAGTCCAAGACCAATCCATCTGTCTCTGGCATAATGACACTCCTTTCCATGAAATCTTCTAGCAGTGGTCGTTGCGTAGCCGTTATGTCTAGTCGGCGAACCGCGCGCCGCAACGCATCATCAACGCAACCTTGACTAGCAACCAACGACCTTCTTCGGTCTTCATCAGTTCTTTCACTGCGATGTAAGTCGCCAAAGCTTTGATCATGTAAATTGTCAGGAATGCCACTGTTTCTTGTGGAGTTAAGTCTGCACCAGTCAATTCACGACACGTCCTTTCATCGAATAATTAGTATCTAGCTCCAATTATACGCAAATGCGCAACATAAACATAGTTTATGCAACGCCGACGAGCAAAGAGGGTCCCACTAAACCGCCTCCGAAGACACGCACTCCTTAACCTCAGGAATCGAAGCGCGTAACGCCTCCACAGTCGGAAATGGACCAAAGGCCCGGGCGAGTTCATTGGCATCGGCGATCAATAGGCACTGCGCGCAGACAAGGATCCCTTCGGCAGTTTCATAGCGCTGAATCGTCAGAGGCACAGGTCTCCGAGCAATTTGGCCTACAACACGCGCCAAAGCTTCTTCCGCCGTCATATCGGAGTAGTCACCCGTGAATTGGCCGTTGTTGCGCTCGGGCACTCATATCAAAAAAGGTATTTATCTTTCTCTTTGTTGAAGGGCATCTGTGCAGCTGCAGGAAGGGAAACAAACCATCGTATCGACAGCGGCATATCTAAAAAAGACGAGCGTTGGAACAGTTGACCAAGCGCCCAGAACCACAATCGCCCAATAGTCAAAAATCGTTACCAAAGTAGTGAGGGAAAAAGATAGGACAAGAATCAAAAGCCAACGGTTCCTACGCGCATCAAACCCGTGAATATGGCATTGATATTCAGGCCGCTTTCTATCAAACGGCCGCCAGAACCACCGCCACGACGATATTAACCGCTCTATCGGTATCGACCCCTTTATTAGTCAATTAGGCGGTTAACCGCCAACAGATGCCTTTTTGTTAGCGACTGCGCACGTGCACCGCGGAGGATCGCACGGAAAAAATCCGAAGAGGCCTCTCCACATGGCTATGATCACCGGCACGAACCCTCCCAACGCGAAAACCACCAGCGCTACCGTGTTCCATAACCCATGGGGAAAAATAACAGTCGGCAAAGGTGTAAGTACGGCGATACTCAGTAAGCTCAAAAACATCATGCGGTTGCCGCGAGCACGCAAACCGTGCCAATAACAGTGGTAGGAAGAGCGTGTCTGATCAAACGGCCGCCAGAACCAGTGCCATGGGGCCAATATCCTAGTTTTCATCATTTCACTGTGTCTTGTCTTTCGCAATCTGACTCGCCCACGCTCGAAACTGAGCCGCCGTATGATACCCACTAAGCGTGCCCACGACGCGATGCTGGGCATTGAGGTAGAGGAAGGTCGGGATGCTGGTGATATCCCATGAAGCGGGGACTTGTCCGTGCGACCAGAACTCAACAGGCATTGTAAGATGATACGTCGCCTGAAAGCGCCGCATGTTCGACGCGATAGCCGCATTCGTTGACAAGGGAGTGCGGGAACCGTCATACGCCGTAGTTGCGATAGAGGCTAAAGTCGGGGCTTGTGCTGCCTTCCCAACGCCACCGAACGCCGACACATCGACCAGCACAAATGGGAGGTGATGAGCATGCGCCCAACGGGCGTCACTGACATCGAGCCACTTTGCCGTAGTCGCGCAATACTCGCACCACGGCGCCATCGCTTCCACAATGACTGGGCCGGATGGCAAAGCCGTGGCGTGGTCAGATAAGTTGAGTAGTTGGGAACTGGTGGATGCGGCATCCGCCGAAGCTGACGGAGCGCCCGTTAAGGCGAATAGGGTACCCCAAACCGCAATGGTCAGTGCTCCTAATGCCGCCGTCGACCGTTTGATCCACGTCAGATGTTGGCGCTTCATGACTTCTCCCCTCCCCGACTATGACGGGCAATCGCGCCCAACATTACGGCGGAAAGTGCGATGACCACTAATAGTGCAATCATATGGACACACCCTCCTTAATCCATCGAACTAAAGCTACAACAGTTACGTCGGCAGACCAGGCCAGATCCCGGAAACCCATGAGAGCACAGTCCTAGTAAGCGCATGTGATTGTTCCGGTGCCAGCAAAGCCAGAAGAAGGAAGCCCAACGGAACTGCAATCATCACTGCAAAAAACGCTCGCCCACCGGATACCCAGTCAGACATGACAGCCTCGACCGACAGCATAAAGCACATTCCAAACGACAACATAAAACCCAAGTTCTGCATCAACCATCTCCACAGCGAATTGGATGCTGCCGGCGCAATCAAGTGCATAAGGAAAAGGATGATGTCAAGCCCGATTATACCGAGCAAGCCATACGTACTCGGCAAGACCTGCGGCGGATAGAGATCCATATAAACGCTCCTCTCGAAGAACAACCCAACTTCTCTACAATCGCCGACCAGTAGCCCACAACACGGCGAACCAATGGTCCGCGTCCGCCATAAGTGACGTGGGTATCGTCACATCAAACTCATGATTGATATCCATGCCGTGATACGAGAAATTGGCACTGCCAATCATGCCTTCGCGTCCGTCCACCAGCAATACCTTGGCATGGAGATATGGGCCGGTGGCCCATCGGACAGTCACCCCGTGAGACACTAGCCAGCGCTCGGATGACAACGCTTCCGTCGTGTTCTTGTTGAGCAGAACATCGACCGTCACCCCGCGCTGATGAGCCGCAACCAGAGCGTCCTGGATGGTCCAGTCCGATAGATAGTTGGCCGCTACAAAGATCGAATGGTGAGCGCTGGCAATCATCCGATCAAGGGAAGACTGAATGGCGATGCCTGTCCATCCTCCCGGACTCTCCGGATCTGCGGTCGAACGACCGCCCGCCGTGAGCCAATCGGCCTGAAACACCTGAGCCGCCGCGGAGTCGTTGGGAAGCAGTACGTCCGCATCGGTCGTCCAACGGGAATAGCGGCCCCAGTTAACACCGCCTGTCAGTACCTCGTGTCCATCAATGATGAGAAGTTTCACGTGGTCGATGCCGTGCGCCACGTGCATCCAACGCACGGATATGCCGGATTGGGCCAATATCCTGCCGGATTGCTGGCTTTGAGATTCGGTCGGGTCCAATATCACGGAGACCGACACCCCGCGTCGACGAGCGGCTATAAGCGCGTGAACCAACGTGGGATTCCCAAGTTCGTACATCTCCAGCCGTACCGAGTGTTTGGCCTTCGAAAGGAGATGAGCGGCAGTCGTGGCCACGTCGCCGGCAGGCACCCATTGGGCTGCGACCGCAACCATAGTCGAGGATGCAGGGTGAGCCGCCGAACCCGTGGAGGCCTCGGCAACGCCGCATCCCGACAGAAGAAGCGCGGCAGCGCTGAGGCCCGCGACCAGGGTGCGCATCATCGTTGCTCCATGCGACGTGATAGGCGTACATTACTCCGGATGATAGCGGGGATGTCTGTACCATCGTTCGCAACCAGCCAAACGACCATCTGAGATGAGCGACCACGCTGGATAGCGGCCGTAAAGAGGGGAAGAGGTTGCCACCAATCCAACTCCCGCGCATCAACGACCAGCACGCGGGGATCGCCATGGGATTCTTCGGAGCAGGCCGCCTCGACCTCCTGAACGGTCGCCCAGCGCTGGCCCCGTATGCAACAAAACACATTATGCGGATCGTAAAATCCCAGCGAAACCTTATCCTCATGAAGCCGCAACAACGTAGCAACCCAGTCCCGTTCCTCAATAGACCACAACCGATGGCCCATGTCCGTTAATGAAACCTCCATTTGCCTCGTCACCATCCTTGTGTTAGTCGACGGCCTGCCCTTCTGACGTCGCAAGCCACCGCATCAACCTTTGAGCCGTCGATTCCTTGGTCAGTTCGTTAATCCAATCCGATGCCCCGCCTTGGGTCAGGGCCGGGCCTGGGTCACCGCCCATCGAACGAATAGCCGCCAACTGCTTTTCAGACGCCGGGTTCATCCGCCACTTGGCATTGCGTGCCGTCAACGCGGAGCGCGCTTTTTGGTCTACTAGCGAATGGGCGTACTCCGTCAACAACGGTCGTCCTTGGGGCTCAAAGGCCCATTCGCGGCTTGCCTTATCAGCCCGCGACTGCATCACAACCCAACTCTCATCGTGGGCTGGATAGCCAGCCAACCGTGGCACAACCCAATAAATCGTGGTGTCATCGGCTCGAACAAAGCGCATCTGACGGCCATCGCGCCCTTTGACAAACACCCACGTCAGTCGCGCCTTATCAAACGGGTCGAACGCTGCGATACCAGCTGGAGCAGTCGGCTCCTCTTCATCACGGGAGTCTACATGCATCCCTTCTTGATCGCGAACAATATCGCCGGCCACCACTTGATCGACCATGGCCTCCCGAATGGACGTGCCTTCGGGTAGCGGACGGCCAGCCAGCGCCGAACCAAGCTGGCATACGTCGGGCGCAACATCTTCAGGCGTGACGTCGAGAACAAGACACCGATATTTGTTGGGAAAGGTCCGAGTCCCACGGCCCACCATCTGAAGATAGAGAGCAGGGCTTCTCGTAGGGCGGGCAATCATCACGCATCGAATGGCCGGTTCGTCCCACCCTTCAGTCAGGACGGCAACCGTTGTAACCACTGTGTACTGGCCTTCATGAAACGCCCGTAAGCGGCGAGCGCGTTCCTCATCCTTGAGTTTGCTGTGAACGACCGTTGCAGAAATTCCGCGTTGATTAAACGCCTCCGCAAGTCTCTCTGCATGACCGATCGACGCGCCAAAAACTACCGTAGACATCTGGCCAGTGGCAAAAGAGTCTCGCTGTGCATCTCGCATACGCTCCATCCATCCATCAACGAGAGCCTCGTTGACTTCGGCCACATTCATGATGCGATCCACATCGGCATCCACGTAGTCACCACCAACCGTACGCAACTGCGCCCACCGGGACTTCGGGATAGGGAGAGTAATACGGTATCCAATCAAGTCCACCAAAAACCCTTGCCGAACCATCGTCCAGAGCGACTTCTGATAAACGACCCGATCAAAGACTGCGTTGAGCGCAACCCCGTCACCACGATTAGGCGTAGCTGTCACTCCGACAATCGTACAGTGGGGGTTGGCTGCACGGATGGCCGTAAGGATACTGCGATAAGAGCTCGAGACCGCGTGATGCGCCTCGTCGATAATAACTAAATCCGGCACTCCGGCGCTTAGGTAGCTTTTCATCCGCTTGGGATTACGAAGTGTTGCGACCGAGCCAGCAACAACTTGTGCGTCCACTTCGTTGAGGACGCCGCGCACAATTCCAACGGATACGTCCGGCCAAACCATCTGGATCTTATCAAGCGCTTGCTGTAAAAGCTCGTTGCGATGTGCCATAACCAAGGTTCGTCCATTTACGGCACGGGACAAACCGCCGAACGTAATGGTTTTTCCCGTGCCGGTTGGGAGAACGATAAGCAACCCAATGTGCCGTTTGCGACGAGCCCGCAAAACCGCCTGAATAGCATCGGATTGATAATAGCGGAGGGGAATGTCAGACTGAAGCTGAATCATAAACCCACCCCCTCTTCGATACACAGACTTACTTTATGCTTCATATAGTAGCAAAAACTGTCCGTTGCGCACAATATATTTATGCATCGACCTAGGGCATATCAAAACCACCGGCGGCCGCGAGTCAAACGACCGCGCCGGCGACGAAGGTGCCAGCGAACGCTGCGCCAAACTGCGAAAACACCAATCACAATCCAAAAAAGAGAGCCGATGCCGTGACCCTCCTTAAAACAACCCCCAACCATAGCGACTGCCGACGTAGGCCGTGACACCCACAGCCAGCACCATCATCAGCAAGGTGACCCAAGTCCGTTCCGTCATACCTTCGACGCGCATCCGAGCAAAACGTACTCGTACCGGCACGGGCCAGAAAATCGACACTCCGGAAGCCGAGAACGCATCAGCAATAGGGTGCGCCATAATCCCGGCAAAGGCCGAAAGCGCAACTACCTGCGTGTAAGGCCAGTGGTGCGCCGTGCCCAACCAGAGAACACCCGAGGCTACAAGAGCGGCAAACAGGACCGAGTGGAATAGGGTCCGATGCTGAATTCCCATCGCACGGATGAGATAGGGGAGGGGGCCGGAACGCTGGCCGAAGCTCGATGTCGGTGTATCCAGGTCACTAATGAGACCAGCTGGTAAGGCTACAGCCAGCCCAAGAACCGTTATAGGCCAGTGGACCAATCCATCCGCAATACCGACCGCCGTAGCGGCTGCCATCAAGTGGTTGTGCTTCATCATCCGAGGCTGCACCTCCTTCATGGCAACCGCATCGACAGCGGCTACCACCTGTGCTTAATATAACACAGATGTTATCATTTTTGCAACTGCTTGCCCATCACTCGCCCAGTCCGAGCGCTTTTCGATAGGAAACGCGATCGGGCCGCATAGCGAACAGGCGCCTCTTCACCTCGTCGGGATCTAACCCGGCAAAGGTGCAAAACATCTCGTAGTTCGCCGGATGCCGGAACATTTCCTCAATATCCCGGCACATCGACTCATCCCCACTGCAATAATCGGCTGAAATCGTCGTCAAAAACCGACTTGCTAAATCCGCGCCGCCATCCAGGCAAACTTGCGTAGCTGCATCATAGGGGTACGTCAGCAAGACCGTGGACCCTTCGGACGCAACACGCATACCGGAAACTTGATCGCGGATGGGGTATGTCACTCCATCCATCAAGCCGACCTCCCGAAGCTCCCCGCGCTCAGAACACGAGAAGCCAAGACATGGCGATGGCCGATTGACCATCGGGGACAAAATTCGACCGAATATGGCTTCTAACCTGCCATTTTCGTCGAAATTTTTAATAGTCGCGGTGACAATCCATGAACACAATCCCCGCGCAAAGTGGGGATCGGAATCCGGCAACATCTTTCTACCAACCTGATGGTTCAGGAGGTGGGGCCAAAGGATCGATACGAGTAATCATCATTGTCAGGGCCCCGCCTAAGGCACGGGCCCCATACGGGACGGCACTGCTAAAGTATCGGACTCGGACATCAGGATTCTCTTGGTACGCTCCGACAACCACGAAGCCCAAGCAGGTGATTGCGTTGGTAAGCGGCGATTGAGGTTGAGGCGTTAAGAACGTCTGCTTGTTCATAGGGCAAGCCCTCCGGTCTTGGATTAGGACAGGAAAATTCCCCGTCGTCACTATCGTACGTGCACTGAGCCAGAGTCCGAGGGCTTCCCGAAAACGGCCGTTGGTGGGGATGGGGCAGACGCCAAATGGACAAAAACGATCAAAATTTTAACCCGCGTCCGAAGACTGCGGGTTAAAATTAAGGTGAGGGCATGCCCTATGGGTGGCCTCCTAGATAGGAGGTGAGGGCAATGCACTTGACTGTCACAGTGTCTGTATCGTTACGAGCGGCAGCACTGTACGTCTTGTGGCGCACTACACGACGGAAACGTCGCTAGGCCCTCACTTGCCGCCCCTGTTAGCCCAGGGGCAGTTCTTATTTACAATATACCCAATCCACTCACCGTATGCAATCGTCGCCCCAGTCTATCTCCTAAGCCCGCCATCACGCCACGCCTCCCTGTCCTTTGGGCCAGATTAGCGGATGATGGAGCGCCGGATGGAACACCGCAATCCAAATCGGCATGCCATCTACCAGCCCCACGGACAAGGGAATCATCCAAAGGAGATGCATCAGCCAAAACCACACCTTGGGGTTGTATTGCCTCACCTTTGGCACGTTGGCGAAGACTACAGCCGATACCCACAGCATCACCGTAATGCCTATCCACGGCCCGCGAATGTAGAGAGTCATCTGCGCGAGAGACACTAGTAATCGGTGGAGCGCGGTATTGGGGTTGATTGCGTGAACACCCGGCATTCCTCTAACCTCCTACGAATTAAATTGACTCGCCTTCTGAAACGCCCTGTAGTAGGCCAACACTTCCGGAACATAGGCCATTGTCTGCGGATAGGGCGGGATGCCGTGGTACGTTTCAACCGCGCCCGGCCCCGCGTTGTAAGCGGCCGCGACTAACGACCAATTGTTGTTGAACTGGCTCGCCAGAGACGCAATATAGGCCGTTCCGACATCTATGTTTGTCATCGCATCCCAAGGGTTTTGCCCAGAAGTGAAATGGTCCGGCATGACCTGCATCAAGCCAATAGCACCTCGGCTCGAGATAGCCCTTGGGTCGCCACCGCTTTCCGGCGCCATAATTGCCGCGACAAATGCTGCCGGCACGTGATACGTTTTGGCCGCCTCGTTAATCTTCTTGGACCAGAACTCGACCGACTGCTCGATACTCGCATTCGGAGGCGGAACGGGACCGGTATACGTTCCAACCCACTGGCCTATGCCGTTCAAAACCCAATTGGGCAACGCGCCTTGAAAGGACATAGCGACCTGCACAATAAGCGAATCATCCGCCTGACCATCCAGGATGCGAAAGGGGTTGGCGCTAATCGCGGCGTTGAGTAGGCTGTAGTTCGTAACGACCTGTTGCGACGAAATCTCATAGTAAGGAATGCGCGTAACGGTCGTTGTAGTTGTTGTGATGGTATGACCGTGCCTTTTAATGGTCGTGGTGTGCGACGCCCGTTCGACTTCATAATGAAGCTGCCATTGGATATGCGAGATGGCATTCCACGAGTGAGCATAGACCACGGCGGGGAACGGCGATAACTGGCGGGAACTCGTCGAACTAACCGACCCATTGCCCGAATTGGTAATTGTGGTCACGGTTTCGACCATAGGCTTATTCACGATCCGCAAGTGCGGCCGCAAGGCCCGTGCCAGTTGAGGCGAGTATGTTGTGTCCTGCTTCACTCGAATATGAGCGGCGTCTATCCGGTCAACTGCCGCCAGCACGCCCCATGGAACCTGCCACTGGACAGCCAATGAATGAGGAACCGGCGAACCAGGGCGCGATTGCCGCGCTGCGGCCTTATAGGCTTGGGTGAGACGGTGGTCCAATGCCTTCGTCTTGGCCGAAGGCGGCTTGACGGTATAGGCATGTTGGCTGGCGCCACCAGCCAAAAAGATGCCGGTTAAGACTGCCGCAAGGAGAATCACGATTAGTGCTGGAATCCCAATCAAACTAATGATATAGGTGATAGCACTGCGAAGTGCCTGCATGGCGGCTCGCTTCAGCATCTTTACGGCGGCTTTGGCGGCCTTTTTAGCCGCTTTCTTGACGGCCTGGCCCGCTTGTTGGCTCGCTTTCCGAGTCTGATTCTTCAAGAAATCCCCGAGGTGCCGCGATGCCTGTGAAGCCGCTCGCGACGCCTCGCTCTCGGACTGGTTAGGGGGATGGGGAAGGGCCACGCAATCACCTCAGCATAAAAGCAGATTTGGTCGTCGAATGTATTATAGATCACTATTGTTGCGTAAAGTGCATTTATGCATCGTATGATAGCATGATCGACAAGGAGCGTCATGCGCCCTCCCTGATCGCAGACGCGGAGTTTTGGTTTGGTAGGCGACAACATCCATGCATTGTCCAAAAAAGGGAACGGTGCAATCGTGTGTAATAGTTCATTAAAATGATTCACGCTATGGAGGACATATGGCAAAACGCAAATCATCTAAAAGATCCACAGGAACCGCTGTCGGCGTGCCTTTAGGCGTCCTTATCGGAGGGTTTATCGGGCAAGCCACATCCCATTTCCTGACTGGACTGTTGATAGGAATGGTCGCTGGCGCTCTTTTGGGCACGGTTGGACCCGCTCTCTTGCGCCGGCCTCCCAAAGAGTGGGCGGAAATTGCCCGTATGAGCGGAACGGATTTCGAATTATGGGTAGCGCGGCAGTATCGTCGGCAAGGATGGCGCGTCAAACACATGGGGCAGACCGGGGATCATGGTCGAGATCTCGTGTTGACACATCCCAAAGAAGGATGGACCGCAATTGTCCAATGCAAACGATGGAGCGATCCAGTAGGAGAACCGGTCTTGCGGGATTTGTTGGGCACCGTGACCTATTTTAAAGCCGCAAGGGAATTTGTGTGACCACAACAGGCTACACTGATCCCGCCCGTAGATGGAGCCGCACGCATGATCAAATAGAACTCATCGGGCCGCGGAATTGCAACGCTAGCTTAAGGAAGACTTGGCCGTGCGCTCGGCAGGTAGCCAAGCAACTCCAAGCGCATAAGAAAGCAGGCGGCCGTCGGTACTGCAAACGAGCGTATGGCGCTCGTGTTTCCCAATGGTACTTGCTTCCAAGTTCAATCGGCAAACCAGATAACCGCTACCTAATGGGATCAAGGGGAATTTTTCTGGTTAAGTGTGACAGTCGCACACTACCGGCACAGCATCCGGTGTTGCAAAATAGATAACACCGCTGTATAGTTTTAACAAACAGCGCAGAACGGCGGTGATGAGAATGGCGGAATGGTGGCATCGTGGACGCTGGCTCTTGCGGCCGATATTCGTCCCGCTGATGTATATTCACTGGCGGCTGAATCAACTATTCGACTTTCGGGAGCATCCGCCGTGGTTTTGGATGGTGTGGTGCTTACTGTGGCCTATTATGGCCGCGCACATAGGGCACTGGGCCGGGCCGCGATTGTTTCCGCATATGCTGGGCCCCATCACATGGATTCGGAATTGGATTTGGAATCCGCTCACGCCCGTTACCGCCCGGCAGATGGCCGATATCGGCTGGTGGCTGGGCCTGTTCTGGGGTGTGATTGATTGCAGTTTCCAGTCGGCCACAGCGCAATTCGAGGAACAGTGGAATCCGCAAGCGGCGTGGTTAGAAGCCCCGGCCGGCGGCCTCTACCGGCCCATCGGGGAAGTAGCCGCTTGGCTAATCGGCTTGTACATCGACTTTGGGCCGTTCATTGGCAGCTCGATGGTGCTGTTTGCGCTCGGCGGTACTTGGGCGCTCATCCATTTCTCTGTGGCATGGGCTGACGCGCATCAGTGGCCAGTATGGGCAGGTCACGGGTTTTTGGTCATCGCATCACTGCTATTCGGGCCAATTGTCGGCGGGTTGTTAGGGATGGCCATGCCGATGTGGATGGTTGCGCTTTTCGTTCCTAATCCGCCCAAGGCTCAACCGAAGCCAGCAGTCGATTCTCAAAAGGCACATCCGACGCCGCCACCCACACCGTCTCCAAACCCGCCGCGCCCACCGGACGGCCGGATTCGGCTGTGATTACTAAGAAAAGGGGTATGACAACGATTCGTTAATTTTCCGCCATAAGCCAGGTTCTGGTAAATTTCACGCTTTAAGTGCTGCCAAGTTGGAGTAAACCCGATCCGGACGTCAGGACACCCCTCGGATTTCCGTCAGATTAGGGCTTCGTTTCTTATTTATTGACACCACATCCCCGGAGTCATAGAGCTGTTTCTGACAGAAAGACCTTCCTGAGAGCCGGGAATTGCCAATAAGTGGCTAGTGATAGTTCTGGAAAGGAATCGTTGCCATACCCCAGAAAAAGGTCACATGACAGTATGCGTTTCGCTAACGGTGTCCTATACTATAAGTACACACGGCAATGGAGGTGCACGTTATGGCTGAAAAGGATCTGGCGGCGCAAATTACGGAGATCACCTTGAAAAAGTCCTATAATTCGTTGCCTTTAATTCCCCCCGTTAAGACCGGCAATCCTTTTGCTTATGCCGCATCTCACGGTTTGCAGAAGCCTCCTCAAACCAACCCCGCATCGCCCAAGGCGGCCGGAGAGCCGCAAAGGGCTGCTCAGAAGTAAGCAATGACCATTGCATCGTATACAGCGCTCAGTATTCTGGGCGCATTTATTCTGCCCGGATATGTGACGCGACTACTCGTAGGGCGACGAGTGGCATTGCGTCAACTCGACCCCGTTCAATTGGTGTTGCAATCGTTAACAATTAGTTTTGTTCTGGACACTTTTGTCTTACTTCTCTGGATTGTTGCAGCTTCTTTCGACCATAACACTGGACCTCTCCGTGTTCTCCGAAATGTGCTCTTAACTGGGCGGTTAAACAATACGACCGACCTCTTGGTCTTGGTAATTGCGATTGTGCTTGTGTTTGCTACAGGCGTAGTCATTGCAACGTGGCGGTGCAAGTTAACAGACTTCATAATTCGTGTAGTGGTAACTGTTGGCGGCACCATCCAGGACAGGCCAATGTTCTATTATCTATTTTCAGAGCGCCCACATATATTGGGGTCCAATAGCCAACCCTGGGTTGAGGTGATTACGACAGATGATGCACGTGTTGTCGGGCGGGTCCACCAGTATGGGCTGTTTGCGCCTGACGAACAATCGCTCGTTTTGGTTGAGGCTTGTGTAACAGACCCTAACGGGGAAACCACCAGTGCTATAGGATTCATATACATCCCAGGAAGCTCTATCCGCTATCTCCAGGTCGCATACACCGATGCTGAAAACGGGGAACCACAAAAGCCATGGGAGATACCCACAGGTGACGAAGAAGAAAATTCCGAGCAGGAACACAATGAAGAGCAGTAAAGCGCACCGAGTCATCGCTACGGTCCTCTTAGTAAGCGGCTCCGAGCGTCATGTCATCGGCTAACCACACCGATTTGCCCCCTTGCCCTTATCCATACCGTGATGTTTTGAAATGTGATCTTACCTTTTGTTTTGGCAGATGCCAAAGCATGTCCATATACGACCACGCGGTCTCCAACCGACAGATTGGATGCTAAATACATGAGTTCCGGGTCAAAATTGAGATGCACGATGGGAATGTCCAACAGGTCGCTCGTGTTGTCTCGGCGAGGGGGTTTGAGGCGGATGGTCTTAAACTTCCGGGTGCCGTTGGGCTCCTCAATGGCTTTTATCTCCCCGGTGACACAGATGGGTTGGTACGACCGTTGACGCACATACCGGAAACATCGAAGAAAATTCTCCTCGTCAAAGTAAAAGTCGGTCCATGGGATAGCCTCGTCCCGAAAGCGTAGCTTGATTCGTCGGGCAAGGTCTTCGTTATCCTCGACTCGCGCCGCCAAAACTGCGATCCGGTTTGCAGTTGAGAGGTAGGCCGACAGTGATCCCTGTGTTTGATACTCGACGCTCGTTGGCCGCGAGTCATTTGCGTTCGGCGCGCTTCCGCTGGCGTCGTTGGGGACCATCTTGTTTTGCAACACATCAGATAGCACATGAAGTCGGAATTCGTGTGTCCCGTTTCTCAGGCTGTACAGGAGATTCGGGGCTTCGCGTGCTGCAATGCGCACTTGGGCGTCAAGATTATACCGACAATCCTCGGAATGCGGGCTCGTGATGCTGGAGATGAGACTAAAGTGTGCCGCAACGGGCGTTTCACGTTCCTCCCCTTTGACGTAAGTATCCACGAATCTGAGTCGGGCAGAGCAGTCCTTTTCAGCACAAGATATCCGCCCGCTCAATGTTTTGAGGCCCATACGCTGGGCTTGTTTAACGGTAATGATTTGGCGCGTTGTTGCGAAATAAGCTTCCGGCATTTTGATTCCCACCAGCAACCCTCCCATGTCTGAAATATACACTAAACCGACAGGGCGGTCGGGGATGCTGTGCTTATCGTACCGGGTGCGCCGGTTGGGATTGGTATAATAGACAAGTACAGTGGCTCAGGGGTGGCTCACTCCCGAAAGGGGGTGAGGCGATGGTGACATGGCAAGGTCTCACGTTTGCAGTTGCATTGGCAACGCTCGTCGTGGCGATTATCGCTGTTAACCAGAAGAACCGCCCCTGACTGCCCAGTTAGGTCGGCGGTTCTTCGGTATCGAATAAGTTTCCGGGAATAAGCCACCCTCTCGGGCGCTGTACCGGGGAGTCGAGGGCGCAACCTCGGCTCCTTTGTATCTTGACTTTAGCACACACGGTCTATGCGATCAAGGAAACGTCCGTTACTCGCTGTCCCTACGAAAGCTAGACGTTGCGACTAAATACCATGGCATCGAAGTCCGTACTCAAGCTCACATCCGCGTGTTGGATGTACCCAGCCCCGACAGGCACCAAGGCGCGATTTTCGTCCAACGTCACCGCCTTTTGTGCTTGACTGGAACTCAGTGTTGCAAGATCAACCACTTCGTAGTTTTGGATATGCGGGGACCCCGCCACCACTCGCGCATCGGCATGTGTTGCGTCGACGCCAATTCGTTTCGACCCTTCGGGCGACTGCACCCACATTTCCCGATGCGTCGGGTGCTGCACCATCGAGAGGGTTTGGCCCACAACCAGTTGGTTCATTGCTTGATCGGGGGCACTCTGAAACTGGTTGCGGACTTGTTGATATTGACGAATAGACGCCGCCGTGCCCACCGCTTGACCCACACGTTGGCCGGTAGTGCCCCCCAAACCGGCACCCATCAACCCCCACGCTTCACGGGATGCGGTAAGCCGACCTTCGGCCACCGTCATCCCGGCTGTGGGCGCATGCGCACCCGCTGTTGCACTACCGACCAACCGTTGGCCCAGAAATCCTTTGTAGGTCGTAGGCTCCGGTCGCCCATCAGGATTGGTCCGTGCATCAAAACCCTGAAAGTGCGTTCCGGCCTCCGACGACGAACCATGGGCGGCCGCATTCAAGCCATCCAGAGCCACGCCATCAACAACATTCCACGCTGGCTGAATGGGATTAGCCTCCTGAACATTCCCGTCAAACGAACTGGTCATTGATTCGGTGGGAGACGCCGTTACGACGGAATCATTCGCCCCGTTAGAAGCCGACCGTCGGTATCGCAAGGTGTCCGTACCAGCCCCAATGACCTGGGAGCCCAGTGCCCCAGCCGCCAGCATACCACCTGCTGACGCACGACCCATGCGATTACCGACGGCTCCGCCAAGTCGCGCACCGATGTCGGCCCCGGCGATACCCGCAGCCCCTGCCCCGATGAGTCCGCCCGTAATCGCTCCCGCTGCATGACCCACACGTCCGCCAATCTGACGCGCCGCAGAGACTGCGCTTCCGAATCGGTTGGAGACTCCTGTGAGAGGACCGGAACGACCCGCGCGCGCATCCCGACCTCGAAGGCTCTCAGCTGAAATACTGGGAGTAGAAGCGGGTTCTGCGCCACTCCCCACATAGCCCGAGGAACCAGACTTCGACGCAGCCTGCCCGGAACCAGAGCGCCCGCTAATGGCGTGAGACGTCTGCCGTGCCAAATCCATCGCCCCAAGCACGGCACCAGCGCCCATCGCAGCCATGAAGGCCGAACGGCCGCCCATCACGCCTTGGCCAAATAGCCCGCGAAACATATTGGTGAGCGTCGGAATCATGATCGCGAAGGCCGCAATGAGAATCCAACTTGTGCCAGAACCCGTCAGCGTGTACGCACGAAAAAACATCATGAGCACCGCCGCCATAAAGGACTGCTCAAAGATACCCAGAGCTAATTCCCGCCAATATTGCAAGCCGATCCGAGCGAAACTGGGATGGAGAAAGGTGATACCGCCCAAGAGCGGCCCAAATGCCGCTAGCAACGCCAGCGTCAACGCCCGAAACATGAAGAAGAGATTGATCCAAAGCGTAATACCCACAAGAATCAGGGTGATGATAAACCAGCCCCAAAACCCCGCAGAACCATTCGGTACCGGGAGCAGGTGAAAGAACGAGACGGTCTGCCCCGCGAGACTCGCAAACAACGCCACAAGGCCCTTGTTGATGTAGAACAGCCACTGCATAAGAAGCGGGAATAGGGCGACAAGGCCGGCCGCGCCAATAAAGTGCATGAGCGCAGTACTCCATGCCATACGAGCTTCGGGATTGATGCCAGCGCTGAGAAAGTATTGAATCGCCATAACCGCGAGAATACTGACGGCTGCTAATAGAGAGAGCGCTTGCATCGCGGTGACGACTGGGGTAATGACGAGCGACCACCAACCCGAAGGCCATGCGCCAAACCCCGGGAGCGCCGTCGGCTTGACGCCAAAAACCAGCTGACTCGTATGGTGCAAGCCTGTGATAGACAGCACGGCGTTCACAAAGAACGTGACAATGCTAACAATCGTTTGCTGCACCCACCCCAAATTGTTGAGAGCAGTTTGATACGCCTGTTGGCCCGCACCGGAACCAAACGGGCTTGTCATAGCAAACGCGAACGTGGGCACAGCCATCCCCGCCACAGGAATCCCGATCAAGAGGAGCCAACGCCAACGCCGGAGAAGCGAACGGGCGACCGTCACGAAACCACCTCCTCCGCATCCGGAACAGGACTTTCATTCGATGTAGCGGAAGACCGGCGTGGACGGCTGCGCGTGGGAGCGGCAAAGGCCCACGACATCTCGGCTGGCGCTGGCACGATTTTTACCCCCACCGAGAGGTTGGGAATTCGCAACAGCCCGGTGCCCGGGTCTGTTTGCTTGAGGAACGCGACTTCGCCATCAGACAGCTCAAACGCCTCGCGGAGCAAGTCCAAGTCTCCCGGCTTTTGCTTGAGGAAGAACTGAGTGCTGCAATTCGTATTGATGGCCTGAGTCTTCGGATGGCCAGCAAAACGCCGATAGTCTTGACTAATAATGGTCACGCCGGCATTGCGCTTTCGGACGCGGCGAACCAACGTTTCCAAAAAATCCATTGTCGGCTCATAGTCTACAAACTGCCACGCCTCATCAATAATGACACGCTTGGCGACTGACGGCCGCGCAAGGACAAACGACTGCCACAGCCAGTTAAGCGCGACTTGGATGCCGATCGGACGCGCCACTTTATTCTCCAAGAGCAATGTGTCAAAAGCAACGATTGGGGCTGAATGCAAATCGACAGTGGACTCACCATCGAAGAATCCCAGAGCTTGGCCGCGCAGAAAGCGCGGGAACTCGTTGGGAATGCGGGATTCGAGGTGCTTTTCCTCAGCCAACTTGCAAAACGTCTCATACCAATCGGACAAGGTCGGCATCGCCTTTCGCCGACGCGCCTGATGCATTTGTCCGGCGCCTTCATCCAAGTAACGACCCATCTCAAAGAGAGAGTCCGGATCATCCGAGATTCCCCGGCGTTCATATTCCATACGCAACGCTCGTTCAGCCAAAATCTCGTCGCTTGGTGTCAGGTGTCCTTTGAGCTCCGGGTCCATCATCAGCCGCAAGAGCGTGATGAAGTCGAGAATCTTCTCGTCAAACCGCACCGTGAGAGTGCCATCGTCCTCTTCTTGCGGCCACAACTCCAACGGATTCAATATGGAGTCGGGGGAACCGATATGAACAATTTGCCCGCCAAGCGCCTGAATTACGGGTTCGTATTCACCCTCTGGATCCAATATGGCCGTTTGAATGCCTTTAACAGCTTCGCGGCCAATCAGCACACGGACAGAGGAGGTTTTGCCAGCGCCTGATGTAGCGTAGAGGACCATGTTCCGATTTTCCAAGCGCGGGTCTGCCGGATTATAAAAGACCGCCGATCCCGTTTGGAGATTCAGGCCAATGGGATAGCCCCCAGGATGCGAGAGGTCCGCAGTGGTAAACGGAAAGGTCGTTGAGAGGGCAAACGAGTCCATGAGACGATAGGTGTCATTCACCAAGTTCACGCCTAAAGGGCCGGCTGCCAAGAATCCATCGTCCATCCGGCCCTCCGCATAGCGCATGTGAATGTGGCTCCGAGCCATCTCTCCCTCAAGGACGGTTTGCTCGTCGTCCAATTCTTCCATGGTCGTGGCGTAGAGATTGGCCACTACAGAGACATGATAGAGACGCGCATAGTTCTTTTGAAGGCGGTCGCGGGTAGCCCACGAATCTTGAATTGCCGTGTCGAGCTCTTGCACCATATGCAAGCTGCCGTCGCTTAGTCCGCGTTCAGCCTCCAACCGGGAGATAATTTGTGTGAGTGCATCCGTGGCCGCGCGTCCTTCCAGCGGCAAAACGTGGATTGCTAAATCAATGTCCGCGTTGGTTTGCAGAAACGGACCCAGCCAGCCCACGTCGACCGAACGGGGGAAGGCTGTTAAAAAGAGGGAGCGAATCCAATACCGCCCCATGCGAAACACGTCCATACGGGAGCGGTCAAACCCGTCCGGTGCCAAGATGTCTTGCAACGTGGGCACGTTAGCGGCAAGGTCGGGCAAATCGCTCGGCGCTTGCCCAGGGGAACGCTTCTTGCCCTTTGAGGCTTCCGGCTTATCGGTCTCCTTGTGCTTCTTAATCCTCATGAAATCATCAGCCTCCGTTCAAAAAATCCTCGTCAGTCATATGCCAGCCAGCCGGCTTTACGATTCCGCGGTAGACTCATCCGTAGATGCATGCCGGGGAGCGGTGGTATACAGCGTGGCAACCCCGCTCGATGCCAGGTCCTTCACTTGAGTGGTCCGGGCGCGATCCCGGTTGTACACGTCAAAGAGAAGCTGCAAGCTCTCCGTCGTGGAGAGGGGCGTAGCCTTGAGACCCATGCGGTGAAGCTGGGAAACCACTTCCTGCTGCCGTAAGATAAGCGACTTGGTGGCCGCTTCCTGAAAGCTTGAGGTGCGTCCCATCATCTTCTCAGTTGGACGCCAGTGGAGCACGAGGTAGTACGTGTGGGTCAGGAGTCCCACAGCTTCCACATGCTGTGCAACATTCTCAGCCACCATCGCGTAGTATGACTGCAACGGCAGGGACATTGGGGACACTTGGGAGGGAGAGCGGTCAGGCCGTGGCATCGGTGTCGTCCAATCCTGCAGAGGTTCGAGGACATCGACGCGGCGCGCCAAGGAAAAAATCGTAAAGGGATCCCGTTGGGAATCGAGAAACAGACGCCACAAATTCTGGATTCGGTCTTGCTCCTCCTTGCTCAGAAGCCAAAAGTTCAGCGGGTCCACGCGCACGATGGCGCGATACTCATGGCTGCCTAAATCAATGACACCGTTATTGATTCCCTGAACCAAGAGATATTCTTGAGCGGTTGAGGCCCGATGAACCCGGTCTGCCAACCCAAAGACCCCGTGTTGCCCGGCCATCCGGCTAATGCGGATAATGCCGATACCCATGGCGACCATAGGGACAGCCGCGATTACCAATATCCACATTATTTCTCTTCACCGTCCTCCCATATCAGCGCCGAAGACGTTGGAGCAGCGACCTCGCCGAGGAACGTAAAGCCCTCGCCGGCCAAGGCTCGTGTGCGGCGGTACGGAAGAATCGGCGTGCGCGACCGATGAGCGCGGCGAATGGCCCACCACTGATCGAGCCGAATCGGGGGCGTAACGCCATCGTCATCGCTTGCCAATGTAGGGCCTGGAATCTTCCATACCCCGAGCGCTGGAACAAACGCCATCATCAGGGATCCGATCAGGGGGATGAGCGATAACAGCCCGCCCACGCCCCAGAGGATGTCGTGCATTAGCGGAGGTGCAATCGACAACACCCGATTCAGCCCATATGTTCCGCCCATAATCGCTCCTATGCCAGCAAGCCCACCCGCCAGGTACATTACCTGGCGAATGGACAGCTTGTTTCCAAAAATCTTTTCTTCATGGCGCAACTCCATCAACGTGAGTGCTTCCGTACCCATCACTCCATTTCTTGGCGGGGCCTACAATACACGGTTCAAAGTCCTAACTCAGAGGCTATAGCCCACCCGCGTGTAGGTAGAACGACGCGAAGATCCCAACGACGGTTGTAATGCCGAACAGGAGAACTAAGACAAACGAGGAGTCGGCCAACATCATCATGCTCTGTTGACGCTGCATTGGCTTATGCGCATTGGACATGAGGCGGAACAGTGCGATAAACATGGCAAGCATGCTGAGGCTCGTGGCAATACCGACCAAGGCTGTGCCCGTAGACCCCAACATGGCTTGCGTAGAAGGAGGAACCGTTCCCAATTGCAGCGCCTGTTCTTGAGCGAACTGTTGATAGGCGATGATTTGCTGCTGAAGATGGCCCGGGTCCACCACAATTTGTTGGCCGCTGGGACCGGATATCGTCACCATTCGTGGGCCTCCATTTTAGAGATGCTGAGCCGCGCCGTCCAAGATGCCGAGAACCGCCGTAATCCCAAATCCAACAACCGCTGCCAAGCCAGTCCAACCAAAGCCTTCAATGGCGAGTTGACGCTTTTGGGGATTATGCGCGCCGGCCATCAGTCGGCTGGAATGGGCAAAGAAATGAATAGCGGCGTACCCGCCTAAAGCCGTCGAGCAAATCCCCGTGATCCACGTCAACAGGCCTACGACGGTGGTCTTAACACTCACGGGCTGGACACTTGTGGGGTTACTTCCAGTTGCTGCGAAGGTCGCATGCGATACGATTAATGCACCCACAAACATCGCCGGAACGGCAGGGCCATACTTTACCGCCCATCGGTGAAAGCGGGAGGGCGTAGCTTCATCATCAGGAACGCCCGTTTGAGCGCTCGAAGTCAATTCGCGAGCCTTGCGGCGCGGTTCTCGATTCCAAACCATAGTGGTCATCCTCTCCTTAATCACAGATAACGAAGCACAACATTATTCTGCGTTACACCCATATTTTAGCGCAGGTTTCGTCTTTGGTGTTACAAATAATCAATTTATGCTACTTTTGTGCGACAAAAAGAAGCCCTTTGAAGGGCTTCCCCGAATGGATCGTCTACCGATTATCGACCGTGATATCCCTGCAATTTTGCCAACACAGCTTTAGCCGCATCGGGTCCGTATTGGTGCCGATATTCTGCTATCAGCATGTGAAGCGCATGCTCGAGGAGGAACTCCCTTGTCTCGTTGTCCTTCGCGACAACCGTAATATGGGCAAAGTCCGTGTCAATGACAACATCAGCCATTGGGCTCCTCCTCAGAAGAAACGGATGGGGTAGGAGGAGAGGACTCACCGTTGGTAGAGTCCATCGCATCTATATACCGAATCTGATCTTGCAACAACTCACGGAGCGCTTGCCGTTCAACATGGGAGAGCTTGGGTAACTGGCGTGTCCGAAGGTCTGTAAAATGGTCCACCTCACGCTTAAGAAAGCTGGTCGTCGTACGCCTTTTGAGCTCCTCTTGGTGGAGTCCACGCTCCTTGCGATCACGAACCCATTCGGCCATTTGCAAGACCGTAGGGCTGTGCTTGCGGATGTATTCGATCGCTTCGGCCATGGCGCCTGGCTCGTACTCGTTGGCGTCCTCATCTAAGAGAGGGTTTAGGGCTTTCGCCATTGACCAGCTGGGGATGGCGCGGGACTTAAGTCCGGCTCGGATGTCCGCCCGAGAGGTCAGTTTGAGAATAACCGAGAGCGTGCTTTTTGGCTTGCCGATGCGTTTGCTAACTTCACCGAGACTGAGCCCCAGATTTAGAAGGCGTTTGTAGGCTTCCGCCTCCTCCCACAATTCCAAGTCCTTGCGCTGCACATTCTCGACAACCATTTCAACCACACGTTGGGTCTCATCCGCATCGGTAATTACGGCGGTAATGGTTGCCCATCCTAGCATTTTCACCGCGCGGTACCGGCGCTCTCCTGCAATGAGGCGATAACCGTCAAGCTCGGGAGCCACGCGAATCGGCTGTAAGAGCCCGGAGGCTTGAATGCTGTCTGCCAGTTCTGCAATATCGGGGTCGGTATCATCGATCTCACGCACATTGACGCCGCCGACAAAAATTTGATCCAACGGAATGTCCAACACATTGGGGCGGGATTCCACTGTTTCGGGCAGGTCCTCCTCGGTTACACTATCCAAGGCCCGCGGTTGTTCGTGGACCTTTTTGAGCTTGTCCCCCAATCCCAAGTTTCCAAGGCGTTCACCGATGGGGGTGCTTTTCGATTCTCTCGGCAAGGGTCGTCACCATCCATTCCGTTAAAGTCACGTAATCCTCAGCCATTTTGGACCGGGGATTGTATTCCGCCATCGACTGTCCTCTGGCGGCCGCGCGTTCCACATCGACACTGATGCGAATCGGTGGGGAGACTAAGCTACCGCCCATGTGCTTCAGTTGCTCTAAAAGTTCAATGGACACGTTATTCCGGAGATCGTAGCGCACGGGTACGAGGCCAATAATACGCGAGCTGTCCAAATCCTCGATGAGTTCGGAGACACCCGCCACCGCATATAGGCCGAAGTCCACCGGGATAAGAATCGCATCGCTGATTTTCAACACACTATCGACCCAATCGCTTTGAGATGGGTTGGTATCGACGATAATCCAATCGTAAGCCGGCAGTTCCCGAAAGCGCCGAGTCACGACATCGAGGGTCGATTGTTCCCACCACGAGGGTTTGCGAGCGCTGGGTAATAGATCAAGGGTAGGACGCACCGAAACAGGTTCAAAGCGCCCCTCTACGATCCAATTGTAAACACCGGGTTGCGGGTCGCACCCTAGACCGAACGTCGCGTTATGTTGGCGATCTCCATCAATGATGAGCACGCGCTGACCCGCCGCAGCCAGGTTTACCCCTAAGTTGATGGTCGTTGTGGTTTTTCCTACGCCGCCTTTGGCGTTGTGTATGGTGATAATCATGCCTCCACCCCGATAGAGCGATGGCGCTGCTTCCACTGGCGCAGATCCTCTTGCGATATACGCCACGCCTTACCCGCTTTGAGGGCCGGTAGTTTTCCACTCCGACACCAACGAATGACCGTTGCGTCCGACACCCGAAGCTCCTTCGCAACCTCCTGAGCCGTTAATAGCTGTTCCACAGCGGGCTCTGTGTCTGCCATGCCGGTACCCCCTCCTTGGTGCATGTCCATTCGCGACCGAGATAAGATTTTCCTGCAATCGAGGGCGATTCCGACAATACAGCACAATACCGCGCATAACAGACACCAGTTATTGGAATTTGTTGAGGTTATGCGGCGGAACGGGCAGCGATCCTTCCGAAACTGGTCAGCGCCCCGCCTTTTATCAAAGCTCTCCCACCGGTAAAAGAGAGGGGTGTTTCCACGTGGAAACACCTGCCCGCCATAAACGCCCGTTGCTCCGAAAGGCGACCCGATAGCGTTCTTGACCAAGAACGTTTGAGCCAGAGTAGAATGGTTCTTGAGGCCACTGACTGCATTGCCTCTGCAGTCGTGCATAGACACTCGACGAAAGGATGGGGGCGTCACGACAAAGACGTATTTTCTTCAGGACCACAAAATAGAGATCGCGAATGAGACTGTGACGATAGATGGAGTCACGTACAACAAAGGGGACTTGCGCGTCGACAGACACGGAGGGGGGTTCGCTGGGGACTCGACGGATCTCCCCAAACTAGCTCCCACTGCGGCG
The DNA here is from genome assembly GCA_021799435.1 of Bacillota bacterium. GTDB lineage: Bacteria > Bacillota > Sulfobacillia > Sulfobacillales > Sulfobacillaceae > Sulfobacillus_B. Next base: position 23,418 of record JAJZAN010000008.1, on the reverse strand, counting down.
CACGTTAAACACAAGGGCACAACGATTGTGACCATACCGGAGACGGAACAGGAACTCATCAATGCCATCCGTGGATAATCTGTCATGGATTGCAATCGGGACCACAGTGGTCATTAACGCCGGCACGCTCTGGAACCAAAGTCGATTGGCCAGGCAGTACCGTAACTGGAACTTATACATCACTGAAAAGCATAAAATCTATCCCGCTCTGTGGGAAAAGCTCTACACTACGGGCTCTCTTGCTATGACTCTGATTCAGAACCCGTCCGAAAGAGAAGTGGCTGCCCGATGGGAGCAATACAACCGCCAACGGAAGTATCGCCTGGGAAATTGGGCCGATAATAAGGATGAGGCGCTTAAACACTACAAAGCTGGTCTCCTGAGCCAATTTGAGCCCAAGGCTCGGGACGTTCGCAAATACTTCCTAGAATCCCAGCTTTACATGAGCGATTCCGTGCAAGAATCCGTTGATGACTTGACGGAGCAACTGATGGGCCTCGTTCAACAGCAACAGGGCAGCCCTCATCAAACGTGGGCTGAGTCCGTACTCACGGCTAAGCTCAATGAAATCAAGAACCAACTGCGATTAGAGTTGTCGCAACCAGGGTTCATGGCCAAAATGTGTGACATACTCCGTGCCAAAGTCCCCGCCTTCTCTCGAGAACAAAAAAAGCCTCCGATCCTATGACCGGAGGCTTTGCATTAAGCGATAGGGTTAGTACCAAAGATGAAGCGCATGGACAATGACCGGGGACAAGTATTGCTCGAAGAAACCCGCCGGTATGAGGATGATGGCTCCGATGATGGCGCATCCAACCGCGATCTGAAGTGCGGTGCGTCGATCTGTGCGCAGGCCTCCAAAGAGGATGCCCAGCGGCACGGCGTAGGCAGCGAACTCCAAAAAGCCGTGGGGCATAGACAATAGCCCGCGCCAGAATGAGTCGCTGTTCATCGTCACCAGGGCACTGCCGGCCACAAACATAACAAACATGTTCCGGGAAAGGCTGAGGCCCAATCCCAGAGCTCCAAAGAGCACCGATATCCAGTCCCGTTGGGGATTCCGAATCAGATACACCGATCCGGCCAAAACCGCGACCACGACCCAGTTGCTCAGGATAATCCGAGCCACCGTAAGCGAAATCGAGCCAAAGAACCCTTCGAGTCCCTGGTTGGTGTGATAGATCTGACGGATGGTATGCACGTCCAGCGCCGCCGCGTGGGGTGACACAGGTGTCAACAAGCCCATCACGAACGGAAGCCACACGATAACGTAGGCCAGAAGTGCGGCCCACCAGTGTTTTCGGAGATAGGTACCGCCTTGCGCTATCGAGGCGCGAAGGTATGGGAATAAGGTTTTAGTCATCAGCAATGCGGCGAACGACCGTTCTGTCGCCGCTTCCTCCCTTCAGGTAATAGAGTGATATATCGAGGGCGAAGAACCTCGTGTTAGGCCCCAAAAAGGGGAACCCCCGACCGTTGAGAGTCGAGGGTAATACGTCACGTTAGAATCCCCAAGCAAGCTGACCGGCATCGTCCGACGGCGGTTGCGGCTGCCCATGCCGTCGGCGCGAACGAGCTGCAACCAACAGCACCGGAACGGATGACGAGCGTAGGGGGCCGGTAAGGTCGAGAATATCGTCCTGAGAGGCCATCCCTTCCTGATCGCCCAGCGGATTGACGGGAACGATGCGAATCATCTCTTGCGGAGTGGCTTGCCAGATCGCCGAAGCATCTGTGCCTTCCGGCAACCCTTCTGCCAGTACCCGAGCGAGGTCGTTAGAAGAATCGGACGCCCCGAGAGCTTGAAGCCCTGCGAGGGACAACCGGCCTTCCAAAGCCAATGCGGCCTCCATCTTGCGGCCCATGAGCGTAAGAGCTGCTTCCTGCATGGTGCCCTCATAAACCAGGTACACCACGCGACAAGCGCGTGTCTGGCCTAAACGCCATGCTCGCCGGGAGGCTTGCCGCAACTGGAACAAGCTGTACCCGGTCGCGAACCATAGGATGGTGGGGAACTCAAACAGGTCAACGCCAGTTTCCACCAATTTTGGGTGGCTCAGAACCACATCCACGCCATCCTTGAGACGCTCTGCAACCCATGCTTCGCGTTCAGTGCGGTCTATCGCCGTCGTCATCACGGCAACTCGAAAGCCCGCATTCCTGATCAGCATTTTCAACCGTGCCAACTGCGTCCCTGTAAAGACCGTGTAAACCCAGACCTTTTCATGCCGTTGGTTGACCGCCGCTCGGATGTGTTGGAGCAGACGCTCGTCCTTCGGATAGACCGCATCCTCCGGTAAACACGGTGGCACTACTACTTCCTCTCCGGTGACCGGATCGCAAATAGGCTCAGACCATGGCGTGTCGGGATAACTCAAAGAGAAATTGACGAGTTTCCCTAACAAGTGCCGTCGACCGTTATGCAAGGCGTCTAATGCAGCAGCGGCCAACGGTCCCATGGTGGCCTTGATAGCCTCGCCTTGCTCTGGCGTCGGCTGAATCCAGTCGATGGTCTCCTCATAAGGTGGCAACGCATCCGCGCCCAAGTCAGCAAGCTCAATAAACACTGCGCGCTCAGCCAAGTGCCGTGCAAAGAACTCCGGCGATACGCCCGGAAGTTCCTTGGTGCGTTCTCGACTAACCGAACGATGGCTTAGGACACCAGCATCACCATCATCAACGGGCGTCTCAGTTTCCAGTCGGCCATATCGCCGCGTCGTCGAAGACGGCTGGTGATATGTGAGGCCATCGGCGACCATCGTCCACGGATGCAGACGAAACCCAAGAAAATGCTGATTGCTGGCATATCCGCCATTTAAGGTGCCGGTACCCCCAATCACATAAGGCACCACACTTGCAATGGCACCCAACGCATCGCCCTGCGCCGACTCGCCTTTCAGTTCGTGGAGCTCATCCGCCATAAAGGCGTCGAAGAATCCCTTCAGATACCGATGAATCAACCGCGCGGGACTCATCCGGTGCAACCGCTTCCCATCTGCCATCCAAAGCAACCCCTGCCCATTCGCAGGGCGGCGTTGCACAGTCGGTGGATGGTCCGGCGTCCCATGGCAATGGGGACACCAGCGATTTTTCACACGCGGCCGAGCAAATGCGCTTTTCTCAAACAGCAAGTCCGTTTTCGGATCAATAAGCACGCGCCCACAGTCCGGACAGCGCCACGTTCCACCGTAGCGAGAGGATTCCCATGTCGCGGCGGGGCGGACATAGTAGCTGAGTTTGGAGCGGTCACGACCGAGTAGAAAGTAGGTGGGCTGGGTTGCTGGCTTATGCCGTTCATCCCGAAGCGCCAACACATCTTTCCACGAGTTGATGCGGCGAACGACCGCACCGGGGATCGTGGCTTCAATTTCGCGCTGCCACTTGGCGATGAGATGGTCGGGCGCCATAATTACAGCCCTAAAACCAGTTCGCCCTTTCAACTCCGTCATCAAGTGCCAGATGGCCGTTGCGCCCATGAGCGTTTTCCCTGTGCCAGTCTCGCCGACCAAATACATACGGCCAAGCGCTAAACACGTCTCCGCTGTGGCTCGAATGACATCGGCTTGTGCAGGCATGGGTTGACGCTTCAGGACTGACCACGAGGCAGGAGCGCCGGTTCCCGCTTTGACACGGGGAACGACTACCGATTCCAGCTTTGCACCAAGGGCAGGTGCCCATCCCGCAAGATATTCATCCTGTGTCATCCGATCTGTCGGCAGTGGCCCGTTCGGTCCCATGCCATCCTGCATTGAAATCCGACCGGTCCTGAGAAGCTCTTGGATAATGCCTTCCCAAGCTCTTTCCGTGAACCCGTCGATATGCCACAAAGCCGGATCGGGCTGGCCGGGAGCTGCTATCGTCTGTATTGCCCGTAACTTCATGGAGAACTCCGCGGATTTGAGGGCCTCTAGCAAGGCGGGCCGCCACTCGCTTAAGAGCGGCAAGGCCTCTTGCTGCAGTCGTGCCCACACCGCATCATCTGGATCGACGCCCGGAGGCGACATCACCACCATCGGCTGCGCCGCAGACGCCGGGTCGTAGGCCGACGCCGGAATCGCAATGAGTTGCACGGACTTGTCTGAAACGCGGGTGTAAGTAAACCGCCAATGCGTCTCGATGACGTGTAAGGGAGCATACTGTCCCTTTTCCCAACGAGCGCCGCCTTTCACTGCGGCAAACCAGTCAGGCAACGGATAGGGCAACGTCTCTTTAGGATGAAACACGAGCTCAGCACGTCGACGAACCAGCGCGGCACCGAGGGCGCGCATGCCCTGTTCAGGACCAATGGCCGCTAATCCAGCTACCTGTCCATTGTGCAAAGCCAGCCACGTCACTAACACCGTGAAGCTCTGCTTTAAGTCCGCCACATCCACCATAAGTTGCCATGGCGTCTCAGCGGGCTCCGGCGATTGGGCAGTCCTCATCATTCGACCTCAGCCTCCTCACTATCTTCGATAGCAACGGGAACGCTTGATAAGAGGCGAACAACGGTGCTGTCAGAACGGATGATAGTCAATTGAACGCGATGAATAGTCACATTGACATCCACGGCTTCATAACTGCCATCACTCGTATACTTCAACCGGGTATCCGATACGGACTCGACTTTGACACGACCCTTGATGGCGTGTCGCATCTCGCCTGTTCCCAAGACACCGCGTACCTGGCCGGCCGCCAGCATCAGAGCCAAATGGCCACGATGGAGCGTAAGCGGCGTAGTAATTACGGATTCAGCCAGTTGAGTCTTTTGGGCCGACTTCTGGAATACCGTCGTCCAGCCGCCTCCTTGGGCCGCCGTAAGGTCTTCCAGCAATTCAGCCGGATCCCATTCGGCTCCGCGCAGGTGAATTGGTTCCCCAAACGGCACGCCCCAACGCACACCAGACGCGCCAGGAGGCTCCAGGATAGGCGCGGCGGCCACGGCCTGAGTGATTACGTGCCCCGACGCTCCGACGGCCATAGGAACGGCTCGTTTGCGTCCGACAACCACCACCTGGCCATAGGCCGCGTATTCCGGATCGGGAAAGCGCCACGCACCGACAAACTCATACCGCTGGGCTAGATAGTGAGCCAAAAAGCTCTTTACCTGCTTGCCGGGCACCACAAAGAGCAAAAGCCCCTGGAGTTGAAGCCACGGAGTCGCCCGACGCAAGAAGTCGAGCTCCACGCGGCCGTCAAGACCATCATCGTACGGTGGATTGAGATAGAGCGCTGAGAGGCTCTTTTGAGGTACACGGGCTGACTCGATATCGCCCGTGAGCACTTCCGAAAATCCGCCATTGTCCCGTGTCATCTGAGCGCGGTTGACCTCCAGTTCGATCCCATAGGTAAGAGGTGCGCTTAATAGGCGCGCCGCCCCTTCGCCACAACAGGGGTCGAGTAGAGTCCAACCATGCGGATGGGGTTCAATCCATTCGCGGAGAAGATGCATAACGCGATCAGGGGTGGGATAGAAGCCCAGACGCGCTTGTCCGGCAATTCGCATACAGAAATGCCTCCTTCGAGGGTTTAGGGAATTGGGAACGAAAAAGCCCCGACAGCCCGGCAAAACCGGAGCTATCGGGGTATCCATAAGGGCCTTTGCGGCAATCTACGCGAGCGGATTCACTAAGAGCGTTCGCTCATTGTACGGGTTTGGAACTCCCCCGTGGTCAATCAGCATGTGTCCCCAGAGATCCAAATACTTCGCATAACAGCGATTGCAGGTTGGGCAATAGAGCTCAGTTGGCATCCAGCCGGCTTTCTGTGCCTTATCCATGTCAGAGGCCCGAAGATACGGGCCCTGCACAGAACATTGCAGAAGCGCAACGATGTCGGCCGCTTCATCCTCGGAGATTGCAGGGATTTCGACTCCTAGCCCCGCGCCGCCGTGGTCGGGTACGAACCCGATAAGCACCTTGTCGCCGCTCCGCTGAGAGCGCACCAGCACATGCTGGTTGCCAATAAAGGACAGGTCTTTCTCATTGAGCGCCATTCCGGATTCAATGAGAGAGTATATGACGGCTCCAACCGACGACTGCATGAGCTTGACGAACCGCTCGGTGAAGGTGTCAAAGGAGTGCGTCACTCGGCTCCCCCCCATCAACGAGTGCCTTCCGCGCTTCGCGTAGTTTGGCGTAGAATTGGTCCTCTGTCATCCAGTTGCCGGCCAACGCGATGATGTCGCTTAGGAGGCCGCGCAAGTGCTGTAGTTCGGCCAGCACGTGAGGAGTTTGTTGATACGACAGCACAATCCAATCATGCACTGCCTGCGCCGTTTTAACAGGAAACGGGCCGTTGAGAATGACCACGCCCCCATTGCTCGTAACGTACGGAGTTGGTGCAGGACAGGCTGCATGAGCGACTTCCAGTGCATGAATGTCCTGCTCGTTCATACCAGCACCTCCTCGGGCAAGTCCACATTGGCGCGCCAAAAAGTCGCTCCGTTATGGTCATGGGTGAACCAAGCATCGCGCTCCTGGCTGTAGTACCATACGCGAACGACCATCCCCCGCCGCAACATTTCAGCCGTAGCTTCCACACCCACCACATTGAGACCAGTGGGAAAGAAATCCACGTAGCGAACGCCCGCCTGCCACAACTCATCAACCCGCGCATGCACCGTCCGAATGGACCGAGGCCCATAATTGGCGATACGTGCGGCGTGAAAGAGCCAGTGGTCAATCGGAGGCGTGGGGTGGCGTTGCCGGAATGTGCCGACGCTAACCCAGTTCGGGTTGGGAGGACCATTACGCATCGTCCTCACCGCCCTTCACGAACTTGAACGACTTGGACCCGTTGACGAACTTCATATACGGGGCCAACGACTCGACCAGCGCGGTATGCCCATCCTTTATGGCCTTCTTCGCCCAACTTTCGTAGGACGATTTATTGAATGCCATGAAGTCGGCAGGACTGTAGCCCGCTTTCGTGATGGCCGCAATCAACCCCTTCATGTCAGTGACCTCAAGCTTTTGGCTTGTGGTCTCCATGAAAGCGCCATCGCCCACCAAAATAGGGACTTTGTTCTCTTTGTACCACGCTTTGATATCACCCTTGAGTTCGTCGACTTGACGCTCGAGAACCAAGATTTTCTTGGCCTTCTCTTGAATCTCAACGGGAATCGCTGGCTCGCGCATGATCGGCACGGCTTCAATAGCCGAGCCTTCGCCGGTCTCCAGCACGCTGGCCATCAAGGCATCCTGATCCGTCACGGAACACTGGGCCGCCACAGGGCAATGTGCGCAATGGCTGCCAGGCCGTGCCGGAAAAACGCTCGTATCCTCGCCTTTACTGCCGTGATAGGCGTCCAATGAGGCACGAATGGTCGCGATGCGGTCCACCAGCCAAGCACGGGCACCATTCAGCATGTCCTCGTTGACCTTGACGCTCTCAATCTGGTCAGTGTGGCGAAGCCAGTGCAATTCGACGACGACCGGCTTCTCCCACTTCTTAAATGCCAGCAATCCGTAAATAGGCATTTGAGCCGTTGAGCCCACAGGATAGGGAATGCGACCGGTCTTGAAGTCGCGAACCACTACGTGATCCGGATAGAACATGGTCAAATCTAGACGTCCTTGGACCATATCAATGGGCGAAAGCTTGCCTTTTATTGTCTGCTCCACGGAGACCGGAGCCGAAAGCGATATCGCTTTCAGCGCTTGCTCCACGGCGCGCATCGCCTCTTGCATGTCCTTGATGGGATCCGTCAGTGGTGCGTGTTCTGAGAGTTGATTGGACAGCACCCGGTTTACAAGCCCTAAGAACTCGGGCTGCCACTGATCAGCCGTAAGCCTCCTCACGGGACCAAACTGCAACGTCGCCGCAACCGGTATAATCCGCTCCAGGGCCTCATGCACGGCCAAACCAAACGCTGCGGGCGGAGTCGTGATGTCGGTGTCCTTCAGCACATATTTGTGAAACCAGCGCTGAGGGCACTGCTGCCACAGATTCAAGCGGCTCGGAGACCATGTTATTTCTTTCGGGACGGTGGCAATAGCCATCAGAATCCCTCCTTTGGGATTTTGGGATTAGAGAATTAGGGTTTTGGGGATCAAGACATCGCGAATCTAGTGCGTTGGGAAAATCAGCGCGCTAGGACTCGGGATGTTGCGCAGTTGAGGCCGCACACGAGCCATCAGGCAATCGTCTATGCCCTTATGAACCACGGGCCACGTGGCTTGCACCACACGGTAGCCGTAGTGTAGGAGCTGTGCGACCAAGCGCTGGGTGCCAAGGCGCACCATGTCATTGGTGCCGCCGTCCATATCAAAGGCCACCACAACGGTTCTGGCTTCGAGTTGTTTTAGGGTCTCGAATGCAGGCGCGACATTGGAAATGCCTGCAACAGCAATCCAAGGTTCATGAAGCAGTTGACCGGCGTACGTCGCTTTTAAGACGCCTTCAGTCAACCACACGCGCTGATGCGGATAGTGCGTATTCAGGACATGAACGGGCGTTCCGGGGGAAGCGCCGCCTTGGTGAGCGGACGTCACCCAACGATAACGGTCGTCCTTTGCAACCGCACCATCGGCGCGAACCTGCACAGCTTGAATGCGTCCTTCCACGTCACGCACCGGAATGAGGATGCCGGGTCGTCCGCCCCAAACCATGAAACCATGGCTGAGGTGGAATCCCGGCACTCCGGATACGTCCTCCACACGCGCCACGGCGCGGGCAATTGCCGCGCGGTCACCGTCTGGATTCGTCCGGTAGGGTGCCACTGATTCAATGCCTCGCTCCGTGAGATAGCGCTGATGGGCCGACGACAGAGGCAAGACTTGCCACAATAGCCGGTAAACCCGGTCGCGTTGCGCCAACGGAGCTAAGGGAGCCGTTCCCGACAGCGGAGCCGGTAATGGCTCAGTACTGTCGGGACGGTCATGCAGCCAGCCGCCATTCGCGGTCGGACGATGCGATTGAACCCGCGTGCACAACACCCACCGGGCGTTGACCGAACAAAAGTCCGGATGCCCGCAAATCGGACACGGCTTACGGGTTTTGTGGACCGGAATCCATGTCATGCTCGGGTCGTCAGTGTACGCATGGGCCATTCGCACCACCTCCTTGAATTAGAGTTGCACCACATCCGACGAATCGGAAACCGGTGCCGGCGTCTGCTGGTCCTTGAAATGGTTGGTCAGATACGTACGGAATCCCGGAAGTTGGTCCGCACCCCATGTGTGGATCGGCTTGCCTTTAAGCGCCGCCTTGACGCCATCGAATCGATCAGGAAGGAACTTCAGAACGAAGACCACGAAATCCTGAATGTGATCCGGGCTATCGTCAAAGGTGGCACCGCCAGTGCAGAGATTCACAACTTCGGAGATTTGGCCATCCTGAACACCCGCGTTGCGAAGACGCGATACCTCTTGACGGAACGCGAGCTTCGGTTCAGCACCCTGTTCTGCCTTGGGGGCCGCCGGAGAAGCGTTTCCCTTGGTGGCGCCGGTCTCAGAGGACTTAGCGTCTCCCTCGGGCCATGCGGCCGACTTAGCCTGATACTCGCCAAACCGCTCGGACTTTTCGAGCGTGACGACGACTGGTCGAGATTGCTCTTTGGACAAGTTCAAGAACTGCCCTTGTTCACGCCAACCGGACACCGGGAAAGTCTCCCCCGTCTCCTCATAGACCGCTTTCCCCTTGAACAACATGACGGACTTTCCGTTGCTGTTCTTCGAGGTAAGCGAGCCTTCGGTGACGCGAATGGCAATCGCCGTCGCCGGCAGGTCGGGCAACGTAGGCTTCGAGCCACCAGAGCGGCCGGAGCCTTGTTGTCCCGATCCTGAGCGTCCGTTGTCGCCCCGATTATCGGGCTTACCGTCGTTCTCTGGATCATCGCCGGACGATAGCATGAAGGTCTTGAGCAGGAAGTATTTCGTCGCTGCTGTCAGGGCCTTGGGTATGCCCTTGTCAGTCGAGTCGCTTCCTTGGCCCGGGTAGCGTGACGTCCAATGTTCGCCGGAGTCGGAATCTACCAGCGTAAAGTCGACCCAGACAGTGGTAGTCGTCGAGGGCTTCTTCCCGTCAGTAGACGGTTCTACCTTCTGCTCGATAGACTCGATGGTGGATAGTACAACAACCCCGTGTTCTGCCAAAAGCGTACGTAATGTGTCGGTCACGTCGGCTTCCATCACATATTTGTAATCAAAGTGTCGGTTGTAACCGTTTTTGGGAATTCGCGCAAGGGCGCTCATTATCTGCGCCAACTTTTTCGCAAGTTTGATGGGAATGGTGATATGCGACATGTACTCGAAAGCCGCTTCTTGATTGGTCATGACAGCACCTCCTAAAGGTTCTTCGCCGCGTGAGCGACACCGACAATGGCGGCGGCGCCCAACGGGAGGACAAAGATTCCGTAAGTAATGGCGGACACCACGGCGTGGTGCAGCTGCATGAGAGAGTGAATCATAAAAAACACGCTCCTTTGGGAATATGAATATCGCGCAAAGCACAAAAGGACGCCCATCATGGCGTTTGAGTCTGTGCGCGCTTCGTTTTTAGGGAATTTGGGATGTTTGGAAAGCCCTAAACCCGTGGGTTAGGTAAGCGACTTCATCAAGCGTACTTGATGAGGCGTCCCGGTGCCGAAGGTGGCGCGCGGGGAAAGAAGTGTTACGTGGATCGAATTAACTGTAGCACAGGGAATTTTTTGGTGTCAACGAACAACACTTACCCAGGGGTGTTTCCATGTGGAAACCCCTATAGTCACGAAAACAGGTCGCCGACCAGTATCCAGCAGTAATCGATGTAAGGCATGTCGTCCGTCGAGAGCGAGCCAACCCTAAACTGCCTCAGAAAGGTCTCATATACCTCGTTGATCGATGGGGATTTAGCGATCCATTGCGCAATCAACGACTCAAACAGAGCGCCAGGAAGCACCTTGGCGGTCACTGAATTACGGAGGCTACGGCGCAAAGAATCGCCAACTACGTAGGGAACAAGACAGAGACCCCTGTCGATGACATCCGAAGTGACGTCCCATTCGCGGCTAGTCTTTTCATCGCGGATCGACCACAAGTCCATGCCGGTATCGCCAATGGTATAAAAGTGACGCATCCGAACAGGAGCGGGTGCGGTAGGCAGGCCGATGCCATAGGCGAATGCGCCGTGGGAAAAGTTACGACTGGGCAGTAGAATCACTCCTTTGAGGATTCCATGATAGCCCAAACAAACGATCGGGGCGATGCCCTGCGTCAAAACCCGATCAAATACGCGGAAGCATGTCTGAGCGCTCTAAAAAGGTGAAGCATTGGCGAACCGGAGTTCTACACACTGACCGACCTTGAAAATGGCTCAAACGTTCGGATGGACGAGGATCGGAAGCATCATACCGATCCGAGGGGACCATCTTGTGAATTACAGTGACTGGCCAGTTGGAACGGTCATCCCCCATTTGGGACTTACTGCCCATGCCGGGCGCACTAACAATCAGCCCCTGTCCTCATTCGGCAGGGGCTTCAAACGCGCGAAATGATCCGAAGGTCCACGGCGCATCGGGATTCTCCGTTAGAAGGCAAAACGAGCCACGCAATCCGATGGGTTTTACCACTTGGCGTTCCGCCGAAACGGCAATCCGGTGCAATGGTACCCGGGCATCCAACAGAGCGGCCCGGAGCATCGCTAAGGCAGTGGCATCCGCTACGAGAAACCACAACAAGTGCGGCGTCTCTTGGCCGTCAAGCCAAGAAACCCAGAGCCGTGCCGCCTGAGCCAACGGCGCAAGATCCGTTCCCTGAAACACGGGCTGCACCAGCATGCCCCACGGGCCATGTTGGGTTCGCCATGTGACGCGGCATACGGGCGACGGCAAGCCCTCAGCCAACGCTGGCAGCCAATCCCACTCGTCAATCATCGGGTGGCCGGGAGCCGTCACGGCACTCGCAGCCCATTCGTTCACCCAAAGCCACGCGAACAAGCGATCCACGGGCATTACCCGATGAAGCAAGAAACGGCCGTTCGGCACTGTGCCGCGCATCACGGAGGAAAGGCCCGCAGCCGCATAGAAGGGGTTCCAAAGGGCAACGCGCGGGTCGGGATTGGTGCCATCCGACCATGTGAGGCGAGTCCCCCATCCGTATTTGGTCAAAAGGGCAGGAAGCGTCTTGTAGCCAACGGGAAACAATCGGTGGAGCTGATGAGGCGTGACGACTTGATGGCGCTGAAGCACCATGAGGAGCGTTGAGCGTTCGGGTGCATTAGGGTAAGCCCAAAAGCGTTGAAGTTGCTGGGCATCGTGAGCCACGGCATGGCGCGGCCCCTCGGGACGGCGGGCAAAAAGCCCGCCGTGAGGAGCATGCGGCACCAAGAGTGTGTCCAACGGGGTATCTGGAGCCATCGTTTGTGAAGCCATGGGTCTTACCGTCCTTCCGCGATCCGATTGACGTACTGCCCGTAAATCGTCCGGCGCTCCGACTGGATGGACACAATGCGAACGCGCACTCGGTCCCCTTCATGAATCGGCAATGGCTCTCGCGACCGTACGACCACTTCCAGTCCTTGCGGCATGTGCAAGCTGACCAACACCGCCTTGGGCATCACGCGCCGGACCTCGCCGGAATAGATTTGACGCACCTTCACGGCCTTGACCATGGACTCCCACTGACCCTGCCATGGCATGATGGCATCCAGCGTAATACGCGACTCTCCATCCTGATCCTCTATCTTCGCCACGCCGACCCTCAGTTTCGTGCCACGAGGAAGACGCATACGAGGATCTTCACTAATGCCCATGCGACTACGGGGCAACAATCCGGTAAGACCGCCAATGTCGCAAATCGCGCTCGATTCGCTCACCCAACGCACGACGGCTGGGAGAATGGTGCCTACAGCCAATCGCTCTTTCAGAAGTGCCCGCATCCGCTCCAAGGCGGCGACACGGCTGACCACAACAATCCCACGCTCAGCATCCACATGAAGCACGACAAACTGCGCATAAAGGTCCAGACGGCTTCCAATGTCATGTGGCCGCAGATTCGGGTCAAACGCTGGTAAAGGGCAAAGGCCTTTCCAACGGCCAGGGAGTCTTAGCACAACGACGGGATCCTGCATGTCCTTGTCGAGTCCTCCAACTAATCCTTGAAGAACTGTCCCGTCACGTTGGGCCTGTTCCCATTGGGGAAGAAGCGCCATGTCCGGTCCTTGCGCCCAATCTGGAACAAACTCCGCTTGACCATAGTCACCTTCCGGGCGGATGGGCGGAAGGTTCTGCCAATCATAAATGGTGCTATCCCCAACTACAGGCTGCGTCACAGTCAATTCTACGTCACTCATCATCATTCTCCTCTCGGGGGGTATGGGTAATCAATGACCACGGGCTAAATGGAGCAGGCTCCGTGGGTTCTGCAACATCCGGTGCCTCGTCTTCCGCCTCTATCGGATTGACAGCCACGGTGTCCCAGTCCAGTCGCACTCTGGGCGACGAGGGCGCGCCATCTGCTTCCAAGCCCGTTACATACGATGGCCGATCAGGAGGAGGGGTAGAGGTAGAAACGGGAGCCGTAAAGCCCAAAGGTGGCTCGGGAGGCTGTTCCTCCTCCACCGCAGAGCTAAGGCCAATCCCCATGCGCCGCAAGATGCGCATCCGGTGCTCGGGATCGGGGGTAATTAGGTGCGTGGGAGATGCCGGAAGATCGGGAGCCATCGGTCCTGGAGGAGCCTCGACATCGTGGATGTCGGCCCACGTGACGGCATGCACTTTGCCGACGCCGGGAGGCTGTAAGCTCCGGGAGACGGTCAGCTGATAGGCAACTTCGCTTGCCGGCAGGTACCGCAAGGTATTGAAGTCAATCATCGCTTCTTCCTTGACCCCGCTCTGCTGCGCCACGTTGACGGCAGTGGGTTCCCAGCTGGCTCCGCTGTGGTGCCGCGTCATGGTGCTCTTGGACTCTTCGACATCATGAAATCCGAACTGGCCTTGCCAGAAAGCGACGTCATCCTTCGCTAAACCGCCGTACACCAGCTTATGGCGCGTGTTGGTGGTCATGGAATTGACGAAGTTCGGTCCCCAGGTGTCCGCGATTTGCGACTGTGCCTGATACGCCAAGGTGCACTGGACGTTGTAGGACCGAGCTTGCGCCAAGACATCGCCGAAGTTCTGCGACACGTACGACCCAAACTCGTCCAAGATGATATGCACCAACGATAGTTTCACGTCTTGGCCATGAGCACGGGCTTCTTCTTGGCGGTCTTTCCGACGCTTAATCGCGGCATCCAACTGGGTGGTCACCAACACTCCAAAGGCGGAAGCAAGTCGCGGTCCGATGGTGCCTTGCGCAAGCGAGATGCAAAGAACGCCCGGCGCATCGAACACCGCATCGAGGTCCACGACGTCGCGGCCGGGAGCCGCATCCAGAACGCGCATCAAGTCCGGGTGGTTGAAGAAGTCCGCCAGTTGTGCACGAGCGCCGGTCGCCCACTCGCGTTGCTTCGATCCCGGGATCCAGTATTCTGTGAGCCAATAGCTCAGACAGGCCTCAGTATGGCGGGGCAGGCGCGGAGCTCGAGCGACGAAATCAGCGGTAAGCCGTCCGGGGCGCTCGATTTTCCCGCCGAGGGACGCCAAGATGGCTTCTTCCTGCTGTTGCCGCACAAGATCCAGCGTTACCTGCGCTATATCGCCCACCGGCGCTGACTGGCTGGGTGGTTTAGCCCCAGGGCGCTCACGGGGTTCTTGCCAGCGGGGCGCGATGAAGGCGGGGCTACTGCCAGGGCGGCGCGCTTCCTCCCGGTCGAGTCCGTAAAGTTCCGCTACGCTGATAAGCGCCTGGAACAAGAGGCTCTCATCCCGCATCAAGGCAGCCAGGGTTGCCCACCTCGGACGCTCGGGTTCAAGCAGATGGACCAGTCCGACCAAGTTGGTCAAATACTGCTGGTTGACTGTTGAGAAGAACCCCTCGGTCTTTCCCGACCGTTTTTGCAAAATCATGTATAGCCACGCCAAGCCTTCGGCGGCCGTGGCAGGGTCCCCATCAAGCGGGTTCAGCACAGCAGATGACGCCCGCGCAGGATCCACGAGCCATGCGGGTCGGTTATGCCGCGCCAAATACGCGGTAGCCAAGGGCCATATTCCCGGCGTCTGGTCGGGTCCGACAGGTTCCTTCAGGAGGTCGCCTTTCGGTTCGACCACGATAAGCCCGATGTCGGGCCGCGCTAGGTCTTGTTGAGCCAAGGCATGCAATTCAACGGATTTTCCGCCACCAGTAGGTCCAACGACCGTCATGTGCAAAGGGCGGTCGCGGCCGGGAATAACAACGGGATATCCGTTGCCCTTGTCATGCGCGATGATAAGGTCTGTTCCGTCGGGCACAGGGCGGTAATCCGGCGACCCGCCATCTGCCGTGGCCCACCACCCTTGCGGGCCATACCCTAGTTGTGCCCACAGGGAGCCAAAAGCACCGAACAGGAGTGTGCCAAACACGAGGCTCTGGCGACCATACCCAACGGGCGTATACCACCAGCTGTGGCGCGGCATGAGCAAGGTCACCCATTCGGGATAGGCAAGGCGGGCAACAACGTGCACCAGCAGAGGGGCGAATAAGTTGTAGAGGACGAGACCCAAGGAGCCGCCCACGAGAATCCATCCCCAAAGGGCCAATTCCCAGCGACCACGCCATGTCATCCAGCCCGGATGCCGGCTAAGCCAGACGAGTCCGACCGTCCAACTCAATCCGCCAATAAGAACAAGCCACAACGCCACCGGATGCAAGGGCGAGAGCAGATCGAGCGCCCACCACACGCCGCCAAGTAACACCCCAGCGCCGACAATGGCGCGGCCAAGTCTCTGCCAATGACGCGCGTCTTGCGGCGTCGGTGTCGCAGCCGTGGTCGGCAGATTCAGTGGTTTAAGAATGCTGGCCAATGAATGTCGCCTCCCCTCGAACAGCCCACGGGCGTTCCTTGCGCTGGGCACGAAGTGCCGCAAGAAGGTCATTGGCAACCGTATCGCCAGAAACACTCGCTGGGCGTATCGTGCTTTGGGTGCTACGGGAACGAGAGTGCCATGCGCGAACCACGTCCAGCGTTTCTGGCGGCGGAAACAGGAACGTGATACGCGGATCCAAACCCCGTGAGACGTTGCGCGCTTCAACATCAGTCCAAGCGTCCTGCCGCCACGGAGACGCGATCAGGAGAAAGAGCCGTGGGGTGGCGCCTAAGCTCACAAGCTCGCGCAAGGTACGGTTTATCCAGTTCACCGTCCACGACATCTGCCGCTGGCGAACGTCCAGCAATACCCAAACCCACTGTGTTTGCCAGAACATAATGCTAAGCCCGGCCTGAACGGCCTGATTGCCGACGTGCTGCAAGCGTTCGAGGTATTTCTGAGTAAAGGCCTGTGCCGGAAAAGGCGACTGATAGAATCCGGTCACGATCTCTGGGGTCGTCATGCGCCGCCACTCAGTCGCATTAAGCGCACCAATTAACACGCGCTCGGCAAACGCGATGCTGTCCATGGGTACCAACGCCCGTCGCTGGGGAACAAGTCCCAAGGAGCGAAGGTAGGCATAGCCTTCAGCCGTTAGCCGCCCGCATTCCGGCAATCCTCTCACGCGGGCGAGCGTCTCCCACCAACCATCATGAATCGCGTCGTGCCATGCTTGCTTGGCGACGGTCGCATCATCGAACCACAACGACCAACTGGCGCGTGTGGCAACGCCGCCGCTGTGGGCCAAATTGGTGATGAGGTAGTGCCAGTAAGCTGGCCACTGCATAGCGGCTTTGCGCGACACTCCCGAAGCCGGTTCAGGCACGGGAGTTAGACCAAACGGCCAAGCAGTGTCAAGCATTGGCGGCCACCTCCTCGCGATGGCGCAGGGTAGTAGTTCCGTCTAAGCTGATGATGCGTATGCGATCCGCATAGGTGTTTGCCCACACGTCCCGAAGCTTCTCCAGCAAAATAGGGTCGGTAGGCCCACGGCTCCAAATCTCGACAGCGACCCATTCGCCGGTATCCGCACGATATAGCCCATCCGGAACACGGAAGCGCGTTGGGCGATGCGCGAGCGCCTGAATCACTTCGGTTTCAGACCACCACGTCGCCAACTCACTGTCTGAAAGCCCATCCAATACCGCCAGCAACTGCAATTGGTGCAACAGCCGCTCCGGTGATGGGGGTGGAGGGCAAGTAATACCTAACTCAGCAAATACGTTCAACAGCGCGGGGCCGGGAGGATAGTACCCGGATGCCGCGTAAGGTCCAGCCAAGCCGAGACTGCGCCAATCAGCGCGGGACACGAAGGGGCCAACCAACTGGTAACGATGCAACCGGTCCCATTGCTTGGACAAGAGCCACTTGGCTGGCCATCCCCGTGGGACGAAGCCGATGGCACTATACGTATTCGCCACCCGCAAATAGCCGGAGTTCACGTGGTGTCACATCCTGTGTCCGATTGATAGGACCACACCCGCGTTCTTGCAGGCTGCGTGAGGGGTGTAATGGCGCATTGCATTCGCCTTAAAAAGTGACACTGATTGGCAATAGGTTAAATACCTAGAGCCGCAACGGTTTGACGTGTGCGTCAGTATCGCGAATAAGCGCCAATTTCCACAACACGCAATTCCACACTGCATACCCCTGGGTGTTTGCGTTATGCACAACTGTCATTTTTCATATCTACGCAAGGCGCAAACAGGTCCTTCAAAGACAGTGTTGCACAAAATTACTGTAGGATGCAATTTTGTAACATTTATTCGTTATTTGCGTACAGTCCCGCGGTTTCTGTCCACCGTCTCAGGAAGTCCCACCAAAAAGCACCTCCATTCTGGCGGCTTTGGCGCCGGCCTTGTACCTCGACCGAGGATACGTCTTGATAAAACAGTCTTTCCGCCTGCATTTCATACTCGCGTTGAGTGGCAGGAGCAATGGTTGCGAACCATGCTTTGAACCGTTCGCGAGCCTCTTTTTCTGGATTGGGAGGCATGGGCCTTGGCGTATCTTCGGCTACCACGGTAAAGGTGGGCTTTGGCTGTGTTGGCTTGGGTTCAGGAAGATTCCGCAGACAGGTAACTACCCAGCCTGCAAGGTCATTGACATTCTGGCGATGAAGCTGCGTGCGGATCATGTTCTGAATAACTTCTGGAGAATGCTTAAGCGCAAGACGTTTGGCGTTATTTTCGGATACGCCAATGTTTAGGAGCAACCGGCGTCCTTCAACGACATGGGGAAGCGACAAAACGCCGGATTCCGTGCCTTGAGCCTCTTCCTGATCGCTTGGGGCATGTAGCGAATCAGTAGGTAGTTTGGCGGTCGAAAGTGTTTCAGCCGTAGGCGAATCCTCCTCCTGAGTCTGCAGAGGGGGGATGGGGGGAGGATCTTTTTTCTCTAAAGCTTTTTTGAAATCCCTGGGATCTGAATTCTTTGTCGTGCGCTCAGGTTGCACACTGGCCTGTGTCGCTTCTTGGTCGCACGCTGGCGCACGTTGGACCCGCTCTCCGAACCCGATGGGAACCCATGAGGCGAAGGTAATTTGGACACCTGCCCAACGGTGGCCATGTGCGGTATTGCGCTTTTCATGCACGAGGGAAATGGCAGGCGTGGCGGCCGCGCCGTCCGGGCCGTGCCAGGAGGAGAGCCCTTTCATCAACCGGGAGATCGTGGTCCGGTGGACGCCGAATAGTTTGGCAAGCTGTGTAAATGTGGTCTTTAGGCTGCGGCTGCTGTCAATTTGGACACCCAGCACAAGTAAGAGGCGGGCGTATTCGGGCGGGGTTAAGGCCCAAAACTGTGCCGATTGCCGATAAAACTGGGAATAAACCGGCGCGAAATCGGATAAGGATTGTGCAAAAGACGAATTAGATGGCATAATGGACGGATTTTGCACCGAATCGCTTGACGCCACGAACGGGCGTTCGATATAATGATTGCGTGAATTTGTTAGGGCAACAAAATGCCCGAGCCGCTGCGAACGGCTTTTTAACAAATATTCGATTCGGAGAAAAACCTTACACCTCCTCGTTTGGAATGCCACCGATGGCCGTCGGTGGTTTTTTCATGGGCAAAAGCTGAAAAAACCATAAAAAAATGCCCATTTAGGGCCGTTTAACGGGGGCAAAATGCAGGAAAATCCTATGCCTGTAGCGAAGTACCAACTATGAAAGTTGGGACGTTTGCGGATTGCCTGTCCGTTAAACGGTAGTGGAGGCTGGAGACCTCCCCCCTGTGGCGTAAGTTTCGCCATCCGGCAGGAAAATCCTGCTACACTTTCCAACAAAATTTGCGCAGCCCCTCGTCGTGAAGACGGGGGGCTTTTGATGTATGTGTACAAATACGCTTAATTGTGATCCATAAAGCAAGTTTATGTTACAATAACTAACGCATCTGCATGACTCAGCGCCCGAACGCGCTGAAAAGAGTGACGTAGTACCAATAGGGGCTAAAATGTGCCACAAACGGTAGCAAATTACTTTATTACGCAGGCCAGAACGCATTGTGCGGATAGGCCAACAACAACGATGTACAGCGCACAAACAGGGGAAATGAACCGATATAGCGCGACAAGACGAACGGACGCGCGCAGGCGTGCGCGAAGAGGTGCAATAAGTGCAAATGAGGGGGGGCCACTATGAGTATCGGAGTTGGGTTGGATGTCGGCTACGGTTACAACAAAATTGTGCGGTCCGACCGTTTGGGCCACATCATAAAATTTCCGTCGATAAGCGGAGCTCTGTCGACTCAGGCGTTAGCGACAGCGCAGGCTCTTTCGGTGTCGTATGCTCAATGGGAATACAATGGGACTACACGATTGGTCGGCGACGAAGTGTATCACGCGAGTTGTCGGACGGTATACCGAGCCTATGACGCCAACCGCGTGGACAATGAGCATTATAAGTTTTTGGCCTTGGTAGGACTGGCCCGGGTCGTGCCGGAAAACATGGCGGGATCATTGCACCTGCGAGTGGTAACGGGCCTTCCCAACCAGTATTTTCTGGCCGAACGAGAGGCGTTGGCGGAGATGCTTAGAGGACGGCACCAGTTGACGCTGAGGCGGGGAGCGAACGTCGTGGACTACACGTTTATCGTCGATGAGGTCAAGGTGCTTCCCCAAAGCATCGGAGGGTTGACCGATGCGTACTTGAAGGACAACGGTGTTGGCGACAGCGAACTCCTGAGCCTTTACGTCGGGGGGATTGATATTGGGTTTCGGACGGTAGACCCAGCGGCTGTAAATCCTGGCTGGCGGCTGGACCCGGAGGCCCTGCGGCCTGGCGGGGATAATCTCGGGATGGCGACGGTTGCCAAGCTGTGTGAAAGTCACCTCGCTACAGAGTGGGGCGTTAATCTGGGTATTCATGAAGTTGACGAGATTGTTCGGACCAAGAAGTTTCGGATTCGGGGAGAGGTAAAAGACCTTAGTCATCTGGTTGATGAATGGAAAAGACAGGCAGCAGTCCAGATATGGGAGTTTGTCGGAGGACAATGGGATCGGCTGAAGCGGCTCGACCGGATTTACTTCATGGGCGGAGGGGCAGAAGCGCTCTATAGCTTCCTCGTGGAAACGGCACCCAAAGGCATAACGCAAGACTTGCTGATGTTGCCGGATGCGGGAGGGGCTATCGCGCGGGGGTTTGCCAAGGCTAGTTTGCAATGGCAACTGGCGAAGGAGGTGCCTATTAACGCATGAAGACCATGCGAATATCCTTCACAGTTTCAGATCCCGGGCTGATTGAAAGGCTCGAGGCCATGGGCCGCTTTGAAAAGAGCGCGTTGGCAAAACGCGGGATATTGGCCGTACTTAGACTGGAGGCTCAAGGCTATACGGTGGACGATCAGGGAAGGGTAGGGAGACTGCTGGATCAGTTAGAGGCAGGGGGGGCGATGCCGGCCACAATACGTCAACCGGACCTTGGGGGTACGCAAACGGTTCAGCCTGACCCGGCAATGAAGGCCATGCTGGATAGCTTTTAGCGACTGATGGAGCAGTAACCGCGGCGGAGCTTTTGCTGCTGGAGTGTATGAGCGACGGCATGGACGTGATGGTGGGAACCGTGGGCGCGGAGCATAGAGCGCTGGCCCAAACGGTTGAGCCGTCCCCATGCCGTCCAACACTCCCATTCCCCGAATAGATTTTGCGTTAGCCATACCGAATACCAGCGGTACATATTGCGGCGTCCATCTATGCGCTGCGCATACCACGAAAATACAGCAGTCTCTTCATCTCGGGTGCTCATGTGCCTCCCTCTTCTTTGGGCCGCGTCTCCGTTCAGGCGGCCGCCCTCCGTTGGTGATGGCATCGTCAATCCAGGATTCAATGTCCTCGCGCAACCATATAGGACCGGAGGCTAGCGTCTCGGTCGGCGGCGGCAATTTGCCCCGGGCGTACCACACGCGCACAATCTGAGCGTTACCTTGACCGATGGCTTCAGCAATTTCCACTAAGCCAAACACGCGCCGTGAAGTCATGCTGGATTTGGCATCGAACTAGCCAGTGAACCCAAGAGACGGATAAGCACCCAACGTTCAGGGCCACTCAATGTGTCCATGTGTTCCTCTAACCATTCGAGCAACCAAGCGGCATCATCTTCACGCATGGTCGGCGTGACGAAAGCGTCATCGTCCATAGAGACTCCCTACCTTAACAAGTATTGAGTTATTCATCATAACGTTATTTATGATAACTAAAATAGGAAGAGGATGCAACGGACGACCCCGTTGCGCGGTGGACTCCGGCCAAGTTGTTTTCGCGTGTAAACAAAACCCCTCTCGTGGAGTGTTTCCACATGGAAACACTCGCACCAGAAGAGAGGTGTCTTTTTATTTGGTTGATTCGGGGGCGTGGTGAGAATCGCCCTATTCCCAATTCTCCATGACTGGATCGTTCCACGGTCGGGATCTTTCGCGAAACCGCTTGAGTTGAATGGACAGCGAAAGGGGTAGCGCATCATTAGGGCGAGCGGGCATCCTGTCCGAGAACCATTGGGCTAAGCCGATGCGTTGCGAACCAACCAATAAAAGAATGTACGAGGACCAATCGACCTCCCAATCCGGAGCGTTGGTGTCCCGTGAGAGGATAAGCCAGTCGTGCCACAAATCCTGCGAGATATCGGAGCCAGCAAGTGTGTCAACTCTGTCGCTGCGCAACGCGTGATGAAGCCGCTCCATTGTGGCGAGACTGTGCTGATGATGCCACTCAAGGGCCGCCTTAATGCCGAGAAGTAAGAGTTGATAGCCTTTAGCCCAGTCGGGGGGGTAAAATGCTAGGCTTTGGTCATACGCTTGTTGGAGGGAGTCCCAGTCTTCGGTCCACCAGTAGTAGTGCGTGACGGCCCACCAGTAGATTTGCCAAACCAGAGGGTTTCGCTGGGTGTGGCGAAGGAGATCCTGCCGCTCATTATGGTCCATACGGTGTTCGAATGCCATGGGTACCAGTCGCGATGCACGGGCGCGCAGGCGTAGGTCAAATGCCATGTCCTTCTGCAATAGAGCTCGGTCGTACCAAAAAATTGCTTGCTGAAAGTGGCCCATGTCTATGCAAATACGAGACCGATTGCGTACGGCCTTCCAATATTCATCGCTATTAGTGTCCTTTAGCGACCGAATGAGCCATTCAGAAATCATTAACGCTAATTCCCAATGATCGTTTGACCGAGCCCAGTGCGAAAGTCCGGTTAGGCTTTCATACGGGAGAGCTTGAAACTCGTCAAACAGGAACTGTTCGGGCGAGAGATGCCTGGCAATACGCTCTAGAAGTGCAGATGCTTGCGAAATTTCAAGGGGATCGTGGGTATCGGTCGCCCATTGCCAGTATTGGCGTGCAGTCCGGAATGCTTCTCGGTATCGGCCAGAATAGTAGGCTTCCTCTGCAGCTGTGCGGAAATTTTGACCGCTGTGGGGAACTAGAGCATCGGATAGCTCTTCAAGAGGAATGGCCAGGGATCTAGAGAGGTCCTCCAACTTTTTTCTAGGAGGTACGCGACGGCCCGATTCATACATGGCGATTGCTGAACGCGAAAAACCCGGGACTTCATCCTGGGTAAGGTGTAATTCTTTACGGCGCCGACGAATGCGTCGGCCCAGTGCGTTGCGGTTCAGTGACATATGTTCTCCGACTCCTTGGTGGGATTAATAATTGTTGCTGACTCTTCCTAATGTCAAAATTTGTCGTGCCTTGCCGAAATCCTCCTTTTGGGGAGCAAGTTTTCGGAAGTTCAAACTTTGATTTGGATGGTCCTCGGGCCAACCGTGGTATCATCGCTGTAGTAGCCGATACGCATTTTAGGAGGTTAGGCCTGTGCTGACCAAGTGGCTTTTAAGATTGGGAGTAGCGGCGGTGGCAATGGGGCTGGCGATTCATGGCTCCCACCCATTTACCGCAGCGTTAACTTTTCATTCCGCTAATGTGGTTCATGACCCCTACGAATATTAGAACCGAGCTTACCCACACCCTCCGATTAAGGAGGGTGTTTTTGTGCCCCAGTTTGAAGCACAAAGGAAATAAATGTAAC
>JAJZAN010000225.1 GCA_021799435.1 Bacillota bacterium | reverse complement strand
TTGCCGAGGTAGGGAACCCACCCGGGCATCAATCCCAGACCCTGAACCGATAGGAAAAACGCAACAGCAATCAATATGTACATCCCGATGACTATGAACCAGATGGAGCCCTTATCGGCTTTGATGGACGATCCGGATTGCTTTTTGCGGAGCCGGCGGGCGTGCATGATGACAATGAATTCCATCCCCAGCCAGACGACATACAGCAACCAGAAAATCAATTGATGGATGTTCATTCGCGTTCCAACTTTCATGGATTTATGGGCAATATCATGAGATTCCCGGAAACTGGCGGGCCATGGCTGAATTCTGCAATTACGGTCGGTGCCACAAAGCTCTCCGGGCGTAGTGCCTTAGCTCCGCCCAAGATTATTGCGCCCCCCTGTCCACTGACGTTCACAAACGTTCGCTAGGCATTGGCACATGGGTCCATGAAGTCTTCTGCCATGGGTAGGTCGCTCCACACATGCGCCGTTGTCCATCCCGCGAGCGGAGCTTGGCGTTATCACTCGTCATCCGGATCTGCCGCCTTTATTCTTTCGTTAGAGACTACCGTACCGGTGACGAGGTTTCTATGAACATCTGTACTTTGAGTACGGGTCATTTCAGCTTCCAGCCGAATTAAGTGTCCACAAATTCCCATTGTCATTATACGTTACCGTGATCGGGGGGCCTCGGTTTGAATGTGGTTTTTATCAACTTTGCCCGTTTTGCTAAAATTTGTCTTTATCCATATCCTTGTCCATGCAATGATCGGGACTGCAAGGTAGTGGTCTAGTCAACCAAGAACATGCCAAGAGATTGCGGCACAGACTCTGGCCTTCCGACATTCTCACTCGTGAATTAGGCCAATTTGTTTAGTACGGAAGGCAACGCCATTGTAGCCGGCATATGTTATGCGGAGTTCACAACAGAGTTTAATCCCTTCTACGTTTTTTGTTGACCATACGACCCTCGGCCGTGAGACCCATCCGGTTACATCTCCAAATTTTTGATTCGCACGGCGGTTTCATTCATTGACCAAAGTTTCCGTGATGGATACTGGCAATAAATGAGCACAGGGGGAAAAGTCGAGCTTTCGGTTCGATCTCGGGATCGCCCCAACACGATTAAAGAGCAAGGAGACGAGTGTACATGGTATTGGAAACGGAACGGCTGATTCTTCGGGAGCTTGTCATCGATGATTGGCAGGCCATCCACCTTTATGCTGCGGATGCCGACCTCGTAAAATTCATGGAGTGGGGGCCCAACTCCGAGGATGACACCAAGGCTTATGTTCAACACATAATCTCCACGCAGGGACAGACGCCGCGAAAAGTCTATGAAGTCGCCATTACGCTCAAAGGGGACGGATCCTTGATTGGCGTATGCGGACTGCATTTAGAAGAACATTCCCAAGCCTCTTTGGGATATTGTCTCAATAGGACATTTTGGGGACGGGGATTCGCAACGGAGGCTGCGTATTCGTTATGTCAATACGGTCTCTGCGAGATCCATCTGCACCGAATTTTTGCGACTTGCAGACCAGAGAATACGGCCTCGGCGAGAGTCATGGAGAAACTTGGAATGAAAAAAGAAGGGACGTTGCGAGAACATTTCTATGCAAAAGGAAAATGGCAGAACTCCTTTATGTACTCCGTTCTTGCGGATGAATTTACCGAGTGATCAGAAACTCATGGGCCCTAAAGATCGGGGCGGAAAAACAATGCTGCGACACTGTTTCAGAACAAGAAGAGTGGCGGTGATGATTGCGTTGGCGGGGGTATGGTTCCATGCAGCCTCAAATATTAAGTGGGCAAATCCCCATCCGAGTCGCGCCACCGCGCCGTGACCGGGAACGCGACTTGAGACCAGTTTACTGATGCTAAGGCAGGAAAGCCTATTCCTAAGAGACAGATGACAGCTGTGGGGAAGAGGCCGGAAATTCACAAGGCATTGAAGCAGATCTCACAGCACCAGCGGCCTCCCTGACGGTTACCAGTCCCGAACCGGCATCTAACACTGAGGCAGCGAAGGAAAGTGGTTCGGTGGCTCCATAATTTCTGTTTTATTATTTCCCCCTATTTCTGGAGAGTTTGTTTAGGAGGTGCGCTGCAACTGTTCTCATCCGCGGAACTCTTCCAATGAAGTCGATGCCAGCGCGTCCGTGTGGGTTTCTGCGGGGAAAATGTATGAATTGGTAGCCTACCCGATCTTTGACGTATCATCTTATCAGGTCAGGTATCCGATTTGGGGTTCGGCATATCAAGTGGGGACGGGAATGGCAGCAAAACCTCGAACGAATGAAGTCTGTTTTACATGGTATCAGATTGAGCTTTGCCGTCGATGAGGGGAAGGGAGTCAGATGATTCGTAACTGGGCGTGGCGTATAATGATAATGTTGGGATTAGTAACGTTCTTGAGATATGGCAATCAATTCCATGGCGCTTCCAATCAACCGACGCTTAATCGTCATCCTTACGTGCCGACCGTCCATGCCTCAATTCCTGCGGCCGTCGGAAAGCCCTTGATGTCTCTGTCTTCGCTTCCTCCTATTCGATTTCTCGTGCCATGGTCTCATCACATTACCGTTGTAGCCATGTCGCCTCAATCCCTTCACGTTATTAACTTGACGCAAGAGACTCCCAAAACGTGGAGAATGACTAATTCCATGGAACTGCATTATCACCAATCGTCGATGTCTTCTAAACACCCTCTTCTCTTCACGAATAGTGCTTCACGGCAATCTTTCGGAACTTTGTCGATGCCGGCTACGACACAG
>JAJZAN010000224.1 GCA_021799435.1 Bacillota bacterium | reverse complement strand
TGGCAGAATTGGAGAAAACAGTTGAAGCGCTCCTACGTTCCCGCCACCCTAATCAGCATTGGTAGGCGAGCTGTCTCTGCAGGGTTACCATTCCACAGGATCGATCTTCGTGCCATCATGTGCGTTCCCGATTTCTGTTTGTTTAATCGGCTATGTGCAAAATGTGGTTGAATTTCCTCCGTTATTGGCTCAATCTTTCGTTCTCAGCACAACCGGCCAAGGTTGGAATGTGCGGGTTGTATTGACGGCATGCTACCCTGCCGCTGGTTGGAATCCGCCGACGACGGGCCCTACAAACCATGGTCAAGCGCAGACAGGGTAGACGCTACTGCGCATTCGCCCCCGAATCTCGACGATTAGCTTCCTAAAGGGTCTAGACCGTCAGCGGGATACTGAATAGACCCTGACTTCCTTCCCCCACTTGATGATGATTTGTTCCACCTGCATGCCGATCCGTTCAGCGACTCTTATCGACGGGGTGTTGTAGACATCAATCAGCGATACGAGTTTGGGATAACCCATGGTCTCAAACCCATACTGCTTACACGCCGAAGCGGCTTCTGTGGCATACCCCTGGCCCCATTCGCGGCGCACGAGCAAATAAGCAATTTCCATTTGTCGGGTCTCGGCGAGATCTTGGGGAATGATTCCGCATTGACCGAGAAATCGCCCCGTACGTTTGTCTTCAACCACCCAGAAGCCAACCCCAAAGGTGGCGTAGTGATCGAGGGTTCGACGGATCCATCCCATCGTCTCCGCTTCATTCATCGTCGAGGGATAGTATCGCATGGCCACCGGATCTGAAAAGATTTGGAGTAGATTGGAGCCATCCTGTGTCGTCATCTTGCGGAGATTGAGTCGCTCGGTGGTGATTATTACGTCGCTCATGAATTATCCTCCTCAAGGGTTGGTGAGGGTCGAGTGTAGCACGCCCATGCCCAGAAAAACAGTCTATATTGACTGACGTTTGTTTGTTATGATTTAGTCAGTGACAACGCCTCGGCGCTCGATGCCGGGGTGTTCCGTATATTTGGGCATGCCAGCGAGTTATCAGCTTGGTGGAAAATGCCCCCCCGAAAGCGCCGGAACGAGCGGCTTACAACAGCATTATGTGGTCCCCGACGGACACGTCACCTGGCACCGTGACCTGCCCCCAAACCCCGAGAGTCGCTCCATGATGTTGGGCCACCGTGCGCAGGATACCCGCATCATACGAGAAGTCATCCTGTGCGTTATTGACCATGACGCACCGGTTCAGTGGTGCCATCAACGCCATGCGGACATCGGGGCCCAGCGCCAACGTCCGTCCCAGCCATTGATCTTCGACATAGCCTGTGGCGTCGGCCTCAATCAGGATGTTCGCCCGGAATCGCCGCGGGTCGATGGCAGCACCAAAATGCTCGGATACCCGGCCTACCGATGCCGACGTCAGCACACTGACCGGGCCCTCATCAAAGTGCGAAATGTCTGCCTCTGGAACCACGGTCACGGAGAATCCGAGCCAGCGACTTAGCGCTTCGTGGACAGCAGGATCGTGTCACCGCGATATGCCATACCGTTCGGCATCGTGATTACCGGCACGGATCCTTCGTATCGGGCGCGCAAGGCGAACAACCCCCGCATATATTGAAAGCGTCGGGTGGTCTTTCCACTACCGAACTTGCCCGCCGCATTGCGAATAGCCCACCGACGATCCCCAGCCAATCCCCGGTCATCTAGCGTGACGGACGGCAACGACTCGCCTAAAATGGACTTGACCGGCAACCGCCGAAGTTCCTGAACCCGGCCCACCCACTGTGCCATCGGTCCACCTTCCCCATGACGGATTTGAGAGAGGTATCTTGAACGTTGAGAGGGAAATTCGATGCCCCCGCGCCAGAAGTCCTTGTGGGACATTTGCCCCCGAGAGCTCCACGTAGGCCACCGCAGGCATCAGGACACAGTGTCAACGACTGCTACTCTTCGTTGACAGGCCGGTACTTTCCCATATATTGACGCAACAGTCTCCACTGGTCGCCTTCTAAGGCGTACACTGCCGTCACCAGAGCGTGCATGATCACGTCGCCATCCAATGGCGCGACGACACCACACATTCACTATCGCCCCGCAATCCCCATTCCCAATCCGTGTACGCCCACTGCGGGACTTTTTTCAGCCCTTGGCGGATAGTAGTGGTCCGCAGATGCGTTGCCATCACGAATCTCTTGCGCAGTGTATATCTCGTGGGCTCCCGCATTACCCAGAAAAAACACGCCCAAATACCGATCGGAAATACCGGCATTGACTGTCTCTAGGTCGCCGCGGTTCATTGCTTCTCGGTGCTCCAGTATCGCTTCCTGTACCGTCATTAACATTCATCCTTATCTTTAGCTATGCCGTACATTAGTAACAACCTCATGATTCTAGAAGCCGTTCGATATTCCAGACGCCTACCAATTCGGCTCAAGACCAATATAACAGAAAATTATGCTATGTCGCTATCTGGCCCGAATGTACGTGAAGGACCCTCAACCCCCGGGCAGTAGTTCAACCACATTTTGCACAAAAGAGCCCATCATTCCGAAGGCCCAATCCACCAGGTTTTGCACAAAACGTACCAAATCCGTCGAGGTGAAGCAGAAGACCATCCAACCGTAGATTGCAAATAGCCGTTTAATCCACTCGTGATCTAAAGTAAGGAAACTTGCCGCAAAAACGCCGTTGCCACGTTGGTGCATTACAAGTGAAGACCACGATTGAAAGCACAAGTGAGGATGAAAAACGGAAGATGAATCCCG
>JAJZAN010000079.1 GCA_021799435.1 Bacillota bacterium | reverse complement strand
CGTCGAGGCGATTGCTAACGGGGTGCCGCTCTTTCGCAAGCCGCGGCAGTTGCGCGCCAAGCGCACCGAATGGCTTCTCGGCATTCTTTTAGGCGCCATGCTGATAGGCATTGCGGCTCTGACGGTACGGTTCCACCTGGTGCCGGGAGGCCAAGCGAGTCTTTTGAGCCGCGTCATGACCGCCTCGGTGGGTCGCAGCTGGGCATTTTTCGTGGTGTCCCTTGCCATTGCGGTTGTCTTGGGTTTGGCAGCCAACACCTCGTTCGGGGGATTGCCGGTCTTGGCCAGTTTGCTGGCACGGGATCGGTATTTGCCCCAAGCCTTTTCGATCCGTGGGGATCGCTTGGTGTTTGAGCGGGGTGTTTGGGTACTGGCGATAGGCGCTGCGGTACTGTTGGTGGCGGTGGGTGGCAATACCCAAGCCCTCATTCCCATGTTTGCGATTGGCGTCTTCACCGGCTTTACGCTCTCGCAAGTGGGCATGGTGGTGCACTGGTTCAAGACTCAGCCGCGAGGGTGGAGGCTGCGGGCGGGGTTAAACTCAGCCGGTGCCTTGGCTACGGGGATGGCCACGATTCTCTTTGTGGCCACCAAGTTTCTGGAGGGCGCCTGGGTCGTGGTGCTCGCTGTTCCGCTCTTGATTTGGATCTTTCGCCGCATTCATGGCTACTACCTGCGAGTCGGCCAAGCCCTGGGAGTAGATCATCAGCCAGACCCAGTCGTGCCTCTGCCTAAGCCATTGGTGGTCGTGCCCATTACCGCCAGTTTGACCGAAATGACGCGTCGGGCGTTGAGTCATGCCGCGTCGTTGAGCACTGAGGTGATTGCCGTGACAGTGCTGTTTGAAGAGCCGGGCGACAGCGACAGCGTGCGACACCGGAAAGAGCAGTTGGAGAAGGCTTGGGAAGACTGGAACCCGCCAGCACGCCTGGTGGTCCTGAGGTCCCAGTACCATTCGGTTGTGCGCCCTCTGCTGCGCTTTATCAACACGCTGGAACGGCATGCCACCCAGCGGGTGCTGGTTCTCATCCCGGAGGTGGTTCCTGACGGCGTGGGGGCAAGCGTTCTCCATAATCGGCTGGGCGGGGTGATAACCCGGGCCCTGCGCAAGCGCACCGATGTAGTCATTGGCACCGTCCCCATGCACTTCCCCCCGTCCGAGCGGAAATCTCCTGAAAAATAGGCAGAATCCACGCGGTGAGTTAGACAATGGGGTCCCGGTGGTCTACCATACCCTCAGATATGAACGAGGAAAACGCAAGAAGAAAACGGCAGGCACTAATGTGGCGGGTCTTACTGGGGGCCGGGGTGGCCTGGTTGGCGGTCCTGGCCCGCATGTCCTATGAGTGGCATGTCCGGTATCGCCAAATGTTGTTTGCGGTGGCGACCTTGGAGGAGTCCACCCGCGTCCGGGATCGCGTGCTTCAGGTACATCTCCTGCATCTGGCAAGCCAACTTCTAGGGGTGTCTAGCCCGGCTGTGGGAGTTCGAAATCAGACGGCAGCGCTCAATGAGGTTGCGCTGGCCGCGCTGCACCGTCTGGCTGACAGCCAATGGGCGGTCTCCCCAGCCCTGTGGGCGATCGGGTTCGTGACCATGGCGGTGGCGATCTATTGGATCAAGGAAGGGCGCATTGACCAGTTAGAGAGAGAGCATCGCGCGCTCAAGGAGCAGTTATTAGCCATCACCAAGGGATGGGCCTCGCTGGGAGAACACAGCAATCCCGAGGATGCCATGCACAGCATTTTGGCCGAGGTAGCGCAACACACCGTAGTCCGGCGGGCCGCGATTTACCGATTGACGACGGACCGGTCGGACAGCTTGACGCTGTATGCGTCGCATGGCAAGTTGGCCTTGCCGGCTCGCTCTATACCGGAAATGTTTTTAGAGCCGCAACGCGGCTTGATTGGTGAAGCGCTGGCAACGGCCCAACCGCGCTACAGCGGAGACGATGCGTCTTTAGGCTACGTAATTCCGGGAGTGCGTATGGAGCGGGTGGCCATCTTTCCGTTGCTGTATCAGCAGCGTTCTTGGGGCATTTTGCTGCTGCAATCGGAGCAGTCGGGATGGTTCTCCAGCCAACGTGACTTGTTGGAAGTGCTGGCACAAGAGATTGGCATCGCGGCAGCGTCCGCGGACGCTGCTGAAGAGGTCCGCAAGCACCGTCTGATGGAGGATCGGGCACGGATGCAGGCGGAAATATTGGCTAATGTCTCGCACGAGTTGCGGACCCCGCTGGGGCTGGTGAAGGGATATCTGGAAACATTGGAGAGGGCGGGTGAGCGCCTCAACGTGGAGGAAAGGACTGAGTTCTTGTCGGTAGCGGTGCAGGAAACTCACGAGCTCGAGACACTCATCGATCAACTGTTAACCATGTCCGAGTGGGACAACGCGGAGCCGCCGCTTCACTTGGAGTGGTTTTCGCTCGAACCATGGGTATCCCAGCTGCTAGGCCGGTATCCGATTTGGGAACGCGAGCGAATCCGGCTGGTGGGGTTGAATGAGGTCCACCGGGGATTTGGCGATCGCCGTTCCCTGACCACAGCGGTGAGCGATCTCGTCCAAAACGCGTTAAAGTATTCGACCCGGCAGGTGGATGTGGGGTTTCGCGAGGAACGCAACGGATGGCGGATTCAGGTGCGGGATTATGGCCCGGGGGTTCCCGCAGCGGATTTAGAGAAGATTTTTGAGCGGTTTTTCCGATCGCCTGCACAAGCCCAGTCGGAGATTCGCGGGTCAGGCTTAGGACTGGCTATCGTGAAACGTATTGCTGAGGCTCATGGCGGGACTGTTCAAGCGGACAATGTGCCCGCTGAAGGTGGATTTCGGGTCACGATCTTTGTACCATGGGCTCAGCATCCTAAACAGGCCTTGAGCGAAAGGGGAGAGGGCGCGACGTGGACGAGACGACAGGCTTAGTCATGGTTGTGGACGATGAAGCCAAATATCGCCGGCTCATCAAAACCAATCTCGTCATGGCCGGTTACGAGGTGGAGGAAGCCGCCGATGGTCACGGGGCCCTGACCCTGATTTATCAACGGGAGCCTGACGTGGTGCTCTTGGATCTGCGCCTTCCCGACATGGATGGCTTTCACCTCTGTGAGCGCATCCGCAAGCTAAGCGCTGTGCCTATTATGGTGTTGACCGCATTGGATTCGGAGCAAGATACCATCCAGGCACTCGATCTAGGGGCCGATGACTATCTCTCCAAGCCCTTCTCACCCGGAGAAATGCTGGCCCGCATTCGGGCGCTGGTGCGTCGTACGCGCGGTCTCGGCCAGACCGGCGACGCCATCTCCGGAGATATTCACCTGATTAAGGATACACGTGAGCTGGAGGGACCTAATGGCAGGGTGCGTCTCACGCCCACAGAATGGCGGCTTGGCCAGGAGTTTGTGTCACACGCCGGCAAGGTGCTCACGCATGAACATTTGCTGGCTCGGGTGTGGGGCCCGGAGTACCAGACGGAGCATGAATATCTCCGCGTCTATATCCGGCGGCTGCGCAGCTATATTGAACCGGATCCTCATCATCCCGTGTATTTGGTTTCCCACGCGGGGGTGGGCTATGCCCTCTATCCTAAGCCTCATGGACACGGTGATTCGTAAAATTGAGTGCCCTTCGGGGCATTTTTTATGCCGTTTTTACGCACCCCAGCGGTTCTTTTACGGACTTTTTTATGGGAAAACGCGGATACTAGGCTGGTCGCAGAAAGAGGAAGGTGAGGACAATGCTGGATATCGAGATGATAGTAATCGTTCTCGCACTTTTGGGCATTATGTTGGCTTTGGTTCATTATTTGGAACGCCTCTAGGGCAAGGGAGGGCTCCGTCGTGACAGGTGGGATTCTATTAGGCCTCGCGGTGGTTGTGAGCATCTATTTGGTATACGTCGTTATTCACCCTGAGAAATTCTAACCCGTCGAGGAGATGATTTCGTGTCGCTGCAAACGGTGGCTGTGTGGGTAGTGGTCATCGGGGTTTTCCTGGTGACCGTGAAGCCTCTCGGCACGTATATTGCCAAGGTTTTTTCCTACGAGCCGACCTTTTTGGACCGGCCCATGCGGCCCATCGAGAATGGCATATATCGGCTGTTTGGCATTGATCCGTCGAAGTCGATGACGGCCAAGCAGTACGCCACGGCATTAATTTTGACCAATTTTGCCTGGATTATCATCTCGTATGTTCTCTTGCGGCTGCAGGGCCATTTGCCCTGGAACCCCGAGCATATGACCGCGGTCAACCCGCAGTTGGCGTTCAATACCGCCACCAGTTTCGGGACCAACACCAACTGGCAGGCGTATGGCGGAGAGAGCGCGCTCTCGTACTTTTCGCAGTTTGGCAACTTGTCGTTTTTACAGTTTGTGACGCCGGCCATTGGCGGCACCATGCTCATCGCCTTTATTCGCGCTCTGTCAGGCAAGAAGATGGGCAACTTTTTTGTGGACTTGGTGCTGATGTGCACGCGGCTCTTGCTGCCCCTGGCGATTGTATTCACGGTGCTCCTGGTGTGGCAGGGCGTGCCAGAGACCTTGGCGCCTTACCTGCACGTGCACACCATCACTGGGCAGTCGCAGGTGGTGGCGCGCGGACCCATTGCCAGTTGGGAATCGATTGAGCATCTGGGCACCAACGGCGGCGGTTTTACCAACGCCAACAGCGGCAATCCGCTGGAGAATCCTACCCCGCTGACCAACATCTTTGAGTCCATCATGATGGGTCTCGTTGAGGTGGCGTTCTTCTATTCGCTCGGTGTTATGACCGGCAAGAAGAAGCTCGCCTGGACTCTCATCGGTGTGGCCGGCATCTTCTACTTCGCCATGGGTGCCATGATTTACTTCCCCATGCACGCCGGCAGCCCGGTTGTGAATGCCTTGGGGCTGCACGGACACGTGTACCGGGTGGGTACCGAACTGCGAATGGGGACAGGTGGGGACACCATCTTCGGGATGTCGACCATGGGCTTTACCACCGGTTCGGTAGTGACAGCACATGACAGTGCCCTGCCGATTACCGGGTTGTCGTTCATGATTGGCATGTTCTTGAATCTGGTGTTTGGCGGATTTGGCGTGGGCCTCCTCAACATGCTCATGCTGGTCATTATAGCGGTGTTCCTGATGGGGTTGATGGTGGGGCGGACACCCGAGTTTCTGGGCAAGAAAATCGAGGCGCGCGAAGTATCGCTGGCGTCCATCGCTTTCCTCCTGCACCCATTCCTCATCTTAGTGGGCACGGCCCTGTCGGTGGCGCTGCCGGTCGGTCTCAAGGGCGTCTATAATCCCGGTCCGCACGGGTTCTCGGAAATTCTCTACGGAGTCCTGTCGGGTGCAGCCAACAACGGCTCGGCGTTTGCCGGACTGGGTGCAGCCTTGCCGTACTACGAAGTGCTTATCGGCATCATCATGGTGATCGCCCGCTTCGCGTCGGTCATTGCCATGTTCTATCTGGCCGAGTCTCTTCTTAAGAAGAAGGCAGTACCTGAAACGTCGGGGACCATGCGGACCGAGGGCCTTTTGTTTGGCGGTGTCCTGACCGGAGCCGTGGTCGTGCTGAATGCCTTGACGTTCTTTCCGGTGGTGGCGCTGGGGCCCTTGGCCGAGCACTACTTATTAATGGCCCATCACCTGTTTTAGGTCGGCGTAAGGAGGATTATTCGAATATGGCAACGGCATCGGAAACACCGAGCAAAATGGGTGGGCAATATTTCGGCGAAGTTTTAAAAGACACTTTTGCCAAGCTCAATCCCGTGCAGATGATTCGCAACCCGGTCATGTTTGTGGTCGAGATCGGGACCTTAGTCACGCTAATCTTCACAATTGGGGCGGTGGGGAAGCCAAACTTCGTTTATGAACTACTGGTGACTATCATTCTCTTTTTCACGCTACTTTTCGCGACGTTCGCAGAATCGTATGCTGAAGCGCGCGGCCGGGCGCAGGCGGATTTTCTCCGGCGTACGCGGTCCAGCACCCGTGCTAAGAAGTTAAAAGAGGACGGGTCGTGGGAGTGGCTGCCGGCTGAAAAGCTGGAAAAGGGATCGCGCGTTCTTGTGGAAGAGAACGATGTAATCCCTAGCGACGGCGAAGTCATGGAAGGTGTGGGTTCCGTTGACGAATCCGCCATCACCGGTGAGTCGGCGCCTGTGATCAAAGCGAAGGGCGACAGCGTGACCGGCGGGACACGATTGTTGTCAGACCACTTGATCGTGGAGATTACTACCAGCCCTGGAGAAACCTTCTTGGACCGCATGATCGCGCTGGTGGAAGGGGCTAGCCGTCAGAAAACCCCCAACGAAATCGCCTTGTCGGCACTCTTGGGCGTGCTCACCCTGATTTTCGTGCTGGTGGTGGTGACCCTGGTGCCTCAGGCCAGCTACTTCGGGAAGCATGCTACGGACATCACCACGATGGTGGCGCTCCTAGTCTGTTTGATTCCGACCACGATTGGCGCACTGCTGTCTGCCATCGGCATCGCGGGCATGAACCGCGTGGCCCAGGTGGATGTGGTGGCCAAGAGCGGACGGGCGGTGGAAGCGGCGGGAGACATTGATACCATCATTCTCGACAAGACCGGAACGATAACCATCGGAAACCGCATGGCGACGGAGTTCATGCCCATCCACGGCGTGACGGTCGACGAGGTGGCGGAGGCGTCGCTCTTGGCGTCCTTGGCCGACACCACACCGGAGGGCCGGTCGGTGGTCGAATTGGCGCAAGATGTCTTAAAGATTACCCAGTTGCCGGAGGCGGAGGGTGAGCCAGTACCGTTCTCGGCGCATACGCGGATGAGCGGCATCGACCTCCAGGATGGCCGGCAAATTCGCAAGGGAGCGGTCAGCGCCATTGTGGAAATTACCGCTCCGGAGACCAAGGACGAGTTGACCACGTTGGCCGAGGCGGTCGCGGGTGAGGGTGGCACGCCGCTGGCGGTAGAAGTGGACGGACGCGCCTTGGGGGTTATCCGCCTGAAGGACATTGTCAAAGAAGGCCTCAAGGAGCGGTTTGACGATTTTCGCAAAATGGGTATCCGCACCATTATGGCGACGGGCGACAACCATATTACGGCCGCTGTAATCGCCCAGGAGGCGGGCGTCGACGACTTTATCGCCGAGCTGAAACCCGAGGACAAGATCGAGGTCATCAAGAAGGAGCAGTCTGAAGGCAAGCTGGTGGCCATGACCGGTGACGGTACCAATGATGCGCCTGCACTGGCGCAAGCAGATGTGGGTTTGGCGATGAACACGGGAACCATGGCAGCCAAAGAAGCGGGCAACATGATTGACCTGGAGTCCAACCCAACCAAACTTTTGGACGTGGTGATGGTTGGCAAGCAGCTCCTCATTACCCGTGGCGCGCTCACCACCTTCTCCATCGCCAATGACGTGGCCAAGTACTTTGCCATCATCCCGGCCATGTTTGCCGCGGTTCCCGCCTTGTCGGTGCTTGGAAAGCTCAACATCATGGGCTTGAAGACACCGCATGGCGCCATCTTATCGGCGCTGATCTTCAACGCCTTGATTATTCCCGCCTTGATTCCGTTCGCGATTCGAGGGGTGAAGTATCGGGCCGAGTCGGCCGACAAGATGCTGGCTCGCAACATCTTCAACTGGGGTGTCTTGGGTGTCATTATCCCGTTCGCTGGCATCTGGGCGATTGACCGAGTACTTGGGCTATTTGGGTTGGCTTAGGAGGAGGTGGAGAGATGAAGCAATATTTGAAGCCGCTAATCGGAGTGACTCTTTTCCTCTGGGTGTTGTTGGGGCTGGCGTACCCATTGGCAATGACCGGCATCAGTCAATTGCTGTTTCCCTATCAGGCGAACGGCAGCGTGGTCAAGATTGGCAACCGGGTCGTAGCCTCGGCCATTGTCGGCCAGTACTTTAACCAAAAGGGTTACTTCTGGGGCCGTCCTTCTGACACCGTGAACGCAACAACCGGAAAGCCCCAGCCATATAATGCGGCCAACTCAACCCCGAGTAATTTGGGGCCGACCAACAAGGTTCTGATTGAGAACATTAAGGCGCGCAT
Organism: Bacillota bacterium; assembly: GCA_021799435.1. Taxonomy (GTDB): domain Bacteria; phylum Bacillota; class Sulfobacillia; order Sulfobacillales; family Sulfobacillaceae; genus Sulfobacillus_B. The sequence goes on along the minus strand of JAJZAN010000079.1, from coordinate 7,818 downwards.
TGCCGCCTTGGAGAAGGCGAATCCCGGGCTGAAGGTGAGCCAAATACCGCCGGACTTGGTGGAAGGCTCTGGATCGGGTTTGGACCCCTATATCAGCCCGCAGGCAGCCTTGATCCAGATTCCGCGTGTGGCCCGCGCGACCGGGCTGTCGACTCAGTACTTGCATACCCTAATCAACCAAGCCACATTGGGTCCGCAGTGGGGGCTCTTTGGCAATCGGGTGGTGAACGTGACGGAATTGAACGTGGAGATATACAAGGCCCGGCACGGATAATTCGGTCGAGAGCATCAGGGGAAGCGCCGGGCTTAGATACGAGCTCGGCGCTTCATTTATTGGGGAGGAAGACATGCAGCGTATCCTGTTGGCGTTAGACGACCGAGGTCATGCGGAGGCGGCTAGTCAGTGGGTTCGAAAAAAGCTCTTGGAGGACGACGTTTTAGAGGTAACCGCGCTTTATGTCACAATGCTGGCGGCCTCTCCGCGGTTCGCCGGCCCCCGGTGGGAATCAGATTATGACCGGGACATCGCGCACGCCATCAAGGCTCACTTGGAATTGGCTGTGTTCCGCGGATTGATGGGGCGCGTGAGTTTTCTCCACGAGTCGGGGGCCTCGGTGAGTGACGTGATTGTCATGGTCGCGGAGGCGTTGCGCTGTCAAACAATCGTGCTGGGCGGCCACCCGCCCCGCGGCTTTCGGCGCTGGGTGGGAGGAGGGGTGGCCGCCGCGGTATTGCGCAAGTCGGACGCCTCCGTGATCGTGATCCGTGCCCCGCATGCGCCCGTCCTCATTCACGGGCCCCACCCAGTAAGTTGAGAAGGTGTGATTAGGAATGGCGTGGTGTGCTGTTTTCGGGTAGGCTGAATCCAGAAGTCAGCATGGAGAAAGGTCGGATGGGATTGCCCAATACGTTCAAGCGGCGGACGCCCGAACAAATCCTGGAAGACATCAAACGGATGAGTCGCGGAAAGCATCGCATCTATATTGGGGCAGCGCCCGGTGTGGGCAAGACCTATGCCATGCTGAGTGACGCCCATGCCGCCAAGGCGAGCGGCCTCGATGTGGTGGTCGGCTGTCTCGATACCCACGGCCGGGAGGACACGGAGCGCATGATTGGGGATCTCGAAATGATTCCCTTGCGGCCGGCCATGTATAAGGGGATGGAGGTGGGGGAACTCGATGTCGACGCCATTGTGGCCCGCGAGCCCGATCTGGTGTTGGTGGATGAGCTCGCCCATACCAACGCGGATGACTCACGGCGTGGAAAGCGCTATGAGGACGTGAATGACATTCTGGCGGTAGGCATCAATGTGTGGTCCACGCTCAATGTCCAGCACCTAGAATCGCTGAATGACACTGTCAGGCAAGTCACCGGAGTGCGGGTGCGTGAGACCATCCCGGATTCCGTCTTGGGCGAGGCCGACGAAATCCGCCTCATTGACCTGACTCCGGACGCGCTCATTGAACGCCTCAAGGAAGGCAAAATCTATCCGCGTGAAACTGTCGTCAATGCGCTTCACAACTTCTTTCGCAAGGGCAACATCACGGCACTTCGGGAGCTGGCCCTGCGGGCTGTCGCCGATGACACCGACGACCGATTGGAAGACTACATGGATGACCATGACATTGTGGGACCGTGGGCTACGCACGACCGCATTCTGGTGGCGCTGACACCCTCCCCCAACGGGTCGCGGCTCATCCGCCGCGGCTACCGCCGCGCCCGCCGAATGAAGGGCGAATTGACCGTGTTGACGGTGACCGCGAGCGGGACCGGCGCCCTCAAGCCGCCAGATGCTGACCGTCTGCAGTCACACCTGGCTTTGGCGCGCAAGCTCGGGGCCCACGTGGTTGAATTGCGCGAAGCCAATGTTCCGGAAGCTTTGGTTCGTTACGCCAAAGAGCACCATGTCACAGAAATCATTCTGGGCGAGTCTCACCGGTCGCGCTTGCAGGAGATGTTTGGCGGGTCCGTGATTAATGAGGTGTTGAGACTCAGCAGCGGGATCGACATCTTGGTGCTGGGGGAGGAGCCGACGGAGTGACATGAGCCGCCCCATGCTATAATCCAAGTTATGGACAAGTAGGGGGTAATGGAGTGGAATTGAGCGATCGCGAGATTTTGCACGTCGCGCGTTTGGCTCGACTGCGCTTGACAGCGGACGAGTTGGAACCATTGCGACAAGATTTGAACCGCGTATTGGACTATGTTTCACAACTGCAAAGTCTTGACTTGGCCGGTGTCGAACCCACGTTGCATGCCGCCGCCGACCAAGCACCGCTTCGCAAGGACATTGAGACAGCGTCACTGTCCGTCGCCGAGGCGACGAAGAACGGACCCAAAGTCGAGCAGCACATGTTCCTCGTGCCGCGCATCATGGAGGGCGGCAGTGATGACGAGTAAAAAACCGTTGTGGGATCACGATGCCCACAGTCTCCACGATCTGTTTTGTGAGGGCGCAGCATCCGCCGAAGAGATTGTCACATCCCATCTCGAGCGTATACGGTCCGCCGATTCCAGCGTGGGAGCTTTCTTGTACGTAGATGAGGCGGGGGCACTGGAGGAGGCCCGGCGGCAAGACCGCTGGTCAGCCGTTGAGCGTCGGGAGCGGCCGCTCGCGGGCGTACCGGTAGCTCTCAAAGACAACATTGTGGCTCAGGGAATGCCGACCACAGCCGGGTCCAAAATTCTGGGCGAGTTTCGGTCGCCCTATGACGCCACCGTCGTGGTGAAGCTTAAGCAGGCCGGCGCGATGATTGTCGGCAAGACCAATTTGGATGAGTTCGCAATGGGATCGTCGACCGAGCATTCGGCGCTCGCCGAGACCCGCAATCCCTGGGATGTGAGCCGCGTTCCGGGCGGCTCGAGCGGGGGATCGGCCGCGGCCGTGGCAGCTCAAATGGTTCCGTTGGCCCTGGGCTCCGACACCGGTGGGTCTATCCGCCAACCGGCCTCCTATTGCGGCATTGTCGGCATGAAGCCCACCTATGGACGGGTCTCACGTTACGGATTGATTGCCTTTGCATCGAGTTTAGACCAGATTGGTCCCATGACCCGCTCCATCCGCGACGCACGGCTTCTGTACGAGGTCATCAAAGGCGCGGATGCCCATGATTCCACGGCACTGGCGTTGGGGGAGGAGCGCACCGTATCACAAGGTCCCTGGCGCATCGGGGTGCCCCGTGAATATTTCGGCGAAGGAATGGAAGCGGGCGTTAGGCAGGTCACGGAGGCCGCCTTGGAGCGACTGCGCAGTATGGGCCACGAGCTGGTCGAGATTTCGTTGCCTCACACGCCGTATGCCATTGCGGCGTACTATTTGATTGCTCCGGCAGAAGCGTCCTCCAACCTCTCCCGATATGACGGGGTTCGGTATGGTATGCGCGCCGAGGGTCGGGATCTCGTAACCATGTATGAGAAGACCCGCGACGAAGGCTTCGGAGCAGAGGTGAAACGGCGGATTTTACTCGGCACGCACGCGCTGTCAGCTGGGTACTACGATGCCTATTACCTCACCGCCCAGAAAGTCCGGACTCTCATTCGGCAGGACTTTGATTACGCTTTTCGGGAGGTCGACTTCATCGTGACACCCACGACCCCGGATGTGGCCTTTCGACGCGGGGAACGGGACGACGACCCTATCAAAATGTACCTGGGCGACGTGTATACCGTGACGGCCAACTTGGCCGGTATTCCGGGTTTGTCCATACCAGCCGGGTTAGCCGATGGCCTGCCCGTGGGACTGCAGTGGCTGGCGCCGAGGCTTGGGGACTTGTCTCTGTTTGACGCCGCGGCAACGCTGGAGACGCAGCTGGAGCCCATGGTGTGGCCGATGGGGGTGGACGAATGAACCAGTATCAAGTCATTGTCGGGTTGGAAGTTCATGTCGAGTTGAAGACCGCCACCAAACTATTTTGCAGTTGTTCGGCGGCCTTCGGGGGGGAGCCTAACACCCATACCTGCCCTGTCTGTCTAGGCATGCCCGGCGTGCTGCCGGTCATTAACCAGGAAGCGATTCGCCTGGCGACACGCTCGGCCTTGGCGCTGAACTGCACGGTGCGGGCGGTCTCCAAGTTTGACCGTAAGCAGTACTTTTATCCGGACCTCCCCAAAGCTTATCAAATCTCCCAATACGACCAGCCCCTCGGGGAGTATGGATGGGTCACCATTCGGGGCGCCGATGGCGCTGCCAAGAAGATTGGTGTGCGGCGTGTCCACGTGGAGGAGGATGCGGGCAAGCTCAACCACTTGGGCCAACGGTTGGGCGACGCCACGGGTTCCTTGGTGGACCTCAACCGCGCTGGGGTCCCACTTATCGAGATTGTCTCGGATCCCGACTTGCGCTCGGCTGAAGAAGCTCGGTTGTATCTGACCGAGCTCAGAGCGGTACTGAGCTACTTAGACATCTCCGACTTGCGCATGGAAGAGGGGTCCATGCGGTGCGATGCCAACGTGTCGCTCCGACCGGCGGACTTCCAAGGCAATTTGGAGGATCTGCCCCGGGTGGAGATAAAAAACGTTAATTCCATCCGCAATGTCCAGCGCGGGATCGAGTACGAGGTGGCCCGGCAGCGGGAACTGCTGGCCGCTGGCGAGCGCATCGTCAAAGAAACACGAGGCTTCGACGACGCGACGGGCAAGACATACAGCCAGCGCAGCAAAGAAGAGGCCAACGATTACCGGTACTTCCCTGAACCGGACTTGCCGCCGTTAGTGCTGGATCCTCAGTGGATCGCGGATATGAAGAGGGGCTTGCCGGCTTTGCCTGACGCGATTCGGGCAAATCTGATAGACCGCGGGATGCCCGAGAAGGACGCCGAAGTTCTGGTCTTGGACCGGGAAGCCTACGAATACTGGCAGCAAGCGACAGCGCTGTTCCAGGACGAGCGGCTGGTGACAAACTGGATGCTGTCGGACCTGTCCCGTCTGATTAACGCCAGAGGGGAGTCGTTCGCGAATTCGCGCGTTCGCCCAGAGGGACTGGTGGCGTTGTTGGGGCTGATCCAATCCGGCACCTTGTCGGGCCGCATGGCCAAAGAAGTGCTGGAGGCCATGTTCGAAACCGGTCAGAGTGCGTCCCAGGTGGTCAAAGACAGGGGCCTCAGCCAGATTACCGATGCCAGTGCCATCCAGAGCATTGTGGATCAGGTGTTGAAGGACAATCCCGCGGTTGTCCAGGACTACCTCTCCGGTAAGGAAAAGGCGCTCGCATTTTTGGTTGGCCAGGTGATGAAGCAGACCCGGGGCCAGGCCAAACCAGACCTTGTCAATCAACTGCTGAAGGACAGCATTCAGAAAGACTATGCACCGTCCCAGGATTAATCCTCGGGCCCACATGCGTCTCGTGGCACCATCGCGGGCGGTCAGCGGAGAAGAACTCGAGCAGGTCGAGCACTCCCTGGCCTCCCGCGGCTTTGTTGTCACCTTGGGTGCCCATGTGCGGGACCGCTGGCATTCAGAATTGGATTTGGCGGGGATGGACAGCGACCGCGCCCATGACGTGGCCGATGCACTCCGCGATCCAGATGTGGACGTGGTAGTGGCGCTGCGCGGGGGTTACGGCGCTATGCGCATCTTGCCATGGCTTGATTCCGAGCCCGATTTGCACCCCAAGCCGATTTTGGGATTCAGCGACGTGACGGCTTTGCACCACTGGGCGGCTGGCCGCGGGTGGTGGAGTCTGCACGGCCCGCTCGGACTGACTAGCCGCCACCCCGAGACGGCCGACCGCTTTTGGAATCTCATGGTAGAAGGGGAGGACCTAATCTCCGATATTCCGTTGCGGTCGATCGGCCTGGCACCCACAGAGCCCGTACGCGCGCCCTGGCACGGGGGTAATCTCGCCCTGGTATCAGCCTTGGCTGGAACCCCGTATCAACCGTCATGGGACGGCGCAGTCTTATATTTGGAAGAGGTCAACGAGGAACCGTACCGCATCGATCGCATGCTGCAACAGTTGGCCCTGGCCGGGATCTTGAGCAAAATCCGCGGAGTGGTGTTTGGCCCCGCCATTTTGGGGGAGCGCAATCTGGATGCGGAGGTGCGGGAATTGCTGCTGCCCCTGGGGGAACGTTACAGGATTCCCGTGTGGACAGGACTGGAGTCCGGGCATCGCGAACCGATGTGGACGATTCCTCTGGGCTGGCCTCTGGTCATCGGTCCCAACGGGCAGGTGCGGCTGGGGGAGGTGTAAGAATGAGCATCGGTCAAAAAGCCGAATTGCTGGTGGAACGTATGGGTCAGGCTGGAGACGGCGTGGCTCGATTGCCCGATGGCCGTCTGGCGTTTGTGGCGGGTGCATTACCCGGGGAGCGGGTATCGGCGCAGGTGACGGAAGAGCGCCGAAACTTCGTGAGAGCCCGGGTCATGACTGTGCTGGAACCGGCGGCCGAACGGATGCAGCCCCGCTGTTCCATTTTTGAGGCGTGCGGGGGATGCAGCTTTCAGCATTGGCACTACGAGGCCGAACTGAAATATAAGGAGTCCCGGGTGCGCGATGCCGTGGAACGGATTGCCCACTTGGACGGCCATTTGGTCGATGCCATCCGTCCCGCCCCTAATCCGTTTGGGTACCGGAACAAAGGCCAGTTTCCCGCCGGAGGAGAAGCCGGGAATTTAGTTTTGGGTTTGTATCGGCGGGGTACCCACTCGTTGGTGCCCACCGAGGTTTGTGACATCCAAGATGCCGGCATCAACCAGGTCTTGGCGGGCGTGCAGCAAATCCTGAACCAGTATGGCGTGGAACCTTATGACGAGGGACGCGACCAAGGCGTGCTTCGTCATGTCGTGATCCGATGGTCATCTGCCCTACGGGCGGCTTTGGTGTTGCTGGTGGTCCGTCGGAACGAGGCGGTTTTGGGGCCAGTGGCTGCTGAGATTATGCGTCTGATGCCCCAGGTGCGGGGTGTGGGGATGAACCTCAATGACGACAAAACGAATCGGATTTTGGGAACTGAGACGCGGCTCCTGGCGGGGGATGCCCATATCGCTGACACTATTCTGGGACTGACGTTCCGCCTGTCGTTCACGTCGTTCTTTCAGGTTAATCCACAGCAAGTCGCGGTGTTGTATGGCACAGCTCTCGGCTTCCTCGAAGCGGATGCGGGGGAGGTCTGGGATTTGTATTCCGGGGTGGGCACCCTGGCGTCGCTGGCTGCAAAGCGGGCCAAACGGGTTCGCGCACTGGAGATGAACCCGGCTGCGGTGGCCGACGCCAAACGCAATTTCTCCGAGAACGGTCTAACCAATATCGAAGTAGACGTGGGCCGCGTAGAGGACCTGATCGGTCGATGGGTACGGGCAGAAAAGGACCCGCCACAGGCCGTCATCGTCGATCCGCCCCGCGCCGGACTGGATGCTGAGGTAGTACGGCAGCTGATGAACCTGCAAAGCCCCCAGATTATCTATATTAGTTGCAATCCCGAGACATGGGCTCGGGATCTGGATGCCTTCAAGGCCCGGTACCAACTGCAGCAAGCGGTGCCGGTGGACATGTTTCCCCGCACCGACCATGTAGAAGTGGCTTCGTTGTTAAGCTTGGCCACATCCTAGGTCTTCTGCCGGGATGGCAGGCGGTTCTTGACGATTAGCCACACCATCAGGGCGGCAATAATGCCCCCCAGACCCACCAATGCGCCGACCAATTCTCCCTTCGCGAATGGCGAGACTGCCATGGCCGCCAATACGACGGCCATTACGAAGTAATTGGTGAGGGGATAACCCCACATCTTATAGGTCAACTTGTCCGGATGATGCTTTTGCAAGTAAGGCCGATACATCCGTTCCGTTAGCAGAACCATCAGCCAAATAAACATGGCTTGG
>JAJZAN010000007.1 GCA_021799435.1 Bacillota bacterium | reverse complement strand
GCCAGCGCCAGCAAGGCATATGTCCCTAAAGCAAACGTGGAGAAGGTGGTGAACCCGCCAGCTATCCCTACCGCGAGAAACAAGCGGGTCTGTTCCGAAGCGCGGCCGAATTCCAGAGCCAGCGCCATTACGATGCCGATGAAAAGACTGCCCAGGATATTAATGGACAGCACGTTGATGGGCAGGCTGCTGGCAGGAATGAGGCCCAACAGGCCATAGCGAGCCAAAGCCCCAAGACCGCCGCCGAGGCACACGGAAAGCCACTCTCTCACGCCCACACCCCTAAGCGGACGCCAGCCCACACGGCCGCCACACCCACAACCAGGCTTGCCAGCGGGTTGAGCAGTCCGCGCGCCCAACCCTCGTTCGAGATGAGGCGGAGAGTTTCGAAGCTAAGCGAAGAAAAGGTGGTGTAGGCGCCCACAAATCCCACATCAATTAGAAGAAATGCCGGGCCTCCCAGTTGGGCGGCCCGGGCGCTCACCACGCCAATCGCCAAACAGCCGGAGATATTGACGACAAAGGTTCCCCAAGGAAAGGATCCCAAAGTTCGGGCGTTTATCCATTGACCAAGCCCGTAACGGGCTGCGGCTCCGAGCGATCCGCCCAGGAAGACCAGTAATATGTGTAGCAGGATATGCATCGATCCTTTCGCAGGATGACCGAGCGGGCCCCGATCCTAATCCCGGACTTCTTTCTAGTATATCGAATCTGCGCCTATGCGGGTATGCTGTGGGGGAGCGGGAAGTAGACTAGGGGAGACCGACGCCATAGGAGGGCGGGATATTTCTTATCGAGTGGGAGAAGGATTCTTGATCGCCGGACGAAGGGTTCTTAATATAGAGGGTGGACTCCGGTAGAGGAAGTGATATCCATGCCCATTCATGGTCCGGATGAACCGGTTTACACAATAGGCGTTATGGCTCGGCTGGTGGGGGTCACGCCGCAGACTCTGCGGACATGGGAGCGGGAGTTGCTCATCAATCCGCATCGGACGGACACCAACAATCGGCTGTACTCGGAGAATGACTTCCATCAGCTTATCCGGATCCGAGATTTAGCGGGACAAGGCATAAACCCGGCTGGGATCCGCGCAATTTTAGGAGGTGCCGGTGATACCGGCCCCAAAGCGAGGGTGAGGACGTATGGCGAAAGTAGTAGGGATTGACTTAGGCACAACCAATTCGGTCATTGCCGTCATGGAAGGCGGTCAGCCGACCGTGGTGCTGAATACCGAAGGGAGCCGCCTAACGCCTTCTGTGGTGGGATTCAGCAAAAACGGAGAACGGCTGGTGGGGCAGTTGGCCCGCCGTCAGGCTGTCATGAATCCGGAGAACACGGTGTTCTCCATCAAGCGTTTTATCGGGCGGCGCTACGACGAGGTCTCTCAGGAACGGACCCGTGTTCCCTATCACGTGGTCAGCGGGCCCAATAGTCAAGTGAGGGTGGAGTTGCCCAGCGCGGGGGAGAATTTGACCCCCGAGCAAATCTCGGCCATGGTGTTGGCCAAACTCAAGGCTGACACCGAAAAATACTTGGGCGAGACTATCACCCAAGCCGTTATTACCGTGCCGGCCTATTTCAATGATGCCCAACGCCAAGCTACCAAGGACGCGGGGCGAATTGCCGGCTTGGAAGTGCTCCGCATCATCAACGAGCCCACTGCGGCCGCGCTCGCCTATGGCCTCGACAAGAACAAAAACGAGACCATCCTGGTGTGGGATTTGGGCGGCGGCACGTTCGACGTATCCGTGCTGGAGGTAGGCGACGGCGTGTTTGAGGTCAAGTCCACTTCCGGTGATACCCACCTGGGCGGTGACGACTATGACATGAAACTGGTGGACTACATAGCCGAGCAGTTTCAGAAAGAGTACGGCATCGACCTGCGCAAGGACCGTCAGGCCCTGCAGCGCCTCATTGAAGCCGCCGAAAAGGCCAAAATCGAATTGTCTTCGGTCACTGAAACCCAAGTGTCACTGCCGTTCATTACCGCAGATCAGACGGGTCCCAAGCACTTGGAGCAGAAAATCACCCGAGCCAAGTTTGAGGAGCTCACGCAGGATTTGACCGAACGCTGCGTCGGCCCCTTCAAGCAGGCCTTGGCCGATGCCAAGTTAAACGAAGGGCAAATCGATGAGGTTATTTTGGTGGGCGGATCGACCCGCATGCCGGTAATCCAGGAACTGGTCAAGCGCTTGACTGGAAAGGAGCCGCATCGCGGCGTCAACCCGGACGAGGTGGTGGCTATTGGTGCCGCCATTCAAGGCGGCGTGTTGGCGGGCGAGGTCAAAGACGTCATTCTCTTGGACGTGACGCCGCTGTCATTAGGCATCGAGACCTTGGGCGGGGTGTTTAACAAGCTCATCGACCGCAACACCACCATCCCCACCCGGAAGAGCCAGGTATACACCACGGCGGCCGACAACCAAACCAGCGTGGAAATTCACGTGCTGCAGGGCGAGCGGCCCATGGCTGGCGACAACCGGACACTGGCCCGGTTCAGCCTGACGGACATTCCGCCGGCACCGCGCGGCATTCCCCAGATTGAGGTGACGTTCGACATTGATGCCAACGGCATCGTCAACGTGTCGGCCAAGGACCTGGGGACTGGCAAAGAGCAGCGGGTGACGGTGACCGCCTCCACGCAACTCAGTAAAGAGGACGTAGACCGGATGGTCCGGGAGGCTCAGGAGAAGGCGGCCGAGGACGAGAAAAAGCGCGACTTGGCAGACGTCCGCAACCGAGCCGAGTCCATGGTCTATGCCACCGAGAAGTCGCTGAAGGACCTGGGCGACAAGGTGAGTGCGGCAGATCGATCGGAGGCTGAATCCGCGGTTCAGGCGGTCCGAACGGCTATGAATGGTGAGGACAAAGCCGCCATCGAGGAGGCTCTCACAAAGCTGGAAGCGAGTGCCCACAAGCTGGCCGAACAGTTGTACCAAAGCCAATCCCCATCTGGCCCGGACAACACCCCGCCTCCGGGGGACGCCGCGGGCGGTGACGACGGCGACGTGATTGACGCTGACTTTCGCCCCAGCGAATGAGGGAGCTGGGTTAGGCTGACACTACAGGCGAGGGACGCTCCCTCGCCTGTTGTACCGTACGGGAGGTGAGCTCGGTGGCGGCACCCAAGGACTACTACAAGGTTTTAGGCGTTGATGAAAAGGCTGATGCGGCAAAGATTAAAAAGGCATATCACCAGTTGGCCCGCCAATATCACCCGGATGTGGGCGGCCAGGGCAGTGAAGACAAGTTTAAAGAGATTAACGAAGCTTACGAGGTGCTGTCGGACCCGAAGCGGCGCGCAGAATATGACAGCCTCCGGCGTGGCTATGCCACACATCAGTCCCGCCGTCATGGAGCCGGATTCGAGCGGGTCAGCCATGACTGGAGTCCCGAGGATTTCGGCGGATTCGGGTCCATTTTCGAGGACTTGTTCTCGGGCGCCGGTCGTGAGGCCCATCGTCCCGAATCGACCCGCGCCGTGCCGGAGGAAACCGTCCGTATCACACTAGAGGATGTCGCGCAGGGACGCACGGTCAGTCTTACGGTCGAGGATGTCAAGGAGTGCGTCGTATGTCATGGGACTGACCGCACCTGCCCCCGCTGCGGCGGTCTGGGCCAGGTCGCTGAACCACGCCGATTCGACGTGTCGATTCCGGCCGGTGTGGAGGACGGGACCGTACTTCGGGTGGGCGAGTACGCGCGCTTGAAGGTCGAGATCGCGCCGCATCCGAGATTTATTCGGCAGGGCGACAATCTGCGTGGCCGTGTCATGGTCGCGGTTCCGATGGCGGCTAGCGGAGGCGAGGTACCGGTTCAGCCCTTGGCGGGTGACCCGGTGATGGTGAAAATCCCGCGCCATACCAATCACGGCAAGCTGCTGCGCCTAAAAGGCATGGGGCTGCCGCACCGTGGGACCACGGTCAAGGGAGACATGCTGCTGGAGGTTGCGCTCCGCTTTCCCGAGCCTTTCACCGACCAAGATGATGCCTTGTATGACCAACTGAAGAACCTTCATGGCGAACCAGGAGGGGAAATCCATGCGCCTCGATAAACTGACCGTCAAGTCTCAAGAGGCCTTGCAAGAGGCCCAGAATTTGGCCCGCGACCGCGGGCAGCAAGCTGTCGAAACAGTTCACCTCATGAAAGCCCTCACCGATCAGCCAGATGGGGTGGTGCGTCCGTTGCTGGAGAAGCTGGGCGTGCCGCTTAACCCGCTCTCGCAGCGGGTTGGCGAGCTCATTGACGCCCTGCCGCGGGTGTCAGGCACTCAAAGCGGCGCCTATCTTGCTCCGGACCTGGTGCAGGTCATTGAGGCAGCCGAACAGGAAGCTCAGCAGCTTAAAGACGAATACACGTCAACGGAGCATTTGCTGTTGGCCTTATCCACGCACGCCCATGGCCGGCTCAAAGCCCTGCTGCAGGATTATGCCGTCAACCGCGACGGCTTGATGCGGGCGCTAAAAGACGTGCGCGGCAGCGCCCGGGTGACCGACCAAAATCCCGAAGACAAGTATCAGGCGTTAGCCCGGTACAGCAAGGATTTGACCGATTTGGCCCGTCGCGGCAAGCTCGATCCCGTTATCGGACGAGACGAAGAAATTCGTCGAGTTATCCAAGTGCTGTCCCGCCGCACCAAAAATAATCCGGTTCTGATTGGGGAGCCCGGCGTTGGCAAAACCGCCATCGTGGAGGGGTTGGCGCAGCGCATTGTCGCCAACGATGTGCCAGAAGGATTGAAGGAAAAGCGCGTGCTGGCCTTGGACATGGGATCCCTCATCGCGGGCAGTAAGTTCCGGGGTGAATTTGAGGACCGTTTGAAAGCTGTTCTTAAGGAAGTAGAGGCGGCCGAGGGGGCGGTCATTCTTTTCATCGACGAGTTGCACACGTTAGTGGGGGCCGGCAAGGCCGAGGGCGCGGTCGACGCGGCCAACTTGCTTAAGCCGGCTCTGGCTCGGGGTGAACTCCGGGCGGTGGGCGCGACAACATTGGACGAATACCGCACCTATATCGAGAAAGACGCGGCGCTCGAGCGTAGATTTCAGCCGGTCTATGTATCGGAACCGTCGGTGGAGGACACGGTTGCCATTTTGCGTGGCTTGAAGGAGCGCTATGAGGTGCACCACGGCGTGCGGATTCGCGACAGCGCTCTAGTCGCGGCGGCCCAACTCAGCCATCGCTATATCAGCGACCGTTTCTTGCCGGACAAGGCCCTCGATCTGGTGGATGAAGCCGCATCGCACCTCCGGGTCGAAATGGATTCCATGCCGGAGGAACTGGATGAGTTGGAGCGGCGTCGCATCCAGTTGGAAATCGAACGTCAAGCGCTCGCCAAGGAAGGGGACGATCCCGCCACCGCGGAGCGATTGTCGCGCTTGGAGGAGGAGCTGGGGAACCTTAACGAGTCGCGCATTGCCTTGAAGGCCCGCTGGGAGCAAGAAAAGGGACTGGTTGACCAAGTCCGGGATGTCAAAAGCCGCATTGACCAGGCCCGCACGGAGGAAGCGCAAGCGGAGCGCCAGGGCAATTTGGAACGGGCGGCCGAGTTGCGTTATGGCGTGCTCTTGCAGTTGGAGCGCGAATTAGACGAAGCGCAATCCGCAGTGGAGCAAACCCACGGACCCGCACGCATGTTGCGTGAAGAGGTGACGGAACAGGATATCGCCGCTATTGTTGCGAAGTGGACGGGGGTCCCGGTGTCGCGCCTCATGGAGGGCGAACGCGAGAAGCTGGTACAGATGGAAGCGCGCTTGGCGAACCGTGTCATCGGCCAGCAGGAGGCTGTGCGGGCGGTGGCCAATGCCGTCCGACGGGCGCGCGCTGGCCTCTCCGATCCAAGACGGCCGATGGGATCATTTCTCTTTTTGGGTCCAACCGGGGTGGGCAAAACAGAGTTGGCCAAGTCGCTGGCGGAATTCTTGTTCGATGACGAAAACGCTCTGATCCGCATCGATATGTCGGAGTATATGGAGCGGCACACGGTGTCGCGGCTGGTGGGGGCTCCGCCCGGATATGTGGGATATGAGGAGGGGGGACAATTGACGGAGGCTGTGCGCCGTCGACCTTACTCCGTCATTCTGTTGGACGAAATCGAAAAGGCCAACCCCGAGGTGTTCAATGTTCTGTTGCAGGTATTGGATGACGGACGTTTAACGGACGGTCAAGGGCGAACGGTAGACTTTCGCAATACGGTCATCATCATGACCTCCAACTTGGGGAGCGAGATCATTCTGGAGGAAGAAGATCCCACTCGCCGCGAAACCCTGGTGGCCGGAGTCCTCAGGCAAAGTTTCCGTCCGGAGTTCCTTAACCGTATCGATGAGGTAATCACGTTTGCCCGGTTGACGGCCAACGAATTGCGCATGATCATCCGACTTCAGCTGGAGCAGTTGGAAAAGCGCCTGGCCGAACGCCGAGTGCGGCTTGTCATCGAGGACGATGCACTCGACTACTTGGCCAAACGGGGCTATGAACCTGAGTTCGGGGCCAGGCCTATGAAACGGGTGATACGGCGCTATTTGGAAGATCCGCTGGCCGTGCAGATGTTGGCAGGACACATTCCGGATGGGTCTGAAGTGCGGGTTCGCGCGGCCGGTGACGGTGTTGAACTGGCGGTGGAGCAACACGTAGGATAAACTATTCGGCAGGAGGGGTCGGATTGGACGTTCGCAAGGTGGCCACGTGGACCGTAGTGGGACTGGCTGTAGTGTATTCGGGGTTTTTGGTGCACCGGTCAATCGGTGTGCCGCATGCGACGGCAGGCGGACAATCCCGTCTCCAGCACGCGCAAGTGGGCTTCTTGCCTGGCGACGTGGCGCCCAGTTTCACCCTTCAGACTACCGCCGGCAAAACGGTCACCTTGGCCTCCTTGCGCGGTCACGGCGTGTGGCTGAACTTCTGGGCTACATGGTGTCCGCACTGCAAGCAGGAATTGCCGATTGTGGAGCAGGAGCAGCGTGTGTACGGGAACAAGGTGGACATTGTCGGCGTGGATGTGCAAGAGTCTCGGGCTAAGGTCCAGCAGTTTGCTCAGAGCTTGGGCCTCACTTATCCCATCGCTCTGGATTCCCAAGGAAGCGTGGCGGCCAATTACGGTATTAATGGGCTTCCAACTCAAGTGTTTATTGCGCCCAATGGCGTGATCAAGGCAGTGTACGAGGGAGCGTTTCAAAATCCGAGCCAGGCGCTGCACTACCTTAAACAGATTAATCCCGCCATCGCCTAGCTAGAGTAATCGGGTCAGCCGGGTGCCGGTTGACGCCAAAGCTGCAAAGTAAATGATGCACGACACCGCCACACTGCTGATAAGAATGGCCACATGGGTTGCGTGCAGGTGCCGCATCCAGCTTTGCCACAGGGGGGTCACCAACCAGATGGGGAAAGCTGCCAAAATCGGTTTCCCAAAAATTCGCATCCAGGGGACCCGGACGCGTGTCATTTTGAGTACATAGTAAAGATTGAGGATAGACGAACCTATGAATCCAGAAGCCACCGCAATCGCGATGCCTTCACGGCCGCGCCCCGCATGGGTGGCCAGGACCCAAATCAAGGCGATCTCCAAGAGGCTCGCAACCAGGTCGTTCCACAAGGGCAAATCGGTACGTCCCAGACCGCGCAGAATCCCGGCAAAGGCGATGTCGAAGTAGAGGAAGAACCCGCCGATGACCAGTGGAATAAACACCGTGGGTTGGATTGCAGCGTGGAAAAACAAGTCGTCCAGCGGCAGTCCCAATGTCAACAGGACAAAGGTGACGGGCACCGTCAACAGGGCTGTGGCCCCGATACTGTCCACCACGTATTTATGCACTCGTTGTGTTTGTCCTGAACTAGATGCGGCGGCGATGGCGGGGATAAGGTTGGTGGACAAGGACACCGTAAGAGCCGTCGGAAACAAAATCAAAGGAAGCGCCATGCCTGTCAACTGGCCGAAATAGCGCACCGCGCTGGCGCGGGACATGCCTGACAATTGAAGACGCAGGGGGATGAGGCTCGCCTCAATCACCGCAATGGCGGATCCCAAGAGACGGCTCATGGTCACAGGCACCGAGAGCTTTAAAATAGCCCGTGCCAATCCTCCCGAAGGCGTTTCCCCGGAACGCGTGCTGGGTCGGCTTCGCCAGTAGCCCAGGGCTAAAATCATGAGGCTGATGCCTTCGCCGAGAGGGATTAGCAACACGGCCACAAGAGGCGGATTGCGGAACAGGTGACGCCCTACCAGGTTGAGCAGGGCGAATAAGATGACAACCCGGGCCATCTGCTCGGCCACCTGGGATGCGGCGGGATATTCCATCTCCTGGCGACCGATAAAGTAACCTCTAAGGACACTGGAAAATGCTACGGCCAGCAGTGCCGGTGCCAAGGCCCATAGCATTGGCACAAAGATTTCGTCGTGGTACAGAGCTAATGCCAGGGGGCGGGCCCAAAGAACCACCAGTACGATTAGTGGCAAACTAATCGTTAATACAATGAGGGTGGCGACGCGCAACAAACGCCCGGGCGGTGCCGTGCCTTCGGCGAGCATTTGAGAGATAGCGACCGGCGTTCCGGCAACGCAGATGGTGACTAAAGCCACGTACAGCGGGAACACCATCTGGAAGAGGCCTAATCCCTCGCCGCCAAGGAACCGGGCCAGGAGCATGCGGTAAATGAGGCCCAAGCCACGGGAGGCCAGGGCAGCCGAGGTCAGTGTCAGGGTTCCCCACCACAGCGACTTTCTGGTCCGAGGCTGCATTGTCCATCCCTCCCGATTACTTGTATGTGTGAAGGGACGGGATCTTGCTTGTCGGCAAGGATGAGAGGCGGCACGGGCATTATAGCCATTTCGATCAGCATCGTGCTCATGGTGAGTGCAGTGCCGATTGCCCGTTTCTATCAGAGCTATTGGGTGCGCCTGCGCTCCATCCCTTCCGTGGTCATCTATCGCGAAAGCCAATCGGGGGGAGATTGGACGTCTTTGCGTCGCATTTCTCCGTGGATGACGAAGGCGATCATCGCCACCGAGGACCGCAGCTTCTATTCCAACCTCGGCGTGAGCTTCGAGGGTATCGGCCGCGCCCTGGTCGTAGACTTGAAGAGCGGGACCTTTGCCCAAGGCGGCAGCACCATCACCCAAGAGTTGGCGCGCAATACGATGTTGTCGCCCGTTAAACGATTTCGGCGCAAAGTGGCGGAGGCGCTCTTGGCAGTGATGATGACGGTGTTGTATAGCAAAAATCAGATTCTAAGTTTGTATCTGAACCAGGTCTATCTGGGCGACGGGGCATTCGGCGTCGATTCGGCTGCTGAGCGGTATTTTGGTGTGTCGCCGGCCCGGTTGACCCTTCCTCAAGCCGCGTTGTTGGCGGGCTTGCCCCAGGCGCCTAGCAGCTACAATCCCTTCATTCATTTCCGGTTAGCCAAGGAACGCCAGCGCTTGGTACTGCAGAGCATGGTCGCGGACCACCAAATCACGTCTCGGCAAGCACGCCATGCCTACCATGCACCACTCCACCTTAAAAACTGAATCCAGGCCATCTAAGCTGGCGCGCGGGCGGCAGTGCATAAAGCCCCAAACGGGCGGCAAGCCTACGGTTATCACAGGGCTACCTGACCGGAGGCGGAGAGCTATTGGCGGAGCACAAGGCCACATTTGTTCCTATACAGGTGTATACCGACATGGCGATCGAGGCGCGCGATATTGTACGCGGCGACGCTAAGGAAGAAGTTCCTGGGGTTCGGGTTAAGGAGAGCAAGAGCGGCGGCGTGATTGTGACCGAGGTGGAGATTTATGAAGAATCAGCCGAGCGGCTGATGGGGAAACCCCGCGGCCACTACGTGACCCTGGATGTTCCAACCTTTAAAAATCGGGACGCCGATTTGAAGACCCACCTCATGGAGCAACTGACGGATCAGTTAAAGCAACTCATTCCGCAAGATACCCACAAGAGTGTGCTGGTGGTCGGTTTGGGCAATTGGAACGCAACTCCCGACGCCCTGGGACCGCGCGTGGTGGAACGGCTGCTGGTGACGCGCCATCTAGGGTCCGTGGTATCCGAGGACATCAGGGAGAAAATGCGGCCCGTGGCAGCCGTGGCGCCCGGAGTGTTGGGAACGACCGGAATTGAGACCTTGGATATTATCCGTGGAATCGCCCGCGAAGCGGAACCCGATCTGGTCGTGGCCATTGACGCGCTTGCGGCTCGCAATTTGGACCGTCTCCTTGGCAGTGTCCAGATTGCCGACACCGGGATTCACCCGGGATCGGGCGTGGGCAACCGGCGGCAGGGACTAACCGAGTCCAGCGTGGGCGTACCGGTCATCGCCATCGGTGTGTGTACCGTGGTCCAGTCAGTCAGCATTGCCCAGGAAGCCATTCGTCAGTTAGCTAACCAGTTGGCCGATGACATGGCATTTTACGATATCTTGAAGCAGATGGCTCCATCGGAGCAGCGAGGACTCATCGACGAGGTGCTGGGAGCGCGATTCAGTGAATTGATGGTCACGCCAAAAGAAATCGACATCCTAATCGACGACATGGCTGAAGTACTGGCCGAGAGTCTCAACCGCAGTCTGCAGCCGCATCTCAGCACTAATGAATGGAACTAAGGCGGCTACAGCCGCACGTATGGCAAGAGCAGGCAGATAGCGATAATGGCCACAATCCACCACGTCACCGCTGACGCACGGCGGCGGGGGGGCTTGCCTTGCGGCGGGCGCTCGTGCGGCCGTCGCTTGGATTTAAACGGAACGACTTTCGCCAAGGGCTTGGGACGCGGATCAATTGGACCGGCAGCCATACCGCAGGCTGCACACACGTTCCCACCGTCTACCACTTTGGCTCCGCAATGTTCGCAGATCGTCAGAGGCGCCCCCTTTCAATCCTTGTAAGGCCATTTTAGCGGATTTTTAGGCGCTGTATACGGAATTTTTTGTCTTGATCGAAGCTAATTGCGGCGTTCGGCCAATTCGGTCGGACGCCATCGGCCGCGCTGCATCAGCCAACCCCTTGCGTTTAAAAAGTACACCAGTCCCAGGTGGGTTTTGGCATCGGCAGCCCGGCCCTCAATGAGGAGGTTGGGCACTTCGCTGACCGGGATAATTTTGACGTCGATTTCCTCGGTGGCATCCCAGTGTGTCTCCCCCGGAGTGGGATTCACGGTGTAGTATAAGTGGACCTTGTGCCGGGACAGCCCGACAGACGGGTAGAAGCGGGATATCAGCCGCAAATCGCCGGCTTGGTATCCGGTCTCTTCGGCCAACTCGCGACGCGCTCCTTGCACCGGCTCTTCACCCCGACGCAACCGTCCGGCGGGCAGTTCCAAGATGCGGCGGCCCAGGGCGGGACGAAACTGTTCGACCAACACAATGCCGTCTTCGACTTCGGCAATGACGGCACATACGTCCGGCAGGACCAAATACTCATGGATATAGTGGGTTCCGCGAACGGTCACGGGCACCTTTCGGATACGGTTTCTTAACAAATTGTTGGCTCCTCCACGCACTCTGTTACGGCCATTATAGCAATAGGCGTCGCGAATACGGAAGGGCGGTCTCGGACTGGCCTAGGGAACGTCGGCGTTTTATGAAGAATTAGGGGGATCCTTTTGTCGGAGAGAGGAGTACAATTTGGGTGTGCCCCGAATTGGCGCGAGCCGGTCTATACATACTGAACATTCAAGGAGGCGCAACATGGCAACTCAAGGATTCAAAGCTGGACTGGAAGATGTGGTAGCCAACACATCGGAAATCTGTTTCATTGATGGACATGAAGGTCGCCTTGTCTACCGCGGATATAACGTGGCAGATTTGGCTGAGACCACAAGTTTTGAGGAAGTGGTGTATCTCTTGTGGAAGGGGAACTTACCCAACCGCCAAGAGCTAGACCACCTGAAAAAGGAGTTGGCGGAGTCAGCCGAACTGGCCAAGCCCGTGATGGACCTCATCAAGTCCCTGCCAAAGGACACGCACCCGATGGATGCTCTTCGGTCGGCGGTCAGTGTGGCAGGGATTTATGATCCCGACGGAAATGCGATGACTCCGGAAGCTAACCACCGCAAGGCGGTGAGATTGGTCGCGCAGGTCCCCACAATGGTAGCTGCTTTTGACCAGGTTCGTAGCGGTCGGGAGCCTGTCTCTCCCAACCCGGCTCTCGGGCTGGCCGAAAACTTCTTGTACATGCTGCATGGCGATCGTCCCAAAGCGCTTCATGCCCGGGTCTTCAACACCGCACTTATCCTGCATGCGGACCACGAACTCAATGCGTCGACCTTTTCGGCGCGTGTCACGGCCGGCACCTTGTCCGATATTTATTCGGCGGTGACGTCGGCGGTGGGAACGCTGAAGGGGCCGTTGCACGGTGGGGCCAATGAGCAGGTTATGTACATGCTGGAGAAGATTGGTACGGTGGAGAACGCCAAACCGTGGATTGAGGGGGCACTGGACCGCAAGGAAAAGATTATGGGATTTGGGCACCGTGTTTACCGCACTGAGGACCCGCGTGCCATCATTCTGCGTCGGCTTTCCAAAGAAGTCGGTGAAGATGCTGGCGACCTGCGCTGGTACCACATGCTCAACGAAGTCCGCGAATCGATTATGGGGTCCAAGAATTTGTATCCCAACGTCGACTTCTATTCGGGTTCGGTCTATGCGCAGATGGGCATTCCGACCGACATATTCACGCCGGTGTTTGCCGTGAGTCGAGTATCCGGATGGACGGCCCACATCTTGGAGCAGTACCAGAACAACCGACTGATTCGTCCGCGCGCCGAGTACACGGGTGCTACGCACCGGGACTTCGTCCCGCTCGAGAATCGCTAGAATAGGAGGAGAGGGGGGCTCGCGCCCCCTTTCTCGCTTAAATGGTAAATCCCCCCATTAAACCGCGAAGGCTTCGACGCGGCGATATGCTCGGCATCTTTTCCCCCAGCGCCCCCGCGGCCGCATGGTTTCCCCGCCGTTTGGAACAAGCAGCCATGAATGCCCAAACCCAGCTTGGCTTGCGCACTCGATATGGCGATGCCGCCTGCATGGCATCGGGCTGGGTGTCTGCATCGGCCGATTTGCGCGCGGAGGACTTGCACCACTTGAGTCGGGCGCCCGAGGTGAAGGGTTTGGTGGCCGCCATCGGCGGTCATCACACCGCCCAGATGTTTCCGTACTTAGACTGGGACCGCTTGGCTGGTGCCAGGAAAATCGTGATCGGGGCATCCGATGCAGGCCTGCTGCCGCTGGCAATGTACGTGCAAACAGGATTGGTGGGCATCTACGGTCCAACCTGGGCGGCTAACGCCGGCCCCGTGTGGCTTAGACGTGGTTCGGCTGAGGGCATCCTGCTGGGTGGAAGGCTGGAATCTCTGGAGCACTTGCGGGGCACCGAATATTGGCCCGATTGGCACGGTGCCTTGTTCTTCTTCGAACTATCCGAAGAGCTGCCGTCGCCCGCTCGGGTGGATGCCATACTTGGAGATTACGCCAACATGGGGGTTTTCGACCAAATTTCAGGCGTATTAGTGGGCCGGTTATACCGCTATCCGGCCGAAGAGCGGGAGACGCTCTTCGATGTGATCCGATTCTGGACCGCCCCGCGTCGGCTTCCTGTGCTGGCCGAGTGCGACTTTGGTCATACCGACCCAGTCTTTCCCATTCCCATCGGGATTCGTGGCCGCCTAGATGCGGACGGGTTCCATCTGCTGGAGGAGGTGGTGGAATGAAAAAAACCCAGGCCATGCGTATGCTTGACAAGGCGGGTATTCCCTACGAGGTGCACAGTTATCCGGTAGACCCGGACAAACTGGAGGCCCAGCATGTGGCGCACCTGCTGGATATCCCCGAGACGATGGTTTATAAGACGCTGGTGGTGGTCGGGGGACCGCGCGGCTGGTTTATGGCCGTCATTCCCGGACCGGACCAGTTGGACCTTAAGGCGGCGGCCCAACTGGTGGGGGAGAAGCGTGTCGCGCTTCTTCCCGTCAAAGAGTTGGAGTCGGTGACCGGTTATATCCGCGGAGGCGTCTCCCCATTAGGCGGACGCCGTATATTGCCCGTCTATGCACAAAGCGGCATCGAACATCAGGAATGCATCAGTATTAGCGCGGGTCAGAGAGGCCTTCAAATATGGTTGAAGGGCGCGGATTTAGTCGCGGCAACCCAAGCCCATGTAGCCCATCTGGTTATCGCCGCATCCCGTCCCGGACTTTCTGGCCCAATCGAGTAAGCCCTTCGGTGAGGTCGGCATCGGAGGACGCGAGCGAAATGCGAACCCATCCCTCCGCCTCTTGCCCAAAGGCGGAACCTGGTGCAACTGCCACGCCCGCATCCCGAAGCAGATTCAGGGCAAAGTCGCGAGACGACGCCTCGACGGGTCGCACGTCGGCCAAGAGATAGAAGGCGCCATCGGGATTGCTGGTGGTGACACCGAAGCTGGCCAGCAAATCCATAGCCAGGTTGCGGCGGCGCAGATAGGCCATTCGCATGGTGTCCACCACATCCTGAGGTCCCTCCAAGGCGGCCAGCCCGGCGTACTGCAAAGGCTCCGAAACGGATGACCAGGCCCCCATGGCCACCCGCGTCAGCGAGGTCACCGCTGGGCGCGGTCCAGCGAGATAGCCCAAGCGCCATCCGGTCATGGCGTAAGTCTTCGAAAAACTGTATGCCGACAAGGTTCGCTCCGGGGCAAATCGCGCTGGGGAGATGGGCGATCCGAGGAACACCATCTGGTCATAGACTTCGTCCGATATAATCCAGAGGTCGTGTTCTTCGGCCCATTGGCACAACTGGCGCACCAAGGGTTCGGAAACAATGCGGCCGGTGGGGTTTCCCGGCGAATTGAGGACCAGAGCTCGGGTGCGCGGTGTCAAGAGCCGGGTCAAGGAATTCAGGTCAGGAACATAATCGGGCGCGGATAGTGGATAGGGTACCGGCTCAATGCCGAGGCTTACCATGCCTCCCAGGTAGTCGGGCCAGCCTGGGTCGGGCACTAGAATTTGACTGCCGCTCCCGGAGGTTCCCATGAAGGCGAGAAATAGTGCGGGAATTCCGCCTGGTGTGACAAGAACCTCGTCCGCGGAGCGATTGATATGGTTAATGGAGTGTAGTTTTCGAGCCAGAGCCTGGCGCAAGGCGGGAATCCCTTCGGTGGCGGTGTAACGGTTTTTTCCGCCGCGAGATGCCTCGACGTAAGCGTCCAAGACGTGGGGCGGCGGTGGGAAGTCCGGTTCGCCTGTCTCAAGACGAATGGTGCCCGGTTTTTGGAGCGCTAGATTTAATATCTCTCGGATTCCGGAACTTGGCAGGTTGTCACTCAAAGCCCAATGCATGGCGTGTCCTCCTCTGGATGGTAAAGCTCTATTCGCGACCTCGGCAAAAGAATCCTGTGCCATGATTATCCCCGGGTGCCCGAAATGTCGAAGAGCGGCAGAGACTGGCGGTCCCAGGCGAGCCAAATCCAAAGACCTCCAAGGATCGCCCAGCACCCAGTCATCATCCACGAGTGGGGAACAAACAGCCATGTCAGGCCCGTGGCAACGGACCACCAGGGAATAATGCGACCCGCTTGAAAGTGAAAGCAATGCGTTTCTTTGGCCGCCATGACGCTGCCTGCCGCCAGGGTTAACGCCCAGGCTGCGGTTGTCTGCAAGGGGATGGCCACTAGGCCTCCTATGGCTAGAGCCCAGACTGCGTAGCGCCAACTGGCCAGCCAGACGAGAAAGAACAAAGCTGCCAGTACCACAGCCGCGGCGCTCAACCAGTGGGCCGCTTGGAGCAGTGGGGCCTTTGACAGAGACTCGGCTGTGGCCACGAACAGCAGGGACGGGCCAATACTCAGGAGAGACCCCCGATATATGCGGTCCCGCCAGGCCGGATAGGGTGCCATGACAATGCCTTTAGGGGGGGTCAGGTGCTGGACAACCTGCTCTCGCGTCAACTTCGCCATACCAGTGCTCCTCATCATCTATCCTAGTTTATCCCGATGGGAAAGAGAAAGCGCCTCGATTTCGCAATCGAGGCGCCAGAATGGATTCCTTACGGATGATGCGGGCCGAAGTGCGGGGTGTGGAACGCGACCCCATGGACTCCTGTGCCGTATTGGTACACCATGGTCCCGCCAATCGAGGCTGTCATGGTCACCATGACCACGGCTCCGAGTCCGAAGATGAGGGATAGGAGCGTGGATCGCCCGCGGCCCGACCGAAACAGGGACCATTGGCGGTCCGAGTGGGTTCGCGGATAGCGTGCCACCATTCGCGACACGACGAGCAGGAAGGTAAACAGGCCAGTCAGTATGGCGTATGCCTGATGCGTTTGCAGGAGGGCACTGGTGGTGGGGTTCCACTTCACAAACTGTTCGGAGATCACCCCGGTGGCTGCCGTGACAACTCCAGCGATGAATCCGAGGACAGCCAGCCAAAAACTCGCCCGGTCCAGAAATCGGTCCTGAGTGCGCCAGACCAGACCCAATAGCGCTGTCAAGAAACTGCCCCATAGGAGTACGATTGGGAAGTGGACCATCATGGGATGAATCACCGGTGGAAATAAACGTGTGCCGATACGAATCCACAGTCCTAAAATGCTGCCCCACAGCGCTGCCATACGTAGCCTCCATTGCCGAAACAATATAGAATGGGAAAAATCTCTCACCCGCGGAACGAACGAAAAGCCCATTTTATAACCAATCCCCGGCTCGCAGACGAGCCGGGGTCTTTAAAAACGCGCGCCTACAGACTTTGATCGATAAAGCTCTCGCCGAGTCGGGCGGCGGCTTTGGGGGATCGCAGGACGATTCCAACGCCCACCGCGATCCATACCAGCACCACATAAGGGAAGTAGTTGTACGGCGCCGCCGGTACGGGAAAGATGTTGGACCAGAGAGTGTAGGCCAAGAGCAGGATGGCCAGTACCGGGATGGCAAATTTCCAACCCTTCCAGCGGCCGTTCTGGCCGAACAAGCGGATCGCCGCGACCTGAGTGACCAGGTACACCAACAGCAAGGACAACACGCCTATGGTGCCCAGCCAGCCGAAGACGTTGGCGGGGGATTGAACCACCAGCAGCAGATTGAGAACGAACGCGACCACCATGACGACAGCCAATGCCCGGTGCGGTGATCCATGGCGGCTGTGAGCCTCGCCGAGCGCTTTCGGTCCAAATTCGTCACGACCCATGGCAAACAGGATGCGCGATCCGGCAGTGGCGGTGCCCAAGGCGGAGGAAAATGCCGATATGGTGGCTCCGAACATAATCACAGCGGCCATGGCACTGCCCACAAAGGTTTTTGCCAGCGTTCCCAATGGAGCGGTGGAGGACGCAAATGCGGCGACGCCCTTGGCGCTGAGCCCGAAACCTTCGCTCTGAGTGTAGCTGACGAGCAGATAAAAGGCGCCGGTGAGAAACACCGCCATCGCGATAGCGCGCGGAATGGAGCGTTTCGGCGATGCGGTTTCCTCGCCCAGTGTGGCCGCTCCCTCAAATCCTGCGAAGGAAAGAAAGGCAAAGACACTGGCCAGCCCCACAGCGGAGATGCCCGCCTTGCCGACCGTGAAGGGCTTGAAGGATAGACCGTGGGCTCCGCCATGCGCCAGAATGACCGCTGTGAGGATGAGAATCAGGATGATGGACACTCCTTCGAATACCATGGTCACCCGGGCTGAGAGCCGAACGTCGCGAAAAGACAGATACCACAGCCCCGCGCCCGCCGCGAGGGCCGGGACAATCCATGGAATATGCACGTTCAGGAATGCCAAAAAGGTCTGAAAGAACAGCCCTACTTCCGCCATCGAGGCACCCGTAAAGGCAATGTAGGTGAGCAGAAGAGCCCACCCCGACAAAAATCCGTACCGGGCCCCCAAACCACGGCCATTGAATGCATAAACAGATCCGGCGTGCGCATAGGTGCGACTGAACTCGATGAAGGAATAGGAGACCAGCGCAATGGTCACCAGGGCTCCCAGAAACGCCAAGGGCACGGCAGTGCCGGCGATGGAGGCGGCCAACGAGCCGTTCAAGGCCATGGCTGCTGTGGGAGCCATAATGGCAATGGATAGGGCTGCCGCTTCCCAGATGCCTAATTCGCGTTTGAGACCGTTCACAAACCGCCACCTCCTAAAATGTCCTTTGGCATGTGCATGCTTATCACCCAGTTGGGGGCATCGACAATTTCCGAAATCACTAAGTCACCTGCCGTACTGGTGACGAGGTAAGCGTCCTCTCGAGACAGTCCCGCTAAGTCCTGAATCCAGCCAATCATTTCTCGGGTGGCTTGGCGAGCTGCTTCCCGCAAATCCGGGCCGATTCCTGTGGTGACCCAGGCGGCCCCCGTGCGACGGGACAGTGGGTGGCTCTCGAGACGCGGGGTCGCCATGTTTACGCCCTTTTTGAGGTGCACGCGAAGGGTGACTGCGGAACTGGTCTCTATGGCTGTCCCGCATACTTCTCCGTCCCCTTGAGCGGCGTGCGAATCGCCCAGCGAGAGCAGTGCTCCGGGTACCGCGACAGGAAGCCACAAACGAGAGCCAGCTGTAACCTGCCGCATGTCCATATTGCCTCCATGCGGTCCCGGCGGCACCAAGGGGTGATCGCCGGGTTCGCTGGGAGCAAGTCCAATGGTGCCGATAAATGGCTGCACGGGAATGCGCAGGCCGGGGAGCAGTTCGGCGTATTGCCGAGTTACCCGCGAGATCCGGAGATGCGGCTCGGGGAATTCATCGGCCAAAAGCCCAAATCCTGGGATATTGGCGGTCCATCCCCAATCGTCCAAGTCGATGGCGAGGACTTCTGCAATCACAGCATCCCCGGGCTCGGCGCCTTCGACCCAGATAGGTCCAGTCACTGGGTTTACACGGCTAAAATCGAGTGTGGCCACATCCGACGTCAAGGAATGCCGGTCCAATTGACCTCCGGACGCGTTGGCGATTTCCACGGTGACCGTAGATCCGGGCTGGACTCGCACCATCGGGGGCTGGAGCCGATTCCAGCTCCAGTGCGCCTGGGTGCGGGATAAATGAAAGGATGCCATGAACACGCCTTCTTTCAGTGGGGGACTCTGCCCGTTGTCTGGGACAGTGAGCAGAGATTCGCGACAATTCCGCAAATTCCTGCTGGGGCGAGCCGAAAGGATTTCCTGCGGTTTGCGTCCGCGGCAGGCCTGGGATTTGCTACGATGAAGGCTAGGACGGGAGGGTACAGTCATGTCAGAGTTTGACTCCATGATTCGGGCACGGTTTCACGAATGGCGGGGGCTGTGGGAGGAGGCTCTACGGATACCCAGCCTCGTGACAGACGCCGCTGCCATGCAGCAGATGCGCGAGTGGCTGACCGCATTGATGGTTTCGCACGGGTTCACCGTGCGAGAGTTGGACAATCCGGGTCAGCCCGTCCTTCTTGCGGAAGACGGGCCGGAGGGCGGTCAGGTGCCGACGGTCCTCATTTACGGCCATTATGACGTCCAACCGGCCGAGATGGCGGATGGCTGGGATTCGGCGCCCTTTGAACCCAGCGAGCGGGAGGGGCGGTTGTTTGGCCGGGGCACGGGGGATAACAAGGGCCAGCACTTGGCTCACATTTTTGGAATCATGGCGTTGAAGGAGCGGTGTGGAGGCGTGCTGCCCCTTCGGGTAAAAATCCTTCTGGAGGGGGAGGAGGAGTCCGGAAGTCCGCATTTGGCCGACGTCATCCAGCGCTACCGATCGGACATAGCCGCAGATTATGCCATTACCTCCGATGGGCCCATGGGTCTCTCAGACCACCCGGTGATCCGGTTAGGGGTGCGGGGGATTTTGAGTTTTGCCTTGCGGGCCAGAGGGGCGCGATTCGACAATCATTCCGGACACAAAGGCAATGTGGTGCCAAATCCGGCTTGGCGCCTGGTAGAGGTGCTCACAGCCTTGAAGACCGACGATGGTCGGGTAAACCTGCCCGGGTTTTACGACGATGTGGTTCCCTTGGGAGTGCGGGACCGGGAATTCATCAGCCGATTGCCGTTTGATCCGCAGCGCCTGGCCGTGACTTTGGGTGTCACTGAGGATCGATTGGCGGGATGGGACGCGATGGAATACTATCGCAGGCTGATGATGCCGAGCTTTTCTATTACGGGCATGCATTCCGGTTACGTGGGCTCAGGCCAGAAGAGCATCATACCCGCTGAGGCCGAAGTGCGCTGTGAATTCCGGCTGGCAGCGGATCAAAAACCTGAGCGCATTGCTGCGGCATTGAGTGCTTTTATGGCGAAGGAGTTTCCGGACGTAGAATGCGTCATTCATCCAGGTTGGATGGCCCCCTCCCGAACGGATCCCGGGCATCCCGCCATTGAACGCCTGCGCAGAGCCGTTGAGAGAGCCTACGGCCTGGCCCCCTATATCGAACCCGCCATGGGCGGGAGCTTGCCCGATTATGTCTTTACAGATCTGCTGGGTGTGCCTTCCTTCATTATACCTCTGGCCAATCAAGATGAGGCCAACCACGGACCCAACGAGAATATGCGGATCGATTTGTTTGAGCGCGGCATCGCCGCCTCGGCGGAGATACTGAAGGCACTGGCGGAAACCGAAGACTAATCGACGGGGCCGTTGCAGTCAACGGCCCCAGACGGAGGCAGAGATCGTGGACATTCATACCAAAAGCGTGCAGATCCCGGACGTGGCTTGGCCGCAAAATTCGGTCGTTCCTCCGTTGTATCAAACGGCCGCCTATGCGTATCACAGCCTTGAGCAGGCTGATCGGGTATTTCGCGGCGAAGAGGAGGGCTACACTTACACACGCGGGGGAAATCCCACGACCAAGGCCCTGGCTCAGCTTATCGCCGATATGGAGGACGCGCCGGCGGGAGTCATCGCTGCCTCGGGCATGGGAGCTGTGGCAGCGGCTATCCTGGCGCTTCAGCCGACCCCGGGACCGGTTTATGTGGCGCGGGAAATTTATGGCGGCACAGCGGGGTTGGCACGGCGCATCCTTGATCCGTTGGGTTATCCATTTACATGGATTGACACGCACAATTTGGGAACGGTCGAACAGGCGCTGTCGACGACAGGCCCAGGAATTGTGGTCTTGGAGAGCATGTCCAATCCGTTGGGGCGGGTTTGCCCAGTCGATGAGGTCATTCGGGTGGCGCAGCAGTTGAATAGCCGGGTGGTCGTTGACAACACCTTTGCGACCCCCTACCATGCACGGCCGCTGGCCTGGGGGGCAGACCTCGTGGTCCATTCCGTGACCAAGTTCATCGGGGGGCACAGCGATTTGATTTTAGGCGCGGTGGCGGGGCCGGAAGAATTAATCCAAAAGGTGTCGCAGGTTATCGACCTGGTCGGCATGACCCCGGACCCCTTCGCCAGCTGGTTGGCGTTCCGGGGGGCGCGCACGATGGCGCTTCGCATGGAGCGAGCGAGTGCCAACGCGTTGGCTTTGGCAGAGGCCTTGGTACAGATCCCCCAGATCGAGGAGGTCTCCTATCCCGGGCTCACCCGCCACCCGGATCATGGACATGCTAAGAGACTGTTGGAAAACGGCTATGGTGCCATACTGGCCCTCCGGGTGGCCCGAGGCCGCGAGGGAGCGGAGCGTTTGGCGCGATCCTTGAAGCTGGTGCCTTTTGTCCCTAGTTTGGGAGATGTCATGACGACCATCTCGCATCCGGTCGTGGCGTCGCATCGTGAACTAACGCCGGACGAGCAGGAGGCGGTCTTAATTGATCCGAGCGTTCTGCGCGTTTCGGTGGGAATCGAAAACGCTGCGGACCTGATTAGGGATTTTGCCCAAGCGGCAGCATCAGTCGACCATGCATAAAGAGATTGCCCGGCCGTGGACCGCTGTGCATCGGGTTGGCGATGCCGGACTGTTGTTGCAATTTGGTACGGATCTCGGTGAAGACAGCAATGACCGGGTCCATCAGGTTGCCGAGGCCGTCCTCGATGCCCAATTCGCTGGGGTGGTTGGCGTAGTGCCGGCCTTTACTACGCTCTTGGTGGAGTACGATGCCCGGCGTCTGACGGCCGAGCAACTTCTGGAGTGGCTCCAAGTTCTGCCCATGGGCCGATCCAGGCCGCGCTCCGCCCGTACTTGGGATGTTCCGGTGCTTTATGGCGGCAATGCGGGGCCAGATTTGGAAGTGGCGGCGTCTCAATTGGGCCTCCGGCCCGACGAAGTGGTTTCATTGCATGGAGCTCAGATCTATCGGATCTACTGCATCGGTTTTGCGCCGGGATTTCCCTTGGCCGGGCTTCTGACGCCAGCTCTGCGCCTTCCACGGCGTGCCATCCCGCGGACCCGCGTCTACCCCGGTGCGGTCGCCATCGCGGGGGCCCAGACCGGCATTTATCCTTTGGCTACTCCTGGCGGTTGGCATCTCATCGGACGCACGCCAGTGGTGCTCTTTGACTGGCAAGACACGCCCCCCTGTCTGTATCGTCCTGGGGATCGGCTGCGCTTTCGGGCCGTGTCTGAGGAGGAATATCACGCGTTGAAGGCATCCACGAGTCCGGTGCGCCTATGTGAGGTGCGCGAATGACAGCCGTGCGGGTGGCGCGGCCGGGCCTCTTGACCTCTGTCCAGGATACGGGCCGGTGGGGGTATGAGCATTGGGGAGTGATGGTTGGCGGCGCCCAGGATGAGTGGGCCTTGGCATGGGCGAACCGTCTTGTGGGCAATTGCGACGACCAGGCGGCGGTGGAGATGACGGCCATTGGTCCCGAATTGGAAGTTCTCGAGGAAGGGCCTCTGGCCTTAGCTGGTGCTGAGCTGTCAGCCGTCGTCGATGGTCACGCGTGGCCTTCCGGAACTGCTCGGTTCATGGAAGCCGGCGCTCGGATCCGCTTTGGCACCCGGCGCAGCGGATTTCGTGCCTATTTGGCGTTTCCTGGGGGCATCGACGTGCCCGCGGTGCTTGGAAGCCGGTCGACGGACTGGGCGTCGGAGATTGGGGGACTGGGCGGACGTCCCTTAGCCGCCGGGGATTGCCTGCGATCCACCACCCACGCTGCAACCCAGACCAGCACGCGCTGGCCCACGATGCGGGCCGGACACGTGTTGCGGGTCATGCCGGGCGTGCGGCGGGACCGTTTCCCCGCGTCATCCTATGCTCAGCTTTTGACGCGCGAATTCACTGTCTCGGCGGATTCCAACGGCATCGGACTGCGGCTCACGGGAGAACCCATCGCCAGTCCTCGGGGAGATTGGCCGTCTGAAGGCATGGCCATAGGCAGCATTGAGTGTCCGCCCAGCGGCCATTTGCTGTTGTTGATGAAAGGGCGCGGCAGTTTGGGGGGATATCCGCCC
Source organism: Bacillota bacterium (assembly GCA_021799435.1). GTDB lineage: Bacteria > Bacillota > Sulfobacillia > Sulfobacillales > Sulfobacillaceae > Sulfobacillus_B. The sequence continues at coordinate 40,062 of JAJZAN010000007.1, read as the reverse complement.
TTGGCCCATGTCATTCGGGCGGATTGGCCGGTCATGGCCCAATTGGCGCCCGGCGACTGGGTGGTATTCGAGAGTGTGGACGCCGAAGAAGCCCAGACGGCCCTCGCCGAGGCTTGGCAGTTTCCTGCAGGGGAGCCTACATCGAAACGCCTGGCTATGCCGTATGCGGGCTGGATGATGGACCGGGATCGGTACGGTCGCCGTTTGCCCGGCGCTGGGGACTCGGTATGGCGAGGGCAGTGCGTGGCACGGATCGCGTCGACGGGCCAGGTCTTTGATGTGGTGGCAAGCGGCGCGGGGGTGTTGGAACGGGTGGGTCCTTTAGGGCAGTGGCTCGGTAAGGGAGAAACGATGATGACCATGAAAGGAGCGCTAACCAATGATGGTGGATTTGAACTGCGACATGGGTGAGAGTTTCGGGGCATGGACGATGGGGGATGACGAGCACGTCTTGCCGTCCATCAGTTCGGCGAACGTGGCGTGCGGATTTCATGGAGGGGATCCCCGGGTCATGGATCGAACGGTAGAGGCGGCGGCTCGACTGGGTATCGGCATTGGCGCCCATCCTGCCTTTCCCGACTTGGTGGGATTTGGACGGCGGGATCTGGCGGTTAGCCCGGATGAGGCCTTCACCGACGTACTATACCAAGTCGGAGCCCTAGAAGGGTTTTGCCGCCGGCATCGAGTGCCCATGCAACATGTGAAGCCACATGGGCAGTTGAACAACTTGGCCATGACCCGTCCAGACCTGGCTGAGGCTATTGTCGATGCTGTCTATGCATACGACCCTGCGCTCATTATGGTGACCTATGGAGGGGAACTGCTGCGAGCTGCACAACTGCGGGGACTGAGAATCGCTCAAGAGGTGTACGCCGACCGGGCCTACCACCAAAGCGGCCTTTTGGTGTCTCGCAAAGTCCCGGGCTCGGTTATTGCCGATCCCGAGATTGTGGTCCAACGGGCGGTGCGGATGGTCGTCGAGCGTCGCATCGAGAGCATCGACGGCGGTACACTAGAAATCGTTCCGGACACCATTTGCATCCACGGTGATACACCAGGCGCCGCGTCTCTCGCTGCCCAGGTGAGGGCTGGACTGGAAGCGGCGGGTGTCCAAGTTCGCCCCATGAAGGAAGTGCTATCCAGCCGATAAGGATGCGGCTGGGCCAGGCGCCGACAAATCTCCATGAGCATAGAGTACGCCCCACAGGAATCTCGGGGAGGCGAATGGCAGGTGTGGGCAGACTGGGCATCCAATCCGCGTGAATATTATCGTTCGTGCATTATTGAAGCGCTTAAGACTTCCGATTTGCCGTGTTGGCTGGCCGATGGAGCATCTGAGCAGGATTTGAGTGAGGCCGGTTTCGACGCCAAATTGGTAAGGCCGTTGTTGCGCGTTCTGCAGTGGTGGGGATGGGTGCGGCAAGGCCACGCCCAAAAGTGGTATTGGACGGGAGGAACGACCTGGTGGGAGCATCCCGGAATGGGCATGGACCAAGGTTGGCATGCCCTGCCGAAACTGCTCTACAGACAGGCTTCGGAGCGCGTTCCGGGGCTGGTTGAGCAGGAGGTGTTGGCCGGTCGATCCGAAACACTCGTGAACTGGCTTATAGGGGAGGTCTTGCCAGTGCGGGAGAAGACTTGGTTGGACATTGGTGCTGGTCGCGGTCAATTCTCTCGCGCACTGCACGCGAACGGGGCACACGCAGTCATGGTCGATGTCGTGTTTGGTGGCAACCCTCCTCCGTCGGGGGTGCATTGCATACAGCGGAATGTATTCGAAAGGTTTCCGGACGGCCAGTACGACGGGATTTCTCTGTTGCGATTTGTGGAAAGCTTTCCCGAAAATCAGGTGCGGGCGCTGTTGGAGACGTGTCGCCAGCATTTGAAGCCGGAAGGCGTCATCGTGCTGGCCGGGTACTTTGATGAGGTGTCGGAGGAGGCGCGCATGTTTGCCCTGCACGTGGCCCTCAATCTACCGGAGGGACGTACCTATCAGTTGGCAGACTTATGTCGATTAGCTGGATCAGCGGAGCTTGTTGTGTCGCGAACGGTGCGTGAGCCGATTCTCGGATACCGGGCGGTCATGCTGAAACGTGAGCCGGCCTGCGAGCCACCATACCACGGCGGCGATGAAACCCAGTCCCCAGGTGCCTACCATCACGGGCACGAAGTGAGACAGCGGCGCGCGTTGCTCCCATAACAGCAACCCCAGGTATCCAGCCATGCCGATGGCTCGCACGGCGGCGATTACCCGAGCGCGGACTGCCGATGGCCAAAGATCTGATTTGAACGTGTCCTCGGCTAAGTAGCTCAGTGAGGTGAAGGCACTTAAGACGAGCAATGCAGCCCAAAACTCCGGGCGGTGCGGTGTTTGAATTTGTAGAATCAGGAACGCGCTGAGCGATGCCATCCCATAACCGAGCAACAGCAGGAACTTGGGAGAAAGACGGCCAAACCAGCGGGCCAGAAGTCCGGCCAGAAACGCACTTAATGTGGAGACGAATAGAAGATGGTGAAAGTGATCGGGCAGGAACTCGTGCCCGAAGGCATAAGCTAGGAGAGAGAAACCGGCGGTGTTGGAAAATGAAAAGGCCGCGGCCACTAAGAACCTAAGCCTGTAATCATGAGGCAAGGTCTGACGGGTGCGAAGGCGGCTTTCCCGCCACAAGCGCGACTCGGAAAGGCGGGTGCGCAGGGGCCATGACAGGAGCGCCATGCCCACTGGCACCAGGGAGAGCAAGTGGTGCAAGGGGGGGGCGGATCGGTGGCCGGCCAGTGCCACCGCCGCCAGGGCCAGCCCTCCAAGATTGACAAAGTTTAGTTCCGCGTACATGGCCTGCCGTCGGGTAGCGAGAGGCAAAAGCTCCTGCGAATAGGTGAGAATTGTGTTGCTCTCCACTCCGGCGGTGACTAGCAGGACAAGCGAGGATGCCAGCACCATCGACGGGCCGCCCGCCCACAAGAGACCTAACAATCCTGTCACGTAGCCCAAGGGACCCCATGCCAAAATAATCCGTCGCCCATAACGATCGGCCGCCACCCCGCCGGCAACGATGCCGACGAGGAACCCGGCCGGAGCCCATGCCATGCCTAGCGTGGCCAATGAGCCGAAGAGAGCCGACCGGAGCAGAGCCACCGCAGCAATTCCATAAACATAGGCATTGAGAAACAAGCCCAGGGCGAAAGCCCAAAAGGTGCCGGTGTGCCAAAACGGTCGCATTGGTTTAGCATGGCCGGTTAACCTGAGTTTCATGTGGCCGCGGCTTCGCGGTATGATGAGAAGGCCGAATTGTTGGGAGGAACCTGAATGTCTCAGAATCGCAAAGAAGACGCACCGCGTCCGCCCTACCTGGCCATGATTGTGGTCGGGTTGGTGCTGGCCGCGGCGGTCATTGGCTACTTTATTCGCTAGCTTTTGTTTCCGCCCTTGGTGCGAGTGGTGCCGCCCCCCTTGGTGCCGGTGGTGCTTCCGCCCTTAGTGGTTGTGTTGCTGCTGATATTGTTCGAAGACGTGTTGGACGCGGTTCCCGCGGCTGATGCGGAGGAAGCTGTCGCTGGTTCCACCATGAACACGCTCAGGTAGGCTTTGCCAAAATTCCGGGACACGACCGGTTGCCCCTGGGGTTCAGCGTACACTGGAGACCATCCCCAAGCGGCCGGTTCGCCCACCATGAACCCGGACACCAGTCCCGCAGGGCTGACCAGCACCTTGATGCCCAATCCATGGGGAGGACCGTATATGGTATAGCCTTTGTAGGTGCTGGGCTCTTTGACATAGGCCTGCAAGCGGGTATTGACCGTCACGAATGACGTCCATGACGTGAGGTCGCTGGTGGTGGCAGCCGACATGCCAGGGGTAATGCTTGTCGGGGGAACAAAGTACAGATGTTCGCTGTAGAACGCCAGGCTGGCATTCAAAATGCTGGGTGGCGTGGCTGGGTCGTACCATGGGTAGTTCCCGTGGTTTTGCGGGAAAGTAGCCTCCACGCCCGTGATTTGATTGTGATTGTTGGTCATGTAGACAATGCCTGGTGCCTGAGTCATCCAGTGAAAACCCATTTCGTTAACAAACGAGGAGACAGCGTGGTATGACTTGTAAGCCGGATTGAATGGCTCGACGGCGGTTATCGCAGGAAGAGTTGTAAGCGCAATAGGGGTGCCTGCCGCTTTGGTCGTTGACGCGTTGGAGGTGTTGCTGCCGTTTTTGGCAGTGGCAGTGGTTCCCCCGGGGTTATTGGATCCGGCTGTTTTTTTGATTCCACCGCCCAAGGCCGCTTTGTTGGCATTGCCTCCGGTGGTGTGCTTGGTGCCCGAAGCGCCCGTGGTCGTGTTGCCCCCGTGTGAGGGCGCGGGATTGGTTCCGCAGGCGGCGAGTATGACAGCCGTTGAGAGCAGAGCCATTCCGGCGGTGACTTTGGATGTCCGCATGATAGGAGACTCCCTTCGTAATCGCGATGATTTGGCCTTAATTTCCCCGAGTAGGCAGAAATTATTTACGAAGGGAGTGTGGAAATCACGCGGCGGGGGTCTGACCGCCTCTGGGGCCATTGCTGAGAAAGCTAATCGTGTATTGTACTCCGTGGCCCAAAATGAGCCCGGTAATGACATAGCCTAAAGGCTCGATGCCCAAGTCCAGCCCGATGTCGCCTAAGATATCCATGCGGGCCGCGAAAGCCATAGCCACCCCAGATCCCGTGGCGGACCACTCGCGGAGCAAGCCAGCCCATCGTGATGAGTTTAGGGGAATGAGGCTTGCGATGGCCTTCGAGACCGTTTGCGACACGTATGCCGCAGCCAGGTATGGGACCACGCCATTCATCCGAGAAACCTCCTCTCTAGTAAGGGTCAAACCATTCTATTCCGGCCTTGGAAAATGGTGCCATGATCCCTGTAAAGCTGTCGTTTTAGGTCGCAACGGGAAATGGTGACTACCCCACACTTTCCCGCACAGGGCGGTGGAGTCGTGTCGAGGGATTGACCCGATTCCTCCCCGACTTTTTCGCTATCCTGTGCCTACCGCGCCGATGCGCGGAATCGGAGGCAGGAGGAGATTTTGTGACACTATGGCTAAGACTGTGGGGCGGACGGTTTGTCGCGCGTTTCGCCAAACGAGAGGGCAACGTGTTTATCGAGAACGGAATCTGGATTATCGTCGTGGTATTGGCGATGATTATGCCCATCGAAGCACTCAGAAACGCCTTGGTGACCGCCTTCGGGCAAATTACCAACAACCTCAGCACCATTCAATAGCCGGCAACGCCTATATTGAGATGATGCTGGTACTGCCGGTGCTGATGGTCGTGTTCCTGGGTTTGGCGACGGTCGGTGGATTGTTTCTGGACCATGTGGCGGTCGGTCAGGCCGCGCAACAGGGGATTCAAACGTGGGCAGCGGGACAAAGTTCTCGCGGGGCGGAAGCAGACGTGAACCGAGTCTTGGCTAGCCAGGGGGTCTCTGGAGCGTCCATTACGGCGTCGCGGAGCGGCAATGTCCGCACCCTGACGGTGGCGGTTCCGGTGAGGCTCTGGAACACTGGGAAGACTGCCACGGTGACAGCCTCGCGTTCCATGGCGAGCTTGCCGGCGCCGGGCCAGAGCCCGCCGCCCCAGGTAACCACGGGCGGCGGGGGTGGCGGTGGTGGCACGACGATTATCTATCATCACTTTCCGATGTGGTAGCGTGAGTTTAATGGGACTCGGGTTGGTGCTGGTGGGCTTGGTCATGGCCGGCGCGGTGACCGCTTTGGGACAAGTTTGGGCGGCACAGCAAAACCTGCAAGACGCGCTGGACAACGCCGTGGCCGTCATGCAAGCGGCGAACAATACCAACACCGCCCAACTTGTGAGTCTCGTGGACCAAGACGGCGCTGTGTCGGGCGTCCATGTGGTCAGCTTTTCCCCAACGGGTCAGCTGTGGTCAGTTACGGTTGAGGCCTCTGTACACCTCTGGTTCTGGCCCACATGGGCAGGAGCCCAACCAGAGACTGTGGCGGCCGCCACATAAGCTCAGGAGTTTCTCTCCTGAGCTTTCCGCATGATGAGGTCTGTGAGGGTTTTCAGAAACACGACGGCATCAGGCAGTCTATCGAAGACGATGTCTGCGCCGTGGGCTTGCAAAACGGAGGACGCATGCCGACCGGTGGCGGTACCGATGGACAATGCGCCGATGAGTTGGGCCGCTTCAATGTCCCGGGGCGTGTCCCCAATGACGACAAGCAGCCGGTTGGGAAAAAACCGTGTCACTTGCCGAAGCAACCCTAATCGGTCGACATGGGGACGGGAGTACCCGCCGCAGGGAAAGTAGGGAGCCAGGCCGGCAGCTCCGAGCTTCGTGAAGGCTCCAGCCCGCACATTCCCGGTAGCCAATGCCAGAGGCCAGCCTCGAGCGGACAGAAGGGGAATGAGGGTGGAAACCGACGGCAGGGGATAGAGCGGGTTCTGGGCCAACAAGGTTTCGAGAACGCCAACATAATGGCCGAAGAAGCCATCCGCCTCGCTGGTCGTAAGACCCAGGTGGGGATATTGCTGAGAAACTTGATCCCACAGCGCATGGTCGGTCGCGCCGGAAAAGTCGAGACTGTCAAATGCCCCAGCAATGTGATAACGCTGCTGGAACGTCATGTTGAGAGCCTGGCGACCCACGGGTTTGGGTTCCAGCAACGTGCCATCGATATCCCACACCAGGACAGGTTTATCAGAGAGCACTGGCGCTGTCTCGGTCGAGAAACCAATGCACATTGTGGGCATGACGGCTGAGCCATGCTGCCGGCAGGTCGGCGTCGGTGCGCAGACACTCGGCCACGCGCGCCGCCTTCTCAGGACCCGTGACCAAAAAAATCGTTCGTCGGGCTTGGGCCAAAAGGGGCAGGGTGAGGGTGAGTCGGGCGGCATTGGGGCCCGGGCCAAACGCGGCCCAGTCGTTGACCTGCTGTTGCGGCGAGCCGGGAAATACCGATGCCGTGTGCCCGTCGTCGCCCATGCCCATGAGCGCCAAATCCAGCGATGGAAACCCCTGTGGAGAACGAGGCAGGGAGGCTAACCCGTGCCGATAGCGGGCCAGAGACTCCCTGGGTTCGGCCACCGTGAGCCAGGGATGCCACTGGGGTCCAGAAGTGAGGTGGCTCAACAAGGTATCCTGAATCATACGGGCATTGCTGAGGGGATCCGTCTGAAAGACGTCTCGTTCATCCACCAGGTACAGGGCCACTTGGCCCCAGGGGACATCACTGCGACGGGCCAGACGCTGGTACAGCAAAATGGGTGTGCTGCCGCCGGATAAGGCCCAACTGCTCAGGCGGTGGTCGCGTATATCTTCTTGGGCGGCTTCTGCCATCCAAGAGCTCAGACTGTCAGCCGCGGCGTCCTTCGATTCGGTGATATGGATTACCGGTTCTTGCGCCATGATAATTATTGGCTCCTTCCCAAAACGGCCTGGCGCAATAGCTGTTCATACAGCGGGTCCAGGCCTATTTCCAAGAGATCGGTCAAATCCCGGGACAAGCCGGGGTTCTCCGGCAGCGTGTGGGACCAAGAGAGTCCCCCACCCACGGACGGCGACCACCCTAACACCCAAGAATCGGATGCCGTCAAACGCAGTGAGCCATCTGGTCCGTCAAAGGTCCAGGAGGGAGTGGCGCCAAATGTGACCTCCACCGCCAGCCCGGGACGACCGCAGGGAGGCAGGCCCAAATCCCATCCTAGTCGCCATGACAGCCACAGCCATGTGCTGGGCAGCATCAGGTGGTCTGTGGACGGCGAGGCAACGGAGATATGGTGGGGTTGGCTCAACACGCTGAGGACGGTTGGGTCGTCACAGGCCTCGGCCAGCAACCGGCGTGGCGGCAAGCCCCGGGCCCAGTCGAGGTCCATGATGGACATGTGGGCATGCGACGCCGACTCTGCCAGTTGATGCCACTCGCCAAGCGAGAGTTTACGGCTGTCCAGGATCAGGGCTTGGAAGGACTGACTTAGCAGGTCCCAGCGAAAGTCGTCGTCCGGCGGACTCCCGGCCCACCACAGATAGGCGGGAATATTAGAGCGAATGAGGGCCTGCACCCAGTCGATCCAGTAGGCAGCCGTTTTGCCCGACAAGGTCATAGCGAGGCATTCCGAGAACAGCAAAGGCGGACGCCCGCTGTCATCGGGCTGTTCGACTTCCGCCCGCAGTTCGACGTCCAGTCCGTCGAATGAAGCGGATGACTCTCTGCGCTGAATGATCAGGATCCGGGCAGGGTGCTGCTCTGTGACCTGCTCAATCGAGTGCCAGTCCAGCGGTGTGTCCGCATCGGCATAAATCCCGAGCGTCATGACGGCGGCGCTCATGGGGACCGCACCATCCAGCGCTTGCGGGATGATTTCGGGCCAAACGGTCATAAAGGCCGGCCCGCTAAGATGCTGCTTTTGCCACCGGATGGTGCGGCGGGACATCACGTCACCTCCGTGAAGACAGAGTTAAGGCCGGCGCCAGTGGAATCCGTTCTGTTGAATCAATGTGTCAGCTTCTTCCGGGCCCCAGGTGCCGGATTCGTAGGTGGGAATGGGACCACGCGCCCTCTGCCACCCGTGTAAAATCGAGGACACTAGTGTCCAAGCGGCCTCCACCTCATCTTTGCGGGTGAACAGAGTCGAGTCGCCAATCATGGCGTCTAAAAGCAACCGCTCGTACGCTTCGGGCGGCGCACCGGCAAAGGACGTGCCGTAGAGAAATTCCATGTTGACCGTGCGGACCCTAATTTCGGGACCAGGAACCTTGGCCCCAAACCGGAGCGAAATCCCTTCATCCGGCTGAATTTTCAGGGTCAGCAGATTGGGCGACAGCTCCGGGGTTTCGGTCTGTTGGAAGAATCGATGCGGCGCGGTCTTAAACTGGATGGCAATCTCTGTGGCGCGCTTGGCTAAGCGCTTGCCGGTCCGCAGGTAAAACGGCACTCCTGCCCAGCGCCAGTTATCAATGAGGAGCCGCATGGCAACATAGGATTCGGTACGACTGTCAGAGGCGATGTCGGGTTCGTCTAAGTAGCCGGGCACCATCTCGCCATCAATGGAGCCCGCTTCATATTGCGCCCGAACCGTGTAGTCTGCCACGTCACGCGTGCTGAATGGGCGAATCGAGCGCAGCACTTTCACTTTTTCATCGCGTACCGCGTCGGCCTCGAATGCCACCGGAGGCTCCATGGCGATCAGGGAGACCAGCTGAAGCATGTGGTTTTGCACCATGTCTCGGAGAGCACCGGCATGGTCGTAGTACGAGCCGCGGCCGGCCACACCGAGCGACTCCGCCACGGTGATTTGCACGTTGTCGATATATTGCCGGGTCCACAGGGGCTCAAAGATACCGTTGGCAAAGCGAAACACCAGAATGTTCTGGACGGTTTCTTTCCCCAAGTAATGGTCGATGCGGTAGATTTGCGACTCGTCAAAGACCTGATGAAGCTGGTGGTTCAGGGCGACGGCCGATTCCAAGTCGTGTCCGAACGGCTTTTCTACAATAATGCGCACCCAATGTTCGGGACTTTCGGCGTGTGCCAAGCCGACCGCACCTAGATGGGCGGCGATTACGGGGTAGGCCGCGGGCGGAGTCGCCAAGTAAAAAAGATAGTTTTTCGGGAAGTCTGGCCCGGTGATCTGTTCGCGCAGCGACTGGTATTGGTCTTGGTCGTTGAAGTCAGCCGTCACGTAACGGGTGTTTTCCATAAGCCGATTCAAGATGGCAGGGTCGGGCTTTCGACGGGAATGCTCCTCAATGGCCTGCGCGACCTCACGGCGGAATTCGCCGTCATCGTACGGCCGGCGCGCGACGCCTATGATGCGGCAATCAGTTCCCAGCCAGTTGTCCACCATGAGGTTGTACAGAGCCGGGAAAAGCTTGCGGTGAGCCAGGTCGCCAGCGGCACCAAAAATCACAAACGTGAACGGATCAGGGCGGCGGCGGCCGCCCAGTCCTTCTTTTAGTGGATTTTCTTGCAACACCGTGTCCATCATATTTTTGTTGTCCCCGTTCTTGTTTACTCGTTATGCATCGCGTGACCGCCAAACTGGTTCCTAAGAGCGGCAATGACTTTAGCAGAATAGGACTCGTCCTGTCGCGAGGAGAGCCGAGCCAGAAGAGACAGGGTGATGACGGGTGCTGGCACGTTCTCGTTGATGGCCTCTTGCACAGTCCATCGTCCTTCTCCTGAATCGTCGACGTATCCGCGGATGTGTTCCAAAGTGGGGTTCTCCTGGTACGCGTCAGTCAAAAGGTCCAGCAGCCAGCTGCGCACCACACTGCCATGCCGCCACACTTCGGCGACGGCACCCAAGTTCAAGTCAAATTGAGACTTCTCAAGGATTTCGAAGCCTTCTCCATAAGCCTGAAGCATGCCGTATTCTATGCCGTTATGCACCATTTTGACGAAATGGCCCGACCCCACGGGTCCGGTGTGCAGGTAGCCGTCCTCGGGTGCGAGGGTACGAAACACGGGCTCAGCGGTGTGAACGGCATCATCGCTGCCACCCACCATGAGGCAGTAGCCATTGGCCAGTCCCCACACGCCGCCGCTGGTCCCGCAGTCAACAAATTCAATTTGGCGGGCACGGGCCAATTCGGCCCGGCGCATGGAGTCACGGAAATTGGAGTTGCCGCCGTCAATGATGATGTCTCCCGGAGAGAGCCGTTCAACCAATGTGGCGATGGTCTCCTCAGTGATACGGCCGGCGGGAACCATGACCCACACGACGCGGGGATGGGAAAGCTTCTCGACGGCCTCTTCAAGGCTGGCCGCCGCGACGGCGCCTTTGGCAGCGACCTGTGTACGGGCTTCTTCGCTGGGGTCGAAAGCTACGACTTCGTGGCCTCCGTTGATCAACCGTTCCGCCATGTTGCCACCCATGCGTCCTAAACCGATCATTGCTAACTTCATCGAATCCACCTCCAAGGATTACTCTAGCCAACTGGTCAACATTGCTACGGATTCCGCCCCCGGTTCTGGCAGAATGATGCGGACAACGGCCCGCCCATGAGCAATTAGGGACTGGAAGTCTCCCAGCGCCTGCGCATGCATGAGCGTCGAAAAGTCGTAACCGTCCCGGGGAACCGGCAGATGCGGTCCGTTCGAACCTACTAGCTGAAGGTACAAGCCGGTGGCTGGGCCGCCTTTATGCAATTGTCCCGTGCTGTGCAAAAAGCGTGGACCGTACCCCATTGTTGTGGGACTCCCGGTGCGGTCGGTGATGGTTCGACGAAGCTGCCCGAGCGCCCCATCGAGCGTCTGAGACGGGTTTAGATAAGCCATCACCGCCACATAGCTGGATGGGCCCGCCATAGCCAACAAGGACTTGATGGATGCTTCAAGTGAATCCTTTCGCAGAGCATCCGAAGCCGTCCATTGGAGATCACCTTGGATGGCTGCATCTTCGGCAGGCAGCTTGCCGTCTGTCAAACGACCCAGAATCGCCTTGGTATTGTCTTTGCTTTCCTGCACGTTGGGCTGGTCGAAGGCGTCGATGTGGAGCAGCGAGCCAGCTATCGCCGTGGCAATCTCCCAGCGATAGAACTCTTGACCCAAGCTGTAGGGGTCGGAGAGTGTGTACACAATTACTGGATGACCGGCGTCTTGCAGGGCTTGGATGTCAATAGGCGCATTTCCGGGACTCTCTTGATAGACTACAAATACCCGGTCCTGGCTGTAGTGGTTGGGGGCATACGAGGGTTCGTGGGCTACCGGAATAAGGCCAGTCCCGAGCTTTCCCGTCGACTCCGCCAGCAGTTGCTCCAGCCAATCGCCAAAATGGCTGATAGATTCCGGCATGACGAGCGTGACCTTGTCGCGCCCCTGGCGGGCCAGTGTGCCTAACGCCGCACCCAAAAGCGCGCCAGGATTGCTGCGTGCGTCAGGTCTTTGGCAGGCATTTGTCATCGTCAAGGCTTCTTGCAGGAGTCGCGCGGTATCCAATCCGTACAGAGTGGCCGGCACCATGCCGAACCAAGATAGAGCGGAATAGCGCCCTCCGATGTCTGCCGGGTTCAAAAAGATATGCCGGAAGTGATGTCCTTCTGCCTCCGCCACCATGGCTGTACCGGGGTCGGTAATGGCGACGAACTGTCGGGCGGGGTCGAGCCCCTTGCGGCTCACGATATCCCAGAAGTAATGGTAGAAGGCATTGGGTTCAGTGGTGGTGCCAGACTTGCTAGCGACCAGGAATAAGGTTTTGTCCAACGGGAGTTGGCGCGTTAGTTCGTCGATGGCATTCGGATTAGTGGTGTCCAACACTGAGAGAGCCAAGCCGGGTTTGCCGGGCGGGAAACTGTGAATCAAGACGTCCGAGACTAGACTGCTGCCGCCCATGCCGAGCACGACCGCATGTTCGAATCCGTCCAATACAGCCTGCTGGAAAAACCGTTTGAGGCCGGGAACATCCTCGAAAACGCGTTCTGCCACGTTCAACCAGCCCAAAGCACCTTCGATGATTTTTACGTGTGCAGGCTCGGTGGACCACAGAGACGCGTCGTGTTCCCATAACCTGGGCAGGGCTCGGTCGTGATTCAATTGGTCTAGGGTCGTCTCCCATACCGTCTGAAAGGACTTCAGGTGGAAAGTACCGTCTTGGACGGGACGCTGCGTCCGTTTCTTCTCTAAGCTTTCTCGGAGCGTCACGAACGACTGGTGGAAGCTCTCCACCCCCTCCTTCAGCAGTTGGTCCGTTACCGTCTTCATGGCAATCCCTTGAGCCTCCAACTGGCTCAGCACTTGCCGGGCCTCCTCCAACCCTTGCTCAATGCCACGTTCCGCCCGTCCATGATCTAGGATGGCGTCGACGGTGGCAGGGGGCAAAGTATCGACGGTGTCGGGGCCGATTAGAGCTTCTACATACAACAGATCGGGGTAGTTCGGATTCTTCGTGCTCGTGGAAGCCCATAACGGCCGCTGAACCATGGCGCCGTGCTCGCGCAAGCGTTGGAATCGCGCATCCTGAAAGTGTTGCAGGAAAACTTGATAAGCCATCTTAGCGTTAGCGATGGCGGCCTTGCCCTTCAGAGCCGAGTTTGCCTTCTTTTCATCGAGGAGCCGGTCTACCAGAGTGTCCACCCGGCTGACAAAGAAGCTGGCCACCGAGGCAACATGGTCCAAGGCTAGGTTTTTGCTGAGCCGCTCCTCCAATCCCGCCAGGTAGGCTTCGATGACGTCGCGGTAGGCGTCGAGACTAAAGATCAGCGTCACGTTGACGTTGATGCCGTCGGCGATAAGCCGGCGGATGGCCGGAATGCCTTCTGGCGTCGCCGGCACCTTGATCATGATGTTGGGCCGGTTCAGTGCCCGGAAAAGCCGATGGGCTTCCGCGATGGTCGCATCGGTGTGTTCGGCCATCGTGGGCGGAACCTCGATGCTGATATACCCATCTTTGCCGTGCGAAGACTGGTAGACGGGCAGTAGCAGGTCTGCTCCCCGGGCGATGTCCTCTAGAACCAAGGCATCATACAACTCGTCTACAGACTCAGTTTTTTGGCTGAGGGCGCGGATTGCCGCATCGTAGTCGGACGACCCGTCAATGGCTTTCTCGAAAATGGTGGGATTCGACGTAATCCCGGTTATGCCTTGGGCGATTAATTGAGCCAATTCGCCGGAGTCAATCAGACCCCGGCGGATGTTGTCATACCACAGGCTTTGACCGAGCTTTTGAATTTCGCGAATGGCGTTCAACGTAAAGCCTCCTCTCCTAATTGCCTTGGCCCATGAGTTGGTGAGCGGCTGATACGATATGTTCGGGGGTAAACCCAAATTGCCGGAACAACTCTTCGGCTGGCGCTGACGCCCCAAAGTGATTGAGACCGATCACCACACCGTCCGGGCCCACGTACTTGGCCCATCCCATGGGGGAGGCGGCTTCGACAGCGATGCGCTTGGTACCAGTCGGCAGCACATCGTTCTGGTACGCGGCATCCTGTTCGTCAAACCGTTCCCAACAGGGGAAAGAGACCACGCGCACCCGCATGCCGTCGGCGGCCAGTTTTTGGCCGGCCGTTTGGGCGAGTCCAACCTCTGATCCGGACGCCATGAGGATGAGTTCGGGTTGGCGGTGGTTTTCCCACAGGGTGTATGCTCCTCGATGCAATCCCTGAGCCTTCTCAGAAGGGATGGCGGACACTTTTTGCCGAGTCAGCGCCAGGGCCGTGGGATGGTCGCCCAGCGACAACGCCAGCTTCCACGCTTCCCGGGTTTCGTTGGGATCGGCTGGACGGACCACGTACAGGCCGGGAATGGCGCGAAGCGCGGCCAATTGCTCAATAGGCTGGTGGGTAGGACCGTCTTCCCCGAGACCAATGGAATCATGCGTAAAAATGTAGATGACCGGCTGATGCATGAGGCTGGCAAGCCGAATGGCGGGACGCATGTAGTCCGAGAAAATAAGAAAAGTTCCGCCGAAGGCGCGCAGTCCACCATGCAGGGTAAGACCGTTCAGGGCAGCGCCCATGGCATGCTCGCGCACACCAAAGTGGAAGTTCCGCCCTCCGTATTCCCAGGAGCTGTAGTCGCCGCCGCCTTTGATGTTGGTGTTGTTGGAGGGCGCTAAGTCAGCCGAGCCGCCGACCAAGGTCGGTAAACGCTGGGCAATACGGTTGAGCACTTCTCCAGAAGCAGCTCGGGTAGCCAAGGACTGTCCGGGTACCCACTCAGGCAGGTCCTCCAAGACCCCTTCGGGCATGCGGCGCTCCCAAGCTAAGGACAGTTGGGCTGCCTTGTCGGGCTCTTGGCTCTGGTACTGTTTCCACGTGCGGTTCCACTCCGCTTCCCACTCCGAGCCATTCGCGACGGCCTGGCGGAAGTGAGCCAACACATCTTCGGGAATGAAAAAGGATTTATCAGTGGGCCAACCCAGAAACTCCTTGGTCAGTTTAATCTCTTCGGGCCCTAAAGCTTCCCCGTGAGCTTTGGGGGTGTCCTGCCGGTTGGGGCTTCCATAGCCGATGATGGTGCGCACCCCGATTAGGGAAGGCCGCTCGTCGGCTTGGGCCCGTTGGATGGCGGCCGCGACCGCTTCGACGTCGTTTCCGTCGGCGACATGCTCGGTGTGCCACCCGTAGGCTTGGAAGCGTTTCAACACATCCTCTTGGAAGGCGATGTCGGTATGTCCTTCGATGGAAACGTGGTTGTCGTCATACAGGTAAATTAACTTTCCCAGTTTGAGGGTTCCGGCAAGCGATGCCGCCTCCGAGGCGACACCTTCCATGAGGTCGCCGTCCGACACGATGGCGTAGGTGAAATGATCGATGACGCGAAAGTCTTGGGTGTTGTAATGCTCCGCCAGCCATCGCTCGGCCATGGCCATGCCCACGCCGGTGGCGAATCCTTGCCCCAGGGGCCCGGTTGTCGTTTCCACTCCCGGGGTAAGGCCGTACTCAGGATGGCCGGGGGTTTTGGAGCCCCACTGGCGGAACCGTTTCAATTCTTCTAATGGCAAGTCGTAGCCGGTCAGATGCAGCAAGGAGTATAACAACATAGAACCGTGGCCCGCCGACAGAACGAAGCGGTCGCGATTCTGCCAGTGCGGATTGTGAGGATTGTGATGCAAAAACCGAGTCCATAGGGTGTATGCCATGGGCGCGGCGCCCAGCGGCAAACCTGGATGGCCGGAATTCGCCTGCTCTACTCCATCAATTGCCAAAGCACGGATGGCGTTTATTGCCCGTTGTTGCAAATGATCTTGCTCCATATACCCAGGCGCCTCCTCCGGCCGGGTCAAACTCTCGTGTTGACCCGGACGTTTCGTTTTCTTAGGGTTATTGTAGAGAACATGGTTCATACTGGCAACGCGACCCAGTCAAACTGACTGTCCGAGGGCGGACAGGACCGGATTTAGGCGGGCGTATACCATGGGGAGGATGACCGGTGAGGAAATACGTGGCAGTGGACGTCGGCGGCACAAAAATTGCCGTGGGTATCGGGGAAGAGTCGGGCGGGTTTTTGGGAACATCGGTCTTGTCTACTGACACCGCGTGGTCTCAGGATAAGGTTTTGGATCACATCGCCGAGACGGTCAATCAACTGGTGTCGGAGACTGGGGTGGAGCGCGGCCAACTGATGCGATTAGGGCTGGGGTCGCCGGGGCCTTTGGACGGCCCGCGCCTTTTGGAGACCAGCAACCTGCACAGCTGGATGGGATTGAATTGGGAGACGGGGCTCGCTTCCCGGCTGAATCTCCCCGTTTCGGTTCAAAATGACGCCACCGCCGCCGGGCTGGGAGAATGGCTGTACGGGGCCGGTCGTGGCACCGAGAACTGCATCTATGTGACGGTTTCCACCGGGATTGGGGCCGGCATCGTGGCGAGCGGCCGTCTTTATGCCGGTTCGCGCGGCAATGCGGGCGAATTCGGACATATCGTGATGGATCCGTCCGGACCCGAGTGCCCCGCAGGACACAAGGGGTGCTTGGAGAGTATGGCGTCCGGCACTGCCATCCGTCGGCAGGGGCAGGCCAAACAGCCTCAGAGCGCCTACTTGACGCGTCTTGAGGCCGTAGAGACCAAAGACGTGTTTGACGGCTATGAGGCGGGGGACGCCGTGTGCCGCGCCATTATTGAGGAAGCAGCGGATCGGCTCGGTCTGGGCCTGTCATATTTAATAGATTTGTTCAATCCGGAGAAGATTATTTTGGGAGGCGGCGTGGCTACCCATGCGCCGGCCACCTATCGGGAACGAGTGTGGAATGCGGCGACCCTCTGGTCGCTGAAAACGATGGCAGCGGTGGTGGAGCTGGTTCCGGCTCAATTGGGTGGCGATTCGGGCTTGAAGGGTGCTTTGGCGGTGGCTGTCACGGCGCACCGGGAGTAATTCGTCCAATCTGTCAACTTTCACGGAGAAACTTACATTGTGAATTGACACCTTTTCGCAGGTATTCATATAATCGGATTGTGTTTGTTAGATTTTGCGGGCAAACCTGACAGAGAACCGGACAAACGGAGGGGACATATTGTGAAGGTTGAGGATGTTTTACGGCTAATTAAGGAAAAGAACATTGAAATGGTGGACTTTCACATTGTGGATTTGCCGGGGACGTGGCAGCACGTCACCTTGCCGGTATCGGAAATCGACGAAGAGACGCTGACCCGCGGCATTCCCTTCGATGGGTCCTCAATTCGGGGGTTTCGCGGCATCGAAGAGAGCGACATGATCATGGTTCCGGACCCCGAAACAGCTGTAGTCGACCAGTTTCACAACGTCCCCACCCTAAGTATTATCTGTGATGTTACGGACCCCGACGGGGTGCCATATGAGCGGGACCCGCGCCAGATTGCACGCCGAGCTGAGGCATACCTCAAGTCCACGGGCATTGCGGACACCTCATTCTGGGGCCCGGAATTGGAGTTCTTTTTGTTTGATTCCGCGCGTTTTTCCAATCAGGGCCATGAAGCTTTTTACCACTTAGACTCGTCCGAAGGTTACTGGAACTCCGGCAAGGAAGGCGGACTCGGATTAACTATCCGCCCCAAGGAAGGTTACTTTCCGCCCAGCCCAGTTGACCAAACGCACCACATCCGCACGGCCATGGTTAAGGCTCTGCAAGCTGTGGGGATCCGGGTGGAAATGCACCATCATGAGGTTGCCAGCGGAGGCCAAGGGGAAATCGACTTGCGGTTTTCGACCCTGACCCGCCAGGCTGATACGGTTATGATGTACAAATACATCTTGAAAAACGTGGCGTTTCAGCATGGTAAGGCGATTACCTTCATGCCCAAACCGCTTTTCGGCGACAACGGCAACGGCATGCATGTGCACCAATCGTTGTGGAAGGGTCAAGAACCGTTGTTTTTTGATGAATCGGGCTATGCGCACCTCTCGCCGCTGGCTCTGCATTACATTGCCGGGATTCTTCACCATGCACCCGCTCTGTTGGCCCTGACTAACCCGTCGACGAACTCATACCGCCGCCTTGTTCCAGGCTATGAGGCGCCGGTCAACATCGTGTTCTCGCATGGCAACCGCTCGGCTGCAATCCGCATTCCAAAGTCCGTTTCGCCTAAGGCCAGCCGCATCGAGTTCCGGACGCCGGATGCGACCTCGAATCCGTATTTGGCGTTTGCCGCCATTTTGTTGGCGGGATTGGATGGGATTCAAAAGAAACTGGATCCGGTCAAACTCGGTTTTGGTCCCGTGGACCGCAACATCTACGCCTTAAGTCCAGCCGAGCTGGAAGAAATCGGCAGTGTTCCCGGGTCGCTCGGGGAAGCACTCGACCATCTGCAGCGCGATCACGAATGGTTGACGGCGGGAAACGTGTTTACTGAGGATGTCGTACAGACTTGGATTGACTTCAAGCGCAAGAATGAGGTGGATGTGGTCAACCTGCGGCCCCATCCGATGGAGTTTGAACTCTACTTCAACAGTTAACCACTTGAAATGGAGGCCGACCTTCGATATAATGATCTAGTCGGCGCCGAAGTGGCGGAATAGGCAGACGCGCGCGACTCAAAATCGCGTGAGGTGATCCCTCGTGCCGGTTCAAGTCCGGCCTTCGGCACCAAAAGATTAGCGGCCCTTCACGGGCCGCTTTTTATTATCGGAACAGGAGTGACCATATGCCTGAAGATACCCGGAAGCTTTTGATTCACCCATTGCGCGAACGAATGGTCGCTCTGGTCATGGATCGCCCTCTGACGGCCAAAGAGGTGGCCCTGGAACTGGGGGCCACCGTGGGCAATGCCCATTACCATTTGCAACGGCTGGTCGCCGGTGGAGTTCTAGACAGCGATGACATCCCCAATGCAACCGGCGGGGTGGACAAGCGATATCGTCTGGCTGCCGCTCAGGCGCCAGCCGGACTTCATCCGCCTCAAGCCGACCTGCTCGATATGTCTATGGACTTATGGCTCAGCGTCGCCGAGACTGGACAGTTGGTGAACGAGATCAAAGCCCTTCTGTATCGGTGGCAGAGCTCCCATGGCGAAATGAGGGGCCGTCTGCAGGCTGTGTCGGTGAACGTGGGCTTATCCCGAAAACCTACCAGTTAAATTGATCAGCAATTTGCGCCAGCGCTTCGTTAAACCGTTCCGGTTGTTCGAGCATCATCATGTGACCAGCCCCCGGAATCGTGAAATAAGGAGCCTCAGGCCATGCCTGCCTAAACAAGTCGGTCAGCGCTGCGGGCGTCATGCGGTCCTCCGCGCCGGCGATAACGGCCTTAGGGCAGGTGATCTGGCTCAATTCGGCCCGCACGTCAAAATAGGTGCAAGCCAAGAATTCCCGTTGGGCTCGGTTGGGATCGATACTCTTCACCTGTTCAAGGCTTCGTTCCAACAGAGTGGAATCGGCCGTTTTAGCTAGCGACCAGCGGGTAATTCGGCTCAAGGCTTTGTCCGGCTCTTCGCTTAGGGCCGTGATCAAGTCGGGATTGACGGGAAGATGGGGCCCCGTCCCTGCCAACACAAGCCCCTGCACTAAACCAGGGTTCTTTAGGGCCATGGTTTGCGCAATGGCTCCACCCATCGAATGTCCCACGATTATGGAAGGCTGGGTTAAATGTTCCAGGCACCAGTCTGCCCATGCTTCGATCAGGTCCGCAGGCGAAACATGCTCCAAAGCCGGCAGTGCGGCCCGCTCTACCGACGCCAGTGCCCGGAGCTGCTTAGTCCACGTCAACCGCGATGAAGCCGCTCCATGAATTAAATACCAGTGCGCCACGCTTCCACTCCCCAAGACGAAGTCCGCCTCGTCGCTTGTCTCGGCGGTTACGCATTTGCTAACATAGACTATAACATTGCCGGTTTCATCATGCGTCTGCCGGCAAGCACTCGGGACAAAATACAGAGTCAGAGGAGTCTCCCCCGGTATGCCGACCCAACTATTAATTGACGGTCATAGCTTGCTGTTTCGTGCGTACCACGCGCTTCCGCCTCTCACCACGCGGGCTGGAGTGCCCACAGGAGCTATTCACGGGTTTGCGTCGATGCTGATGAAGGTGGTCGAAAACGAACATCCCGACCGCGTGGTGGTCGTGTTTGACGCTCCCCAAGCCACCTTCCGACACGAGCAATACGCGGAATATAAAGCCCAGCGTGAAGAGGCTCCGGATGACTTTCGCCAGCAAATGCCATGGCTAAGGCAACTACTGGAGCGGCTTGGGGTTCCTGTGCTGTCCATAGGCGGGTTCGAGGCGGACGACACCCTAGGCACCTTGGCCCGTATGGGAACGTCGCGCGGATACCAATCCCTCATTGTCACGGGAGATCGGGACCTGTTGCAGTTGGTGGACGAGGATATCACCGTGCTTTTGACCTCGCGAACTGGGATCTCCGATCTGGACCGCATGGATCGCGACGGAGTCAAGGCCAAAATGGGCGTTTGGCCGGAGCAGGTACCCGACCTCAAGGGGTTGATGGGGGATGGATCCGACAATATCCCCGGGGTTGCGGGCATCGGTCAAAAGTCGGCCTTGGCGCTGATGGACCGTTATGGGTCTGTGGAGGCCATCATTGCCAACCTCGACAGCATCGACAATACGCGGTGGAAGAACGCTCTTCGCGGCCACGAGCATGACGCTCGCCGCTATCGCGATCTAGCAACCATCGTGACCGAGGTGCCGGTTGAATGGCCGCCAATTGAGGAACCTTTCCAGTGGAGGATAGGAGAGGACTTGCACCAGCTTCTCGACGAGCTGGAGCTGTCGGCCATCCGCCGGCGTTTGGGATTTGGGGAAACCGCCAAAACGCCAAGCCAAACGCCTCAACCCGGGCGGGCTCTGGTGGCGCCCAAGGTGGTAGAGGAGTCCGAACTTCTGTGGGATGCCAACGCATTGTATTCAGCTTATGATGACGGCCACGTCTTGTGGATTTTCGATGCTCGCCAAGAGGTGGCCGTTGGACGCGAGCGGGGCGATTATCCATCCGTGCCGCTGGTTGCATGGGGCGTCAAGGAGGCGTATCGCGAGGCCTTCCAGGAAGGGTTGGAGCTCCCTATTTTTGCAGCCGATGTGAAGCTCGAAGCGTACCTGCTCGACTCGGAGCGGAAGGACTATGGCCTCTGGGCTCTGGCCGGCGATGCCGGGATCCAAGTGGGTGAGGTTGAGGGGCCAAAAGGCGCCGCCGCTATCTGGGCACTGAGTGAAATCCAGCAGGAGCTGTTGCGAGAGCGAAGCTTGGAACGTCTCTATAGGGAGGTGGAGCTTCCTTTAGCCAAGGTGCTCGCATCCATGGAAGCCGTGGGCGTGCTGGTGGATCGGGATGGTCTCGAGAAGCTGGGGCGAGAGCTGACCGCATCCATCGCAGAGACAGAAAAGGCCATTTATGAGTTGGCCGGGGCGGAGTTCAACATCAACTCGCAGCGCCAGCTAGGGGAGATTCTGTTTGACCGGCTCGGTCTTCCGGCATTGAAGAGGACCAAAACCGGCTTTTCCACGGACGCGGACACCTTGGAGGCTTTGCGTCCCCTGCATGCCATCGTGGACCAAATTTTGGCCTATCGACAATTGGTAAAGATTCAAAGTACTTATGTAGAGGGCTTGCTTCCCCTCATCCAGTCTAATGGGCGCATCCATACCACGTTCCATCAGACGGTGGCAGCCACGGGGCGGTTGTCATCCAGCGATCCGAACCTGCAAAATATTCCGGTGCGGGTTCCGTTGGGGCGCCGGGTCCGAGGCGTGTTTATCCCGACGCCCGGCCGGAGCCTGTTGGCCGCTGACTATTCGCAGATCGAGCTGCGGGTGCTGGCCCATCTGGCGGGCGACGCCAATCTGCTGCAAGCCTTTTTGGATGAGGAAGACATCCACCGCCGCACGGCGTCGGAAATCTTCAACATCCCCATTGAAGCGGTGGACAGCACCTGGCGAAGCCGGGCTAAGGCTGTGAACTTTGGCATCATTTACGGGATCTCGGACTTCGGATTGGCCCGCGATACCGGTGTCAGCCGGGCGGAAGCGAAGGACTACATTGCGCGCTACTACAGCCGTTATCCCGACCTGAAGCGGTACTTTGACGGGGTCATTGATACGGCTCGGAGTCAAGGATATGTGTCTACCATCTTGGGCCGACGGCGGCTGCTGCCGGACATCTTGTCCAAAAATCATGTGCGCCGGCAATATGCTGAGCGCATGGCCATGAATACCGCCATTCAAGGCAGTGCGGCCGATTTGATTAAGGTAGCCATGCTGCGCATTGATGCGGGGATGAAGGAACAGGGATTGAAGAGCGATATGCTGCTGCAGGTGCACGACGAGTTGATTTGGGATGCGCTGCCCGACGAGGTGGAGGCCCTGGTTGAGTTGGCCCGTAACCACATGGCCAACGCCATTCCGTTATCGGTGCCGTTGGTTATCGAGTTCAAGCGCGGCCCAAATTGGGAGGCCATGGAACCGTGGGGGCGTCGGCATGCCTGAATTACCCGAGGTCGAAACCATTCGCAGCTACTTGGGTGGTTTGCTTCCCGGCAAGAGCATCGATGCCGTGGTGAGGATTGATCCTCGCATGGTGAAACGCTCGCCCGCGGACGCCGAGGCGATCGCCAACCTCCTGAGTGGCCGCGAGGTTATTGCCGTAGATCGGAGGGGCAAGTTTTTGTTTCTCCGCATGGACACAGGCGACGCGCTATTGTTGCATTTGGGCATGAGCGGCCGCCTGGTGGCAGAGTCACGAGAGGCGCCCGTCCCCATTCACACGCACCTTATTTTGCGCTTTGGGGACCTGGAGGTCCGCCTCACCGACCCTCGCCGCTTTGGGCGGGTGGCTTGGGTCCCGAAGGGCGTTCAACCCGACGTGCAGCTTGGCGTGGAGCCACTGTCCCGCCATTTTGGAACGAAGACCCTGCAGGACGCATTTCACGGTCGGCGGGTGGCAGTGAAGACAGCCTTGCTCAACCAGCAGCTCATCGCAGGACTTGGCAACATTTATGCCGATGAAGCGCTGTTTCGAGCAAACATTCATCCGGAGCGGGCGGCGGGATCGCTCACCGTGGAGGAAATGAGGCGGCTGGCGCGGGCTGTCAAGCATGTGTTGAGGCAGTCTTTGGAGCACCGAGGGACGTCGTTCTCGGACTACGTGGATGCGCTGGGCCATCCAGGAGAAAATCAGGCCTATCTGCACGTGTATGGACGGGAAGGAAAGCCCTGTCGACGATGTCGGCAGCGGATTCAGCGAGTCGTCGTGGGGGGACGCTCGAGTCATTTCTGTCCCCGCTGTCAGGCGCAGCAACCCTCAATCACTGTAAGGAGTGCGGATTAAATGCAGAAATTCAGTATTTTAGTGGAGACGGAAGCCGAGGCCCGTGAGGCCGTACAACTCTTGTGGGACACTTGGGGAGTCCGCGGAGAGATTGAGTTGGTGCCCATGGACGGCCGCTATAAATTAGACGTCACTGCGGAAAAGGACCTCAGTTCCCAGCAGATGGACAAGCTGCCTGGGAAACGGAACTAAATGCGCGGCCGTTGGTGGCCGTGGTTATTGCTGGTTCTGGCTCTGGTGCCAGCGCTGTTGATACAGAAGCCACGCCGCCAGTTGAGTGTGACGCCGACCCAGAGCTTCAGCGAGGCCATTTTTGCCAATCCCGACACCTTGGATCCGGCACTGGCCTCCACGGCCAGCGATTGGGCGGCGGTCAGCAATGTATTTGCGCCTTTGTTCCGCGAGACGCCAAATGGTCGCGTTGTTCCAAGTCTCGTCAGTCACTACTCGCTCTCTGGCAAGCAACTGATACTCACCGTCCGGCCGGTGCCGTTGGTAGGTGGCGGGCACCTGACAGCAGATACGGTGGCGGCGGCTTTGGCGCGGCCGCTCTGGCCCCGTGTCAACTCGTCCGCGGCCCGGGCACTGCTCGGGGCCATTGTGGGGGCCAAGGCCGTGATGCGTGGGAAGACCCCGTACCTGTCGGGTATCACGGTAGATGGCAGGCAGACGCTCACCATTCAGTTGACCCATGCGGTGACGGCCCAGTTCGTCAAGGTGTTGGCCAACCCGATTTTATCGATCGTACCCGCCTCGGACTTAATGCGAGGCGGGCCCTATTGGCAATTGAAGAACCTAGATGGCACTGGTGGCTACGCGTTAGCCAACTGGGTCCCTAATGGATCGCTGACGTTTCATCGGCGCAGCGGTTCTGGGCCGGCAGAAATGACGTTGACGGTATTCCCGAGCTTCCAGCAGGCTGTTATGAGTTTTCGCAACCAGGCCGTGGACCTGATCCCCGTGGGGGCAAGTCAGGTCACCCGAGTTCCGCGTTCAGTCCGGGCCGATATACGGGCCCTGCCGGTTCCTGGGGACTTATATCTGGTATACCGCCGCGCGGCCAAGTTGGTTTCGGCTTATCCCGACCAGTCGGTGTCGGGATGGGTGAAGCGGGCGTTTGCGGGTCGGGTGCCTAGTCTAGGCGGGTCCTGGCCGTCTTCTGTACCGGCCGCCCGGAGGATGACCGTCTACGTCAATCAGGCCTTGCCGGAAGCTGTGCAGTTGGCCCAGACACTGCAACATCTGAGACCCGCGCTGGTAACCGTCCGACTAGTGCCGGAGGCGCAGTTGGCGTCGCTCGCCAAACAAGGCACCATTAACGCCTATATCGGTCAGGCAAACCTCTTCAAGTCGCCCGGGGTGATGGTGCCTTTGGCTCCTTTGCGGCAATTGTGGCTGGTAAATCCCCAGTTGGGACCGGTGCGGGACTTTGCCAACGGCGTGGTTAATTGGCATAGCATTGCGGTCAAACCATAAAGTGGACCAAGGAGGGACGCGGATGCGGTTGGTGGGTCTCACGGGAGGTATCGGCAGCGGCAAGAGTTCGGTAAGCCGCCTGCTTCAGCAGCATGGTGCGCGCATTATCGATGCTGACCGCATTACCCATCAACTGGAACGCCGGGGTGAATTGGTTTGGCGACATATCTGGGAAGCGTTCGGATGGCCGATGTTGACGTCTGATGGCGAGCTGGACCGGAAGCGACTAGGGCACGTGGTGTTCAATGACAGCGGGGAGCGGTCGCGTTTGAACGGTATTGTGCATCCAGCAGTGCAAGCGGAGATTCGCAGCCAGATTCAACAAGCCCGAGACGAGGGCTGTGCGGTGGCTGTGCTGGACGTGCCCCTTCTGATCGAGGGAGGTCTTTACCGCATTGTCGACGAAGTTTGGGTTGTGTATGCGGAAGCGGAGCAACAAGTCGAGCGCATTCGAAATCGAGACCGGGTGAGCCAAGAGACCGCATGGCAGAGGATTCGGGCGCAAATGCCGCTCAAGGACAAGTTGCCCTATGCCCACCAGATTATTGACAATCGCGGCCCTGCGTCAGCATTGGAGGAAGTGGTCCAGAAATTATGGCAAAGCGTCGCGTCCGCCGGATAGTGCGGGCCCGGCTGGTTCTGGGACTTGCCGTCGCCGCCGTGCTGGTATTTCTCTATGGGTATTGGGCACCGTTTCCGTACCGGGCGGCCGTGGTGGCCGCGGCACGTCGAAACCACCTCAGCCCATACTTTGTGGCTGCCGTGGTTCGCGTGGAGAGCCGATTTCGGCCTACGGTAGTGAGCCGCCGCGGGGCCGTGGGGCTTATGCAGTTGATGCCCGCCAGCGCGGAATGGGTAGCCTCCAAGTCGGGTCTTCCAATGCACCCAGATCTGACCGACCCCCGAGTGAATATTCGGCTGGGAACTTGGTACTTACAATATTTGCTGAAGACTTACCATAATAATCCGGTATTGGCCTTAGCGGCCTATAACGGCGGTCCGGCCACTGTGGACACGTGGCTGCAAAAGGGCGTTCTATCGCCGTCGGAGAGTGGTTACAGCCGCATCCCGTATCCTGAGACATCCAATTTCGTGCGCCGGGTCATACAATTTGAACAAACCTATCGATGGATGTATGGCTGGCTAACCTTTCGCAAACACTGATGCGGGGGTGGTCTCATTGGCTAAGTTGATGTCCGAAGAGACAAAACTCAAGCTCGGCGAGCGACTGGGCGTCGATGACATCGTTCGCGAGGAGGGTTGGGGCGGGGTCCCCGCCCGACAGTGCGGCATGCTGGTGCGAGAAGCCATTCGATTGGCGGAAGAGGAACTCAGCCGGAGCTGACACCCCGGCCAAGGCGGAGCCGGGTGCTCCGCCTTGGGTTTTTCTAGGGCTCATGTCCGAACGCGGGAAACTGCCACACGCCTTCGATGGTGGAGAGGCTCGTCATGAGGCCGATGCTGCCCGTGGGATTGAGCGGACGCGCGGCATCGATACGCCGATCGGGATCTTGTGCCACGGCAAGGCGAGGCAGCCGCACCGGTTGGGCACCCTGCACCACCTGGCCTAAAGGAAAAGACACAGCCTCAGTGCGGCGGGTCACGCTGCGCCGAATGTCCGCCCAAATGCTGGTGGCGGTCGGCGCGCCTCCAGCCCCCGGACCTTCCAGCCAGTAACTGCCGGCTTGTCCGGCGAAGCCCACACCGTTCTGGGGTCCTGTCAAGCGGCCCAACGGGTGGTCGAGGGGAACCGCCGTCGGGTGCACCTGTGCCTGGACCGTACCGTCCGACGCGCGGCGGGCCAAGGCCAGCAAACGAAGAGTCCAACCCGCTGAGGCCAGCCGTTCGAACAGGGATGGCGGCCAGCTCTGAAGACCTTCCGTGAGAATCGCGTCTGGGTCAGTCCACACCCCAAAGGCCAGAGAAATCAGAATGACCAACTTTCTAACGGCGTCCCATCCTCGAATATCCGCTGAGGGATCGGCCTCGGCATACCCAGCCTTCTGGGCCTCGGCCAGGGCCTGTTCGAACGGCTGACCGTTAGCCATGGCGGTTAGGAGGTAGTTTGTGGTTCCGTTTATGACGCCGTAAACGGTATCGATGGGGGCGGCACTAAGGTGGTAGCGCAGCGCGTCAAGAACCGGAATCCCGCCGGCTACACTTGCTTCGAACCCCAAAAAAGCATGCGCGCTTTCGCTGACCTCTAAGAGTTCACGGCCGTGGTAGGCCATCACCTCTTTATTGGCCGTCACCACGGCCTTTCCGTTCTCCAAGGATTGACGAATCCAGTGTCGGGCCGGTTCGCGCCCACCCGACGCCTCGACCACAATATCGATGGCGGGATCGTTGAGAATCTCAGCCGCGTCCACAGTGAGCGGAACCTCGACGTGTCTGGCACGGGCGGGATGTTGGACCAACGCCCGCGTAAATATAAACTCATGGCCAGCAAACGGCTGGTTGAGCTGAACCACAGCTTGTCCCACAGTCCCTAAGCCCAAGAGTCCGATCCGAAGGGTACTCATCACGACACCTCACTTGGCTTCTATGTTAATCATGTCCTGGTTTTGGGGCAACTCGCAAGCGGACGCAGGACACCGCTGTAATAGGTTTGGCAGCCCACGGGAATCCAGAGATGTCCCGGGTCAAGAGTGGTCCGTTGACCGGTCGCTAGAAGGATTGCGACGCGCTGACGGGTTGTCTTCACCGTCAGCCCGGGTGCCGGGCGCAGATCAGTCAGGGGGATGAAGCCGAATCCCGTTGGCGACCCCGCCCAGAGCACCTGGGCCCAGAGGCCTTGGGCCTCGGCATCCATGACCATCACGGCTCCGCGCGGAGCCCAGTCAGCGGGCAGCGGACACATCTCCGGCAAAGGTTGGATGGCGAGGGACCGCACGGTCTCGACCGCGCGAGGCTTGACGGTTATCCAGCCTGGGGCGGCACGTCGGCTCTGCGATCGATGATAATGACCGGTCCAGCCAGGAATGGGCGAATCGGGTGTGGAGATGAGGGCTCTGCCTCTCCGGGTCGTGCCCAACACGATGCGATTCTGGCCCCGCGCGGGTACCTCAGGGGTCGGTGCAACGCGAACGACAGCCTGTGGCGGGAGAACGCCGGATACGCCGCTTAGAGACAGGGAGCTCGGTGTGGCGGAGTGTACACGGTAGAACTGACCCCAATAGAGATGCGTTCGTGATGAGGTCCAGAGATCGCGCCATGCGACTTGGACTGGGATCCCGGGCGGGAGCGGCTTTCCTATCGCGGACGTCCGAATGGCCCTGTGGCGCAGGATGTGCAAGGCCCGTACTTGATAGGCGGGCTGGGCCAAACTAGACAATGGAATGTGATAGCGGGCGCGGTTATGCGCATCTAGCAACAGGGGATGGCGGTGGACAACCAAGGCCATGTGCTGCCATACGTTGGGAGAAGCGGACTGTCCGGAACGCGGGTAGCGGAACATGACTATGTCACCGGGCTGAAGGCGCCCCAGCGTGGTAGGGACGGCCCATCCCCGGGTCAGAAGCCAATACGCCAACCGGTCAACATTGACCAAATTGGGCCAGGCCGGGTTGGACTCCGGTACGACAGGTACCGGTACTCCGCCGGCGTGGAGAGAGCGCCCGACGAACTCGGCACACTCGAAGTTGGGTTGAAACCAGCCGGGGCCGGGCACTTGGCGGCGTACAAGCACTCGCTGGGCGTCAACGACAGGGCCTGGGCGACCGGTGCCTTCGGCCCACCGCCAGTGGCTGTCGGCATAGCCAATCGCCGCCGCAGGCGTATAGCGGGGGGAGCTTCCCAGGAACGCCATGGCTGCGGCTGCCAGGGGCAGGGCCCACACGTAAAGACGCATAATTGTCCTTTCGTTTTTACAGGCTATAACAGTCAGTCTTCGAGCTTCAGCCATTTTGTATTCGGATTCGCGGAAGGAGCGAGGTCGTGCTCAGATTCTGGATTATGAGTCTTTGGATGATGGTTTTGCCTAATGCCCCTGTGCCCAGTGTTTTGGCTCCCCACGGGGGGAACCTGTGGGCGCAGGTGGAACGGGCCCATCAGGATGTCCCAGTCGTGATTGAGAAAACTCCGGGGGAGTCGCAGGCCAAAGCCATGAAACTGCCCTACCTGCTGGCATCGCGGACCACCAACTACAACCATGCCACGCCGTCGCAGGGGAAGAATATCGAATTGGTCGCGCAGCGGCTGAACGGCGCGGTGGTTCAGCCCGGGCAGGTGTTTTCCTACTATCAGAGAGTCGGACCTTACACCAAGGAAAATGGGTTCGGATGGGGACGCATGTTCGTGGGCGACCGAATCGTTCCGTCCATCGGCGGCGGTGTCTGCCAGGGGTCGAGCACCCTCTATTCGGCCGTCTTGCGCACGGGACTGCAAGTCCTGGAGCGCCACCAGCATGGGCTCACCGTACCGTATTTGCCGCCTGGGGAGGACGCCACGGTGGCCGCAGACTATCTCAATTTTCGCTTCCGCAATAACCGTGCCACTCCGGTTCTAATCACGGCCCAAGCCGGCAATCGGCACCTGACGGTGTCGCTGTGGGGAGCGACTCCTGGACCCGAAATCGTGGTGAAGCACCAGATTCTCAGCGAGTCCCCATTTGGAACCATTACCAAAGTGGATTCCGACTTGAAGCCGGGCGAAACTAAGGTGTTAGCGCCGGGCCAAACCGGGGTCACTGTGAAGAGCTGGCTGGAGGTGAAAACGCCCACCGGCACGGAAATCCGAAACTTGGGTGTGGATCGATACCTTCCAAGTCCCCGGATTGTGGCTAGGGGGCCAAAGTCGTCCTAGTCTCATAGCATGCGGTTGTCCCGACGATTCATAGAGTGAATCGCGGGGGGATCGCGGTGGGTCAGGGACTGGGACTCTGGAGCATTATTTTATTGAGGCTGGGTGTATTGGGTGGAGAGCGGGTCGCGTTTCATGGTTTAGGGCGCGGGCATGGCCCGCTGGCGACGACTGCGGTAGCCTACGGAGGGGCTGCCGCGCTTTTGTGGGTGGCGGCAATCGGGACCGGCCAAGCGCACTGGGTGGGAGAGGCCTTCTGGCCCGGCGCCGTCTATGCAGCCTCTTTTGGGCTCTACACCGCCTCGTTGGTGCGGGGACCGGTCAGCGTAGTGAGCGGATTCGCCAACGCGACCGTACCTATGCTGTTCTTCTTGGATCCACAGTGGGATGCCATGTCGGTGCTCGGCATGGCTCTTTTTGGAGCTGGTGCGATGGTGCTCCTGCCGCGACGGCAGGGTTTTTCGCCGGCGGTGCTGTGGATGTTGCTGAGTGGTGTGGCCCTGGTAGGGGGGAGGCTCTTGGACGTGAGCCATCAATCCTTGGCTCCCTTGCCCTACGCCGCGAGCCTTTTCACGTCTGTGGTGCTGTGGCTGTTGGTGCCGGTGACGGCATACGGTCAATGGCCGGAGGTCGCCTCAATTGTCCGGGAGCGTGCCGGCTGGGTGATGCTGGCTTGCATAACCAATGCGGTTTCGTATCTGACGGTGCTGGCGCTGTTGCGACGGATTGCTCCCACCATGGTGGAGGCAGTAAGCGCTTGGGCTGGAGTCTTGGCCACGGTAGCGGGAGTGGTCATATTCCGCGAGGGAGGGGGGCGCAGGAAGGTTGCCGCCGCCTTGCTGTTGACGGTCGGAACCGTGATTCTGCTCTTTAGCCAACCTGCAAGGATGGGGTAAAATAGGGCGTGAGGAGTGCGATACATGAAAATCTACACAAAAACCGGAGATTTGGGCGAGACGTCGCTGTGGGGCAAAGCGGGGCTCAAACGCACTCAAAAGAATTCCGCCCGTGTCGAGGCATACGGGTCTGTGGACGAAACGAATGCGGTCATCGGAGCGGCACGGGCTGAAGGGGTAGGCTCGGAAGAGTTAGATGGCCTGTTAGCGCGGTGCCAACACCGCTTGTTTGGCGTAGGTGCAGATTTATCGAACATCAACCCCGAGCGCCAAGACCGGATTTGCGAGGACGATGTAGTGCAACTGGAGACATGGATTGATCGGTTGGACGGGGAATTGCCCCCGCTCAAACAATTTATCCTGCCGGGCGGCACCAAAGCTTCGGCGATGCTGCATCTGGCCCGCACGGTGGCGCGCCGTGCCGAACGACGCCTGCTCACGTTTGTCCAGGAAGATCCCAGCTACGCCCTACACTTGAAGTATATGAACCGCCTCTCCGACTTCTTATTTATGGCAGCGCGCCGGGCCAACCAACTTGCTGGTGTGCCAGACACCGCGGCAGAGTTCTAAAGGAGGAGACGCCATGGAAGCTCGACAGTTTACCATCACCGAGGTCAATCGGCTGCTCCCGGATCTGCGCCAGGAGCTGGAAGCGTTGAAGAACATGCAGCAAGAGGCGCGGCAAAAGTATGAGGAGATGCGGGACATCCGCGAGGTGGGTTATCGCCCCGACGGCAATCTCATCATGCTGTCCGACTATCAGGAGACCAAGCGGGACTTCGATCGCATTGTGGCTGAGGCGAATCGGATTTTGACCGCTATCAATCAGCGAGGGTGCCGTGTCACGGACGTAGAAACCGGACTCATTGACTTTCCCGCCGAAGTGGACGGCTCTCCAGTGTACTTGTGCTGGCAGAAAGATGAGCCCGAGGTGGGGTATTACCACGGGCTCGAGGAAGGATTTGCGGGTCGCCGGCCGCTGCCCCAACGGTCCAACCCGGCCTAGGGATTGAGGCCCATGGCTTCGGCATGGGGCTTTAAGGCGTCGACGATAAAGGTGATGAATAGATCCAGCTCGACGCCTAAGCCGGCCGTGCCGTCGTACACATCAGCCCGATTGACTCCGCGGGCGAACCCCTTATCTTTCAATTTTTTGATGACTGATTTTGGAGTGACATCGCTCAAGTTTTTATCTGGGCGAACCAGCGTGACCGCGACGATAAAGCCAGTCAGCTCGTCCGAAGCGAAAATCGCCTTTTCGAGCAAGCCGTCCCGCGGCAGTCCGTTTTCCGTCACGTGAGAGCGGATCGCTGCGACAATGCGCTCATGGAACCCTTCCTGCAAGAGTATCTTGCCGCCCTCGATAGTGTGCTGCCCGATCTCCGGGTAAACCTCGTAATCAAAGTCGTGCAGCAATCCCACCAGGCCGAATAAGTCCTCATCCTCCCCGTGCTGACGGGCGATAGCGCGCATGACTGCTTCCACGGCCAGTCCGTGCTTGACCAAGTTGGGATTTTTGGTGTACCGATTCAGAATTTCCCACGCCTGTTCGCGGGAAGGCCATTGACTGGACACAGGCAGTCCTCCTTTGAGTGAATTGCCCCATTATAACTCTGACGCCGGTGATTTTGACACCCTTCGGCGCCTTACGTACACTGAGACCAGTAATCCTACTTTGGTCGAAAGTGCGGGATATTCATGACAGAAATGGCAGACGTCACCATCGTGGGTGGCGGCCCGATCGGACTTTTTGGACTGTATTGTGCAGGGCTTCATCATTTGAAGGCGCGATTGGTGGAACGACTGGATCGGCTTGGCGGGCAACTAGAGCACCTCTATCCCGAGAAGCCGATTTATGACGTGGGGGGCTTTCCATCCATAACGGGCCGCGACTTGGTGGAACGATTAAAGCAGCAGGCCTTTCAGTATCCAGCGGAGATTATGACCGGCCTGGAGGCAACCGATCTGCGGCCTGGTGACAACGGATGGAATTTGCTGACACCGGGGGGCACGTTACCTACGCGCACCGTGATTATCACGGCTGGCATCGGGGAGTTCATCCCGCGCCGCTACCAGAACCCCGCCATTGACGCATATGAGGGGCAGGGTTTGTATTACGTGGTACAGGAATTGGATGACTTCACCGATCAGCGCGTGTTGGTGGTGGGCGGTGGGGACTCGGCCGCCGACTGGACCATGGCCGTGGCGGCCCGGGCTCGGCACGTGACGATGATCCATCGCCGGAGCGGATTTCAATGTCACGTGGACAGTCTGGCCAAATTGGAAACTCATCCGCGAGTGACCCTCATGCCCAACCGCTCACTGGTTCGGGTGGTGGGTGAGGGTCGGGTGGAAGGAGCCATATTGTCGGATGGTGAGGGTCGGGAATTGCCCGAGGTGTTCGATGTTCAGCGGATTATTGTGGCGATCGGGCTTATTCCCGGAACCGCGCTCTTTCGCAATTGGAATCTCGACATGCAAGGGGATGCCATCGCCGTCAATACCGATATGAGCACCAATCTGTCGGGAGTTTACGCCGCCGGCGACATGGCCGCCTATCCGGGCAAGGTCAAGCTGATTGCTACAGGATTTGGCGAGGTAGCCACAGCCGTCGAGGCTGTCAAGGAGCACTTGGGGCGATAATCCCAGCGATACAGAGGGGCTCTCCCTGTCGCGCCGGAGAGCCCTCTCGATCTGTCTACGGCAAAGGGCTTGGAAGCGGCGATCCCAGCCAAGCATGAAAGGCTTGGCGCTCTTGTTCGCTTGCGTTGTTCCGGGGAAGCAACCGGTAATGTGTGGGCCGAGGAGGATGGGCTGCTATGGTGAGTGACCCGAGAATCCCGTCATGGAAGATGTCGACGCGAATGGCGTCTCCAGCTTGGTACCGGGACAGCTTGGCACGCCACTGATCCATGGTGGCCACCCGCTCAGAGTCGACGGCAACCACTTCGTCATCCGGAGCCATTCCGGCACTCTCGGCTGGACCGCCCCGGGCGACGAAGCGCGCGTATAAGCGCCCTTGGCGCTCGACCAGGTCGAGACCGAGCCACACGCGAACCTGGTCGTTCGGGTCCAAGCTGCGTTGCAAATCAAGGCCCACATCGCCCAAGATGCTGTCATCGAAGTCTTGGGTGCCGTGAACATAACGTTCGAGAGCGCGGCGCATAGCGTCGCCGCCAGCTGCCACCAATGCAGCTTCAAAGGAACTTTCGGGATACCCGCGATCGCCATATTGGTCCCATAGGCTGCGAAAGACGCCCGGGAGCGTTTGTTGCCCGCGGGTGGCGTGCCTCAGCTCCAAGTCCAGGAAGATGCCGGCTAACGCACCCTTGAGATAGTAGGACACGGTGAGGTTGGGTGTGTTGGCATCAGGGCGGTATTGGCGAATCCAGGTTAGGCGTGAGGATTCATCCAGGGGGGTCACGTACCGGCCCGGCATCATTTCCAGGATAGCCAGGTTGTCCGCCCAGGTTTTGAGAACCTCTGATACTGGGACAACCCCGCTCTGGGCCAGCAGCCATTGGGCGAAATAGTCCGTCAGCCCTTCGAGAGCCCACAATAGGGTGGTGTAGACTTCAGTTTGATAGTCGAACGGTCCCAGTTGGGATGGGCGGAGCCGCTTCACGTTCCACAGATGGAAAAACTCGTGAGCAAAAAGGCTCAGCAGATTCGCATAGTGTTTGGGATCCATCCAGCGATCCCGGCTGACAATAATGTTGGCCGAGTTCAGGTGCTCCAGCCCTCCGCCGCCCTGTTGCGCCAAGGTTACCAAAAACGTGTAGTGGCGATAGGGCAGTCCCCCGAATAATGACGCTGCGCGGGACACAATCGCCGTCAGATGATCCAAGAACTGCGGCGACGGCAATCTATCGCGTCCCTGACCGCCCACCGCCACGGTATGCACGATGCCGCTGACTTCGAAGCTGTAGCGTGTCAGTCGCCCCATCTGAATAGGCGCGTCCGCCAGGGTATCGTAATCCGGTGCCAGATATAATCCAGGCGTGGTACCGGCCGGTTCAAGACCAGTGGCTATATCCCATCCGGCGGGAGGAACAATTTGGAGTTCCAAGGGGCCCTCCACCGCATGGAGCGGATACATGAACACACTGGTTGGGCTCACAAGACCGTAGTCACGGTCCAGGTAGCTGGTGCGCACGGTCAGATCATAGGCGTATACATCATAAGAGAAGGTGAGGTGCGTGGAGCCGGGCGGCAGGCTCACTTGCCAACTGGCCTTGTCGAGGCGAGCCGCATCGGCAACACCGTCGGATCCCTCGG
This sequence comes from Bacillota bacterium, assembly GCA_021799435.1. Lineage (GTDB taxonomy): Bacteria > Bacillota > Sulfobacillia > Sulfobacillales > Sulfobacillaceae > Sulfobacillus_B. The sequence goes on along the minus strand of JAJZAN010000007.1, from coordinate 5,425 downwards.
CGCGAACTGCGGTGACATGACGCGCATATTCGCGCACTAAGTAGGATCCCGGCGTCCACACCGGCATGCGGACCTCCAGGATATCCGGCAGAGCACCCGAAAACTGTATTTCGACGTGATAATAATGGGAACTCGGGTCGGGCATGGTAAGCCCATATCGGACGCTCAAGGCCATAGTCATGAGGAGTCTCCTTCCAAAGTCGAATCGCGCAGGCTGGAAATGTCTCTCATCACCTATGGTACAATTTTTCCAACGAGGACACGAATCCCTCGGCGAACTCGACAGGAAAGGACTGGAACACTGTGGCGAAACGTCCCCACTTGAATGATTTAAACCTGCCCGCCGGGAAAAAGGCACGTCTTCATCGGCTCTTGTATCAGGCGGGTCCTGCAAATGGAACCCTCATGATTCTGCCCATTGACCAAGGATTGGAGCATGGACCCCGAGACTTTTTTGACGCGCCGGAAAGCCAGGATCCCCACTTTCAATTTCGGATCGCGGTGGAGGGGCGCTTTTCTGCCATCGCCTGCCACATTGGGCTGGCTGAGAAGTACTATCCTTCGGTAGCGGGGCAGATCCCGCTGATTCTCAAATTAAATGGGAAGACGGAGATTCCCTCCGACGAGTCGCCGTTGTCCCCGGTCACTGCCAGTGTGGCGGACGCTGTGCGGTTGGGGGCGGATGCGGTGGGATATACCCTCTACATTGGGTCCCCCCGCCAGGACGAGGATTTCGCGCAGTTTCGCCGGATTCGCGAAGACGCCGAGCGCTTAGGCATGCCGATTATTGTCTGGTCCTATCCGCGCGGATCTGCTATCGAGGCCAAAGGCGGCAAGGATAGTGTGTACGCCGTAGATTATGCGGCGCGTGTGGCTCAGGAACTGGGCGCGGATGTGATCAAGCTCAACGTGCCCAAGGTCGACGCCGATAAGTTGGCCAAAGCGCCTAAGGCCTACCAGCGCTCTTGGACTGCCGAGGAGGCCTTAGAGCAGGTGATTCGCTCCGCCGGCCGGTCGTTGGTGATCTTTGCGGGAGGCGAGAAGAGTGCGGGAGGTTCCGCATTGGGAAAGGCCGAAGATTGTATGAAAGCCGGAGCGACGGGTCTGATTTTCGGACGCAACGTGTGGCAGCGGCCCATGAATGAAGCCTTGGAAATATCCCAATCCATTCATCAATTGTTGGAGCAGTTTTCCTGAATGAGAGGGAACGCGTCGTAATCGTACCGCGCCTGAGGGGACAACCGTTGGGCGCGGTTTTTCCTGGGTATGGCATTCTCGCCAAACATTTACCGGCCAACGACGGGGCGCAACTTGGCGGTTTTCGGAATACGGTGCAGTAGTCTTTCGGGCAATCCGCGCGGGACCGTTCCGAGACAATCAAGCGAGGGAGACGATGCACAGTGCCGGAAAATTCGACAAAGGTGCCCGAAGAAACCTACGGTCGGTGGATCGAAAAGCCAGTGCGCGAGGTCCATGGTCAGTTATATCGGCGGTTTGTCGTTAAGACCCACCTGGTGCGGCCCGGAGAGCGCCTCGAAAAGACGCTTTCGCCATATTTGGCCGGACGTCTGCACCCAGGCGACATATTGGTGTTAAGCGAAAAGATTGTGGCCATTGCGGAGGGCCGAGCGGTGCTTTTGAACGCCGTCAAACCGCGGCGGCTGGCGCGGTTTTTGGCCCGCCATGTGCGGCCCTTGGGCTACGGATTGGGCTTGCGCCGAGCGGAGACAATGGAAATGGCCATGCGGGAGGCGGGAAGCCTGCGCATCTTAGTGGCCGCCGCAGCCGGGGCGCTGGACCGGGTGACAGGCCGGTCCGGCGATTTTTATCGTATCGCCGGTCGGCGTGTGGCGGCCATCGACGGCCCGGGTCCCACGACCATTCCGCCCTATAACCGTTATATTGTCCTGGCTCCGGACCGTCCAGAGAACGTCATCGGGGCGCTGGTGAAGCGGTTTGGATGTCGTGTGGCGGTTGTGGACGTCAACGATGTGGGCAGTGAAGTGCTCGCGGCTTCGGTGCCGAACGGAGAATACCGGTTGGTCCAGGACCTCATGCGCGACAATCCCATGGGGCAGGGGGCGCAAGGAACTCCCGTGGCCGTTTTGCGGGCCGTCGTTACCGGCGAACGCACCTCTGAGTGGCCGCGCAACGTGGTTTGTCTAGCGGATGGTTGGATTTTGCCCTTGGGCGGATCCGCGGATGCCAGCTTGAGGGCTGCACAGCACTGCACCATGCTGCCAGAGGACCAGAGCGATGATCCTGCCAGTTGAGGATGTTCTATAATAGGGGCAGTGACGACGGTCTGGCAGGACCGTCAATCCCCTCAAAAGGCGGTGAGGACACGACCTCCGGTCGGCATATGATGAACATTTTCGACGAGATGGAACGAAGAGGTCACGAGCAGGTCATTTTCAATTACGATCGAGCCTCAGGCTTGAAAGCCATTATTGCCATTCACGACACCACCCTGGGTCCAGCCCTGGGTGGCTGCCGTATGTTGCCATACAGCAGTGAAGAGGCTGCGCTGCTTGACGTGCTGCGATTGTCCGAAGGCATGACTTACAAAGCGGCCGCGGCGGGCTTGGATTTTGGAGGCGGCAAGACGGTGATTATGGGCGACCCAGCCACGGACAAGTCAGAAGTCTTGTTTCGCGCTTTGGGGCGCTTTATCGATACCTTGGGTGGCCGCTATCGCACGGGGGAAGATGTCGGAACGTCCGAAGATGACTTTGTGCAGTCCTTGCGGGAAACGAAGTTTTTGGTGGGGTTGCCGACTGCCTATGGCGGTTCCGGCGACACCGGCGACAACACCGCCTTAGGGGTCATGCAGGCCATCTATGCCGCACTAATGCACCGCTATGGCAGCACCTCCTTGAAAGGGCGGCGGGTTGCGGTCCAAGGGCTCGGGAAGGTGGGCTACCATGTGGCCCGGCATGCGGTGGAGGCGGGGGCCACCGTGGTGGCGGCCGACATTAACCCGCATGTGGTAGGCCGGGTGGCCTCTGAATTGGGCATCGAACCGACCGATCCGTGGGCGGTACTGGAGACGCCTTGCGACGTATTTGCGCCCTGTGCGCTGGGCAACGTCATTAACCACAGCACGGTGGAGACTTTGAAGTGTCAAATTATTGCTGGCTCGGCGAATAACCAGTTGGAGGATGACGCACTAGGGACGCGGCTTCGCGAGCGGGAGATTCTCTATGCGCCGGACTTCATTGCCAACGCAGGGGGCCTCATTCAAGTCGCGGACGAGATTCAAGGGTACAACCCGGATCGTGTCCGTCACCAAATTGAGGCTATATACGATTTGTTGCTGGCGGTGTTCAAGGAGGCCGACGAAACCCATCGGTCCACCACAGATGTTGCACTGGATCATGTGCACAAGCGACTGGACGCAATTCATCGCATTCATCGCATTCATGCCTGACGCGCCCCGTGCGCCGGATCGTGTTGCAGGACAAAGGGGGACATGTAATGGCCATCGATTATCGGAAAGGTGTGGGAGAGTCGGAAAGCCTCGATCCATATCGGGGACAGCGGCAGTTCCGCACCCTTTCGGGAGTACCTATTAAACCCTTATACACGGAAAGCGACTTGCCGGAGGGCCGCGAGATTGGCGAGCCGGGACAATATCCGTTTACTCGGGGAATCCACGAAACCATGTACCGCGGGCGGTTTTGGACCATGCGCCAATTTGCGGGGTTCGGCACGGCCCGGGAGACCAATCAGCGGTTTCGGTACCTGCTGGAGCACGGCCAAACCGGCCTGTCGGTCGCATTCGATATGCCGACCTTGATGGGTTATGACTCCGACCATCCGCACAGCCTGGGCGAGGTGGGCCGCGAAGGTGTGGCCATCGACACGATCGACGACATGGAGCGGCTGTTCGAAAACATTCCGCTTGCCCAGGTATCCACCTCCATGACCATTAACGGTCCGGCACCCATCATTTGGGCTATGTATCTTGTGGCTGCTGAACGCCAAGGCGTTGCCTGGGACCAGCTCCGGGGTACACTGCAGGCCGACATTTTGAAGGAGTACATCGCGCAGAAGGAGTGGCTGTTCCCGCCGCGTCCGTCGATGCGCGTCATCGTAGACATGATGGCCTTTGCCACCGAGCACGTCCCGCAGTGGAACTCCATCAGCATTAGTGGGTACCACATCCGCGAGGCCGGTTCGACGGCAGCCCAGGAACTCGCTTTCACACTGGCCGATGGTTTCGCTTATGTCGAGGCGGGAATTAAGGCAGGGCTGGACGTTAACAAATTTGCCCCAAGACTCTCGTTCTTCTTTAACTCCCACATTGATTTCTTTGAGGAAATTGCCAAGTTCCGAGCGGCCCGCCGGATTTGGGCCCGACACCTTAAGGAGAAGTACCACGCCACCAATCCTAAGGCATGGACGATGCGATTTCACACGCAGACGGCGGGGTGTTCGCTGACTGCTCAACAGCCGGAGAACAACATTGTCCGTACCGCCTTTGAAGCGCTGGCGGCGGTGCTGGGTGGGACGCAGTCGCTGCACACCAATTCCATGGATGAGGTTCTGTCCTTGCCGACTGAAAAGGCTGTCAAAATCGCACTGCGCACCCAACAGATTCTTGCGTATGAGACGGGTGTAGCCAACACCGTCGACCCATTGGCAGGCTCATACTTCGTCGAGGCGTTGACCGATGAAATGGAGCGACAAGCCGAAGAGTACTTTGCCCGCATCGAAGAAATGGGCGGTGTGCTGGACGGCATTGAAAACGGGTTCTTCCAGCGCGAGATCGCGGAGGCGTCCTACCGATACCAGAAGGAACTGGAGACCCATCAGCAAATCATGGTGGGCGTGAATGCCTTCGTGGAGCAGCAGGAGGAGAAACTTCCGATTTTGAAGATCGACCCGGCCATCGAACAGGAGCAATGTCGGACTCTGGGTCAGCGGCGTCGAGCCCGCGACAACCAGGTGGTAGAACACCACTTGGCGCAGTTGAAGCGAGCATGCCAAGACGAGTCCGCACCTTTGATGCCGGAAATCGTGGAGTGCGTCCGCAAGGGGGCCACAGAGGGTGAGATTGCCCAGGCGATGAAAGAGGTGTTTGGGACCTGGCGCGAGCGTCCGGTGTTTTAGGGGTTTCCTAAACATCCCAAAATTCTCAGAGCGGTTCTCGCTCGCGACGACGAGCGGGAGCCGCTTTTTTGCTTGATTCTGGTGCCGGATGTCGATGGCTCTCGTGTCTCAGCTCAGTCTCCGCAGGTAAATAGTGGCAGCCGAACCATTTTACCTAATAATATCGGAATTGTCTCGCAAAGGACTTTTTATGGCGATGTCGAGCTAGCGCAAGATCCCAATACATTTCCTAATAGCGGCCTGAGTCTGGCCGTCCGGTGGCTGGCCGACCGCGTCAACTGGCTCGCGGTGGTTGACGGCATCCTCCCGT